>JAGBAK010000032.1 GCA_017938985.1 Clostridia bacterium
AATTCAACTCTTTCGTCAATGCCTGCAGCGAAAACGAAGCAATCGTAACCCTGCATCATAGCTTTGATTTCGTCGTCCGTCTTTTCATAAATGTTGCAGAATTCGAGCTCCATAGCTTCGGGAATGGGAGCGCCTTCGGGAAGAGGGGGAAGAGCAACGCTCTTAACTGCATGACCTCTTTCGAGAAAGATGCGTGCGGCTTCGCAGCCGAGAAGACCTGTGCCGCCAATCATAAACACTTTCATTAATTTATTCCTCCTTAAATTCGTACTCACCTGAATACTGTTCTTATATAATATAAATCTTTTATCATAAATAGTCAAGAGATTTTTGAGCTGTTGAGAATGTTTTTGAAGTTGCGAATAAAACGGCAACGCCAAGAATTAAATAATTATGAACAGAAAAATCGGATTTTTATTAAAAATTAACCTTTTTGTCACCCTTTTGTAATTGCGATTTATGAAACAATGTGATATAATCCATATCGTGGAAGAGGATACTCTGCAATAAAAACCGTAAATCGAACGGAGGAAAGCTATGACTCAGGGCATTCAGTTCAGAAGAAAGCCTAAAGTACCCAAGGAGCTTATAATTGCGCTCAGCGTTATTGCGGCGGTTGCCGTTGTGGTGGTTGCCGTGCTGATTATTGTCCATATCAAAAAAGACAAGGCAGAAGAAGTGAAAATCGGCATAGGCGAAAGCGCCTGGTCAACAGAAGGCTTTGAATTCATCAAAGAGGCACAGGTTCTTGACGAAAAGCTGATAATTTTCACCGATTCCGACAGCGGCAAAAAGGGCATAATGACCTTTGATGGCACTGTTACGGAAGAGGCGAAGCACGACAGCTTTTACGTTGTAAGCGATGCATGGAGAAGCAAAAGATACATAGTTGAAACGCCGATTTCGGAATATACGCTTCTGGTTGACGCAAAAACGGGAACGGTTTCGTCAAGACAGTATCACGGTCTGACAGAGCCTGAAAAAACTGCATATTGGGAAGAAACCTACGACTACCTTGCGTGGCACGGAGAAAGAGGCTACATAGGCAAGGTAAAAACGAGCGAAGTGGCTCTGAGCAACGGTTTTTACCCTGTTTCAACACCTGCCTCACAGGGCAGCAAATGGGGATATATCAACAAAAATCTCGGTCTTGAAACCGATTTGCGTTACGATAAGGCAATGGATTTCCACGGCGATTATGCAGCTGTTTGCGCAGACGGCAGCTGGGGTTATATCAATGCCGATTTTGTTACTCAGATTGATTTTGAATATGAGTCTGTCAGCGAGCTTGACGTTATGGGCGAAGAGTGTGCATTTGCATTCCGTGACGGACTTGCACCCGTAAAAAAAGACGGCAAATACGGTGTTATTGACACCTCGGGTGAAACAGTTATCAACTTTATTTTTGAAGCAATTCTTCCCGGTAAAAACGGTAGCTATATAGCCAAAAAAGACGGCGAATGGGGTAAGATTACGGTTGATAAGAGTGCGCTTAAAGAGGATACAACCAAGGAGAACGAAGATTCTGCTCAGGGCGGCGCTGCAATTGAAGCGGGCAACTACGTTGTCAAAACGTCCGGCAGTCCCCTTAATATGAGAAACGAGCCTAACGGTGAAACAAGAATCGCAATGATTCCGAACGGCAGCACTGTAATTGTATCAAGCTATGACGGCGGTTGGGCGTATGTCAAATACGGCAAATATCAAGGTTGGGTAAGCTCTCAGTTCCTTGAAAAAGCGACCGAATCTGCAACCGTTGCAACAACGGCAGCTTCGACGGCAGTTCAGACTTCACAGCCTTAAATTAAGGACGAAAAAGCAAAAAACAATAAAAAACGGGTAAAAAATGGCTATTTTTTAAAAAACTATTGACCTTTGAAACAAAAGAGGATATAATTCCAATGTATGGTATACCCATACATCTGCATTTGTGAGCAACAATGTCAGAGCCATCCGATAAAAGACGGAGAACGAATCAGCGTTCTCCGTCTTTTATCATTTACTGAACAAATCAAAAGGAGCGGAATTTCTCCGCTCCAAAAGCTTTTATTTAAAGAAATCAAAAATTCCGTGCCAGTCGTCACGGCTGAAATAGTGGGTGCCTTCACGGGTGCAGAGTCCCACCCTGCCCTCGTGCAGATATTTCGGTTTAAGAAAATCGGAATCGTTATATACAAAACCTTTTTCTCCATAGATTTCAAAGACTTCTGATGCTGCGGCGCAGCATAAAAACTGCAGCTCAGGTCCTGCCCAGACGTCCTCAAGTGCTGAAGAAATATGCACCTTTCTCGGGGCAATAAGAGCGTGCAGAAAATGCTGCTCAAACGGCGTTTCATTGTCCCTGTCGCGGTAGTTTTTGTAGTTTTCGCAGAACCAATAATCGAAGCGGTCAAGAATGTCGCCTATGAATTCGTTTCCGTCAACCTTTCCCCTGTTGAGCGAATCGCCGCTGCAGCCTGCACAGTTTGAATGTGCGCCCGAAAAACGGGTGTCAACAGCTGCTGTAAGCAGTGCGGTTTTGCCGAGTCTGGAGTGACCAGCAACATAGATATTTTCTTTGTCAACCTCGTTGCGGGTCTGCAGAAAATCCATAACTCTCATCGCCGCCCACGCCCACATTGCAATTTTGCCGCAGGAGTATTCGGAACGCTCGGAATCCTTATATATCAAGCCTGCCAGTCCGTCTGAAAAGTCGCCGTCGTCGCTTGTTACATCTTTATAAAAGAACGAAGCACAGCCGAATCCGTTGTCGATAATTTCTTCTGTGGGAATGTATTTATCGGGGATATCGGGTCTGAAATTTATCACAACAAAAGTTTTGAATTTGTCACCCTTGCTCGGATAAACGTATGAAAACGGAAAAGTGAAATTTTCGCCGTTAACGGTGCATGAAACTTCAACGGTATAATATTTTGCTTTGCTTGCGCAGAAGCGTCCGTTTTCGTTTTCGGTGACGTTGAATTCAATGTTTTTCGGCTCTTCGGGCAGATAACCGTATTCGTTTTCAAGCATCGATTTAAGAACAAGAGGTCTGATTTTTTTCCATTCCTCAACACTTTTTACTTTTTCGCCGCAAATTTCAAGCGGAGAAGGAACATTAAGCTCTTCCAGCATCTTTTTTATCATAAAAAACACCCTTTCGTACTCGGTGCAGGACGGATTGCTCTCAAAATGCCGCAGCGTCCTGCACCGCACAAAACATTCTTTCAAAGAAATTTTAATTCCGCATAAGCTGTTTGTCAAGTCTTGTCAAACAATAGCTGCAACTAAAATTGTTTACACACTTTTTACATAAAAAATAAAATAAACCCTTGTAATTCTCTTTAAAAGTATTTATAATAAACATCATAATAGGATAATAGGGTTTTAGTAGCCGTTTTCGGTTGCGTTTCACAAAAAGAGAAAGGGTTGAAAAAATGTCGGTTCAGGCGGTCAGAGAATATCTTCAGAAATTCGGCTATGCTGACAGAATTGCAGAGTTCAGCGAATCCACGGCAACGGTTGAGCTTGCAGCCGCCGTTGTTGGCGTTATTCCTGCAAGAATAGCAAAAACGCTTTCTTTCAAAGTGAATGAAGCCGTTATTCTTGTTGTTGCGGCGGGTGATGCAAAAATCGATAACCGTAAATACAAAGACAAATTCGGTGCAAAGGCAAAAATGCTTACCGCACAGGAGGCGATTGACCTTGTCGGTCATCCTGTCGGCGGAGTTTGTCCGTTTGCGGTCAACGAAGGTGTCACCGTTTATCTTGATCAATCGCTCAAACGCTTTGAGTCGGTTTTCCCTGCCGCAGGCAGTGCGGGCAGCGCAGTCAGACTGAGCTGCGAGGAGCTTTTTGAAAGCTCGCAAGCGGCAGAATGGGTTGACGTTTGTAAAATTCCCGAAGACGCAGAATGAACAAATGACGAATAATACAGTTTCAAGGAGGAAAATATGAGCAAAAAATATGTTATTTCCTACGATATAGGAACAACCGGAGTAAAAAGCTGTCTTTTTGAAATTGAAAAAACGATAAAGCTTGTCGGTGCGGCAATGGAAGGCTATGATCTTTATATTTTGCCTGACGGCGGTGCAGAGCAGGACCCCGACGAATGGTGGGCAGCCATCTGCTCAACAACCAAAACAATTTTTGATAACTGCGATATAAGACCCGAACAGGTTGAGGGTATTTCGTTCTGTTCACAGATGCAGGGTCTTGTTCTTGTTGACAAGGACGGCAAACCCGTTCACAGAGCATTCAGCTATATGGACCAGCGTGCAAAGAAGCAGATAAAAGAGGGTATTGCAAACGGCATTCAGATTGCAGGCGCAAACATTTTTAAGCTTCTGCCTTCGCTTATGATTACGGGTGCTGTTTCAGCAAGCGTTAAGGACCCCGTCTGGAAATATAATTGGGTCAAAGACAACGAACCCGAAAACTTCAAGAGGATTCATAAGTGGCTCGACGTTAAGGAATACATAATCAGCCGTATGACAGGGGAGTACGTTATGACAAGAGACTCCGCTTTCGGTACGTTGCTTTATGATATCCGCAAGGGTCACGAAAACTGGAGCCCCACAATCTGCAAGCTTCTGGGCGTTAACCCGGATCACCTTGCAAAAATCATTGACTGCACGGAAAAGGCAGGCGGTCTGACCGCAAAGGCAGCCACAGAGCTTGGTCTTAAAGAGGGCACGGCTGTTTTCGGCGGCGGCGGTGACGCATCGCTCATCGGCGTTGGCGCAGGCAGCGTTGAGCTTGGCGATACTCACGCTTATTCAGGCACTTCGGGTTGGGTTTCAACCGTTGTTGACAAGAGTGTTGTTGATGCTTCGGCAATGATAGCCGCAATCGTCGGCGCACAGAAGGGCAAGTTCAATTATTTTGCCGAGCTTGAAACGGCAGGCAAATGCCTTGAATGGGTTAAAGACCACCTTGCTCTTGACGAAATCGGCATCTTTATGCAGAAAACTGACGTTGCCGAATCAACAGAAACGGTTTACACCAGCCTTTACGATTATATGTCAAAGGTTGTTTCCGAAATTCCTGCAGGCAGCGGCGGAGTTATTTTCACTCCCTGGCTTCACGGCAACCGCTGTCCGTTTGAAGATCCCAACGCAAGGGGAATGTTCTTCAACGTAAGCCTTGAAACAGGCAAAACCGAGCTTATCAGGTCGGTGCTTGAGGGCGTTTGTATGCACCTTCGCTGGTTCCTTGAAACACAGGATAAGAAAATCAAAACGTCATCGGTTATCCGCTTTGTGGGCGGCGGCGCACTTTCAGACGTAACCTGCCAGATTCTTGCCGACGTTACGGGCAGAACGGTTGAAACCGTTGACAGTCCGCAGAACGTTGGCGCAGTCGGCGCAGCGGTTATTATGGCTGTGGGTCTCGGAATGATTGACAGCGTTTCCGACGCAAAGAAGCTTATCCCTGCAAAGAAAACGTTCAAACCCAACGCAGCAAACAAAGAGGTTTATGACCGCAACTATGAGGTTTATAAAACTCTTTATGCAAACAACAAAAAAGCCTTTAAGGCGCTGAACGGTTAAGTTCGGTTTATTTAAGCGATAAAACTCGGTTTAATTGAGTTTGTCATATATTTTACGGTAAAACGAAAGGATATTATTTATGAAAAAATCAATTGCTTTAATTATCACTTTTGTGGTTATTCTTACCTGCTTTGCAGCTTGTAAAAAAGAAGAAGGCAAGTTTGAAGGTGGCGTACTTGCAACAAACGCAAAGGGACAGGTTGTTGCAGCGGTTGTTACAGAAGAAAACGGAAAGCTTCAGCGCGGTGACGGCGGAAACGCAGTTGTTCTTGTAACAGATGCAAAAGGTAACAACGTCAAGGACAAAGAAGGTGAAATCGTTACAAGAGTTGAACACATTGACAACGCTATTATTATCGGCAACCGCATTGAAATGGCGGACTTTGCCATAAATATCCCCGACGGCTGGACAGATAACTACAGCCTGGATATGCTTAATATAATAAAAAGCGGAACAAACGACAGTGTTTCGATTTCAGCAATGAGAGACGAAAAACTTGCTGACGTTGAAGCTGATAACAACAAAATGATGGAACTCTATCCTGGCGGAGCCAAAGTCAATAAGGCAATGACCGTTGCAGGCGAAGAAGCAAACTTTGTTTCAGCTTACACAACTGTTAACGGAACAGGCGTTTATCTTGGTTTTATCACTTTCTCGCATCAGGGCGTAATTTACAGATGTATGCTTAATTCTGACCGTGACCTTTCAGGTGAAATTGACAGCATCGTTGCCATTCTCAACACCATCGAATTTGTTAACTAATCGCTTTTCGGGAGGAAAATAAAATGTTATTTACACAGGATATCGGTATCGACCTCGGTACCGCAAACACCCTTGTTTTTGTTAAGGGCAAGGGCATTGTTATCAGAGAGCCTTCTGTTGTTGCCGTTGACCAGAAGAGCAATCCGCCCAGAGTGGTTGCAGTCGGCAGCGAAGCAAAAGAAATGATAGGCAGAACACCCGGCTCAATTATTGCTGTCCGTCCCCTTAAAGACGGCGTTATTGCGGATTTCGAAATTACCGCAGAAATGATTGCATCTTTCATCAAAAGAACAACAAAGCGCCATCCCTTTGCACGCATCAGAGTGCTTATCTGCATTCCTTCGGGCGTTACGGAGGTTGAAAGAAAGGCAGTTTATGACGCAGCAAAGGCTGCAAACGCAAAATACGTAAGCCTCATCGAAGAACCCATGGCTGCCGCTATCGGTGCAGGTCTGCCCGTAAGCGAAGCAACAGGCAGTATGGTTGTTGATATCGGCGGCGGTACTGCAGAGGTTGCCGTTATCTCACTCGGCGGCGTTGTTACCGCAAACTCCTGCCGCGTTGCAGGCGATAACTTTGACGAAGCAATCATTGCTTACATCAAGAAAAAATATAACCTTCTTATCGGCGAAAGAACCGCAGAAGATATCAAAATCAAAATCGGTTCCGCATATCCTTATGAGGGTGAAGGTACAATGAACATAAAGGGCAGAAACCTTATGGACGGTCTGCCCAAGAACGTTGATATCACCTCCGAAGAAATCAGAGAGGCTATGGCAGATACCGTTACACAGATTGTTGATGCAGTTAAGTCCACTCTTGAAAAAACGCCTCCCGAGCTTGCTGCCGATATCATTGACCACGGCATTATGCTTACAGGCGGCGGCGCACTGCTCAGAGGTCTTGATAAGCTTCTGGCGGCTGAAACGAAGATTCCCGTAAACGTTGCGGTCAATCCGCTTGACTGTGTTGCTGACGGTACGGGTATCTGCCTTGAAAACGATAATCTCAACATTATCAGCAACAAGAAATATATCTGATTACGTAATTCATAAGGAGCAATCTGATGGTCCGTTTTTTTAAGAGCACGGCATTTAAAATATTTGCGGTTGTTGCCGCCGCCCTGATGGCAGGCTCAGTTTTTGCGCTTGTGTCAAGAAGCGGCTCATCGCCCTTTAACAGCGCCGTGAGCTTTGTTTTCGGTCCGCTGACAAGGCTCTCAACCTATATTGCGGCGCAGTTTGAGGATTTGCCCATTTCATTCAAATCCTCATCTGCTCTCTCCGCAAAGGTTGATGAGCTTGAGAAAAAGGTTGATACTCTTACCGATCAGCTTGTTGATTATGAGCAGGCAAAGCAGAAAAACAAATTTTATCAGGAGTTTCTGGAGCTTAAAGAAGAGCACAGCGACTATGAGTTTGTTGAAGCTGCGGTTATCGGCAGGGATGCTGCCGACAAGCTCGGATATTTTACGCTCAACAGAGGTTCAATCAGCGGCATCAGCAAGGATGACCCCGTTATTTACGGTAATTATCTTGTGGGTGTTGTTGAAAGCGTAACTCCGACCCAGTGCACCGTCAGCACAATTCTTAACCCCGACGTTAACGTGAGTGCTTATGAGGTAAGAACCCGTGATATGGGTTACGTTACCTCAAGCGTTTCGCTTGCAAGAGAGGGTCATTGTCAGATGCCGGGTCTCCAGGCGTCAACGGCAATAACAACAGGCGGTGTTGTGTGCACGTCGGGTATCGGCGGAGTTTTTCCCAGAGACCTTATTATCGGCACTGTTGTTGACGTGGTTGACGCAACGGTTGATATTTCCGCAAGCGCAATCATAAAACCGGGCGTTGATTTCAATAAGCTGACTGATGTTTTTGTTATAACCTCGTTTGACGGTCAGTCTGTTCAGACAAAAGATTGATATGACAATGGAAACCGAACGCAAAAAGTTGATATTGCGACGGGGCAGCCTTGCTTTGATTCTGCTGGTGCTCTCGGTGCTTCAGAACACCGAAGGCTTCTTTCCGCAGATATTCGGAGTCAGGGCTTTGTTGCTTATACCTGCGGTTATATGCATTGCGATGTTTGAGCGTGACGTTGCAGGTATGTTTTTCGGTTTGTTTGCAGGTGCGCTCTGGGATATGCACGCATCGGGCGCAAGCTTCAACGCCTTGTTTTTGCTTACCGTCGGTTTTATCTGCGGCACGCTTATAAATACGATAATGCGTAACAACATAGTAACGGCGCTTTTGCTGACGGTTATTTTTGTGCCCGTATACGAAATCGGATACTGGTTTTTCCATTATATAGTCGGCGGTCTTGATATGGCGGCGTTTATGCTCTGGCGTTATTACCTGCCCGGTATTGCTTATACGATTGTGTTGCTGCCCGTTACGTTTATTTTTATAAGAGCAGTCGAAAAGATTTTTGTTGAAGAATAGCTTTAGTGCAGTATTCAGTATTTATTATTTGATGAAAGGAGATGCAGACGGTGCACGTTAAAATAACTCTGGCAAGACGGATTGTTTCGGTCTGTGTCATCCTGTTTTTCTTTGTGTTTTTCATATTCGACCTTGTTAAGGTTCAGATTATTGACGGCGAAAAATATAACGCTGCAAGCCTTGCAATATCAGAGAAAACGGCAACAATTGCCGCCGCAAGAGGCGAAATTGTTGACAGCAACGGAACTCCGCTCATCTATAACACGCAGGGTTATACCATTGTTTTTGATGCAGCCTATTTTCCGTCGGCTGATGAGCAGGCGATGCGAAATGAAATCATTTTAAGCCTTATCAAGCATTTTGAAGAAAATTCGCTTGAATGGGTCGACATTCTTCCCCTTGTTTTTGATGAAAACGGTAATATTGTTTATAAAGAGGACTCTGAAGAGCTTATCAAAGAGATGAAGAGCAACGATATGCTCAAGCTCAACGAATACGCAACCGCTCAGAACTGTCTTGACACTCTGGTTGCTAATTATTCACTTGAAAAATATTCTCCGCAGGAGGCACGCAAAATTGCGTCTGTCTGCTACGGAATGAAGCGCATATATTTCAGAATCGGAACACCCTACGTTTTTGCAACAGACGTGCCCGATGAAACCGTGGCTCTTATCAAAGAAAACAGCGGTTTTTATAAAGGTGTTGACGTAAGGGTTGACCCTGTCAGGAATTATGCTGACGGTAAGCTTGCACCGCACATTCTCGGCAGAGTGGGTGCAATTGACGCCGAGGAATATGCAGAGAAAAAGGACCTCGGCTATAAAATCACCGATATGATCGGCAAAAGCGGCATCGAATACGCAATGGAAGATTATCTGAGAGGCGTTGACGGCGTTGAAACCGTTTTTATTGATGCTGACGGTAACAGAACGTCGGAGGTAACAACGGCTCCTGTTCAGGGCAACAACGTTATTCTGACAATAAATGCACCCCTGCAGCAGGTTGCGCAGGATGCTCTGAAAGATGCTCTTGTTGACTATGCTGTCACAAGAGGAAACGTGGTTGAGGATGCAGGTGCGGTTGTGGTTATTGACTGCAACACGGGCGCAATTCTTGCCTGCGCTACCTACCCGACCTATGACGTTTCAACCTATGCGGAAAACGTTGCCCAGCTCAACACGGCATCGGGTTCTCCGCTGTGGAACAGAGCTTTGCTTTCAACTTACGCAACAGGCTCCACAATGAAACCGTCTGTTGCGGTTGCGGCGCTTGAATGCGGCGAAATTTCAGAGGATACAACGGTTTATTGCTCGGGCAGCTATGAATATCTCGGTCAGCACTTCAAGTGCGAACAGCACCACGATAACCGCAACGTTAACGTTGTTAATGCGATTGATGAATCCTGTAACACGTTCTTCTACGAGGTCGGCAAAAATATCGGCATTGAAAAGATGAACGAATACCGTATTCTTTTTGGTCTTGGCGCAAAAACAGGCTGTGAGCTTGCAGAGGCAACGGGCGTACTGGACAGTCCTGAATACCGTGCTTCGCTTGGTCAGACATGGTTGCCCGGTTTCACCGTTCAGTCGGCAATCGGTCAGGCAGGCAACCTCTTCTCACCCATTCAGCTTGCCAACTACACCGCCACCATTGCAAACGGCGGCACAAGATACAAAACACATTTTGTGAAGAGCGTAAAGAGTTACGATTATTCACAGACGATATATGAAACTCAGCCCGAAATCGTTGCCGAAACAGGCATTTCCGCCCAAACGCTGGATACTGTTAAAAGGGGAATGCTCAAGGTAGGCACAACAGGCTATTGCGCCGATTACTTTGATGATTTATCCGTTCAGGTTGCCTGTAAAACAGGTACGTCGCAGGAAATCAGACAGATTGAGGGTCAGTCTGTAAAAATCAACAACGGTTTCCTTATTGCCTTTGCGCCTTATGAGAATCCCGAAATCGCAATTGCGGTTGTCGGTGAAGGTATGACGTCGGGCGTTTACGTTGCTCCAGTTGTTGCTGAAATCTGTGATTTTTATTTCTCACAGAGCGGAACGTTTGAAGATTTCCAACCCGAAAATACATTTATACCCTAAGGAGTTGTGCCAATGGCTGAAATAATTCTTGTTTCTTCGGGAAAGGGCGGCTCAGGAAAAAGCTCTTTCACCGCAGGGGTCGGCAGAGCCCTTGCCGCCTGCGGCAAAAAGGTGCTTGCGGTTGATTGTGATATCGGTCTGCGCTCGCTCGATTTGCTTTTTGGCGTGAGTGATAAGGTTGTTTTTGACTGGGGAGACCTTTTGCTCCAAAGATGCACCAAAGAGCAGGCAATAGTCAGAGGAAACGTTGATTTGCTTGCCGCTCCGCCGAGATTCAACAGTGCCTTCACTCCCGAATCCGTGGCGGCTATGATAAAAATGCTTAAACCCGACTATGACTATATTATGATAGATTCTCCTGCGGGCATAGACAGGGGATTTGAGCTTGCCGCCGCAGGCGCAGAAAGAGCAGTTGTTGTTTCAACGCCTGACAGCGTTTGCGTCAGAAGCTGCGGCAGAGCTTTTGATGAGCTTTACAAAATGGGGATAAACGACGTAAAGCTGATTATCAATATGTTTGAAGTCAAGCCTGTTTGCAAACATAAGCTTCTCAACATTGACCAGTGCATTGACGAAACAGGCGTTCAGCTTCTCGGCATTGTGCCCCGTGACCCGAATCTTGGTTATTGCTCGGTAACAGGCAATAACCCGGGCGAATTTTCGCCTTCAACGCTTGCTTTTTCGCGTATTGCCAAGCGAATTACAGGCAAAAGAATTCCTCTTGTTTGCGAATGAAAGGAAATAACGTATGAGCAACCGAACAATTGCCGCAATTGCAACCCCAAACGCACCCGGCGGAATAGGAACAATCCGTATTTCGGGCGAAAATGCGCTTGAAATTGCAGCAAAGGTATTCAGACCCGTGGGCGGCAAAAATCTTTGTGATTTTAAAGGATATACAGCCGCTTTCGGCGGAGTGTATGATAATAACGAAAAAATTGACGAGGCGGTCTGCCTCGTTTTTCGTGCGCCCAAAAGTTATACAGGTGAAGACGTTTGCGAAATAAGCTGTCACGGCGGTCTTTACATAACCAAAAGAGCGCTCCGAGCTGTGCTTGATGCGGGTGCGGAGCCTGCCGAAGCAGGGGAGTTTACAAAAAGAGCCTTTCTCAACGGCAAAATTGACCTTGCAGGCAGTGAAAGCGTTATGGCGCTTATCGGCGCTTCGGGCAAGCAGGCTGCCGCCGCCGCACTTAATACGCTTGACGGCAACCTGAGCAAAAAAATCAGGGAGTGCGCCGACGGGATTATCGGCGTTTGCGCCTCTCTTGCGGCGTGGGTCGATTATCCCGACGAGGATATTGAGGATATCAGCGCCGCACAGATGCTGCCTGTTTTTGAAAAGACAAAGGCAGACCTTGCCGAAATCGTTCGCCGTTATGACTGCGGCAGAGCGGTGACAGACGGCGTTGATACCGTTATTGTCGGCAAGCCCAACGTCGGCAAATCCACGCTGATGAATATGCTTACGGGTTATGAGCGTTCAATTGTTACCGACATAGCAGGTACAACCCGTGACGTTGTTGAAGAAAGAATTATGCTTGGTGAAATCATTCTGCGAGTTGCAGACACAGCAGGTATCAGAGAAACCGAAAACGTTGTTGAAAATATGGGCGTCAGCCTTGCAAAGCGCCGCCTTGAGAGGGCAGAACTTGCGCTTGCAGTGTTTGATACAAGTGTTCCGCTGAACGCTGATGACCTTGATATCATTGAGCAGTGCAAATCCAAAAAAAGCGTTGCAATTCTTAACAAAGCAGACCTGCCTGCCGCCGCAGACAGAGAGGTTATTGAAAAAGCATTTCCGTTTACGGTGGAGCTTTCGGCTTCAACGGGTGCGGGCAGAGATAAGCTTGAGCAGGCGGTTGCCCGGATAATGATGACAAACGAATTTGACCCGTCTGCAGCCTGCCTGACAAGTGAAAGGCAACGGCAGTGCTGTATCAGAGCGATGGGTCATATTGATGAGGCGATTGCCGCAATTACGGGCGGAGTTACGCTTGATGCAGTCAACGTTTGTGCTGACTGTGCCATTGATGCGCTTCTCGAGCTTACGGGCGAAAAGGCAACGGCGGCGGTTGTTGACGAGGTATTTTCGCGCTTCTGCGTAGGCAAATAATATATTGTTATATAATAAAAAAGCCACGGCTGACTCGGATGAATCTGCCGTGGTATTTGTTTCAGGATTAAAGTCTTGTGATTTCGATAATGATAGCCCAGAGCTTTGTGCCCTTGAAGAAGTTGATTACCTTGTTGATGAATGCCTGAAAACCGGTTAATTCTTCATCTTCGATGAGATCGCTGCCGTCATCGATTACAAAAGCCTGTGAGCAGCAGAGACCGCCGGGGCCAAAGAGCTCGGCTCTGATGTATTCATAGTTTTCAGCGCCTTCAATTTCGTCAAGGTTGAGGGTATAAGAACCGCCGTTTGCAACGTTAACGGTTTTGATTACATCGCCGTTTGCAATCCACTGAAGAGTTTCAGCATCGGTTGTTGAAACGGAAACGCTGTGACCGTCAACGGCGATGTTTGTGAACATGGGATAGGGGATACCTGAATCGATGCAATCAATCTCTGTTGCGGGACCGATTTTGTTGAGGTCGTTTGCACGCAGTCTTCTTGTGATAGCGAAGAATGCACCGCTCTGCATTGTTTCTTTGATTTCATCCTCTGTATTTTCTTCCATCATAAATACGCTGAAAGAAGAATCAATTGTGCCGGGCCAGTGAGCGTCGCTGTTGCTGAAAGCAATAACGTTCTTGCCTCTGGGAAGGCAGTGCATAAGCAGGTTATCCCAAAGAATTCTGTCATAGCCTGTTGTGCCGTTTCTCTCGTTGAGAATTTCAATACCGAGGCAGCTGTCATATTTGAGGATAAGACCGCTGAGGAATTCGATGCTGTAGTCATCGTAAACGATTGCGGGGTTGGAGTTGCTGTCAAGCCAGTCGCCGGGATGGTTGATGTATGAAAGACCGTCGTGCTTTTCAATGTAAGCAAGAGCCTGGTCATAACCCTGTTCGTTTTCGGCACCGGGGAAGGCGTTGCCTTCGTTAGCCTTAAGGAAGTGACCGTTAACGTGGTTCTTTGTGAGTGAAAGGTTGTTGAATTCGTTACCGCCGAGAACGGGAGTCATACCGTAGCCTCTGTCAAGATATGTGCCGTTCTTGATTGCTTCATATTCTTCTGTTGTGAGGTGCTTGAATTCGTTGCCGAGAATAGGCTGGTAAAAATAGAGAGGATGTCTGTAGGGTTCCTCATCCCATTCAACGCCTGTTACGCCGTGGTCGGAAACGCAGAGGAAATCATAGCCTCTTGCATAAGATTCCTTGACCATAACCTCAAGGGAGTAGTCAGCATCGCTGTATGTTGTATGTGAGTGGAGTGAGCCTTTGTAAGCGCCCCAAGCGTTATCGCCTGTCCATTCAACCGCCGCATAGGGGTTAACGATGGTGTAGCTTGCAGCTTCGCCCTGAGCAAAGCCCATAATACCAAGCTGAAGGCAGAGCACAACGCTTAAAATCACGCATAAAGCTTTTTTGAATTTTTTCATTGGTATTCCTCCTGTAATATTATAGTATAAATATTAAACCATTTAATGCAATAAAGTCAAGGATTTTATATATAAAAATTTTTTGAAAAAATAATCAAAAAACATAGACCGTACCGTTTTCTGTTTCGTCATTAAGGTGAAAGGGCAAAAAACCTTAAAAAACAAGAAAGAGAGATCGATATGAAAGAAAATTTTAAAAAGATCCTGTGGACCCTTCCTTTTGCTTTCCCTGCAGCCTTTGCGTGTGTTTTTATGATGGAGCCTTTTAAAGGATTTATGGCGGTAATAAACGTTATGATTGTGCTGCTGCCTGTTATTTACGGTTTGTTGGATAAGATTTATCCCGTTATTGTGGGCAATCTGGCATCTTCATTTTTATCTGCGGCATTGCTTCTCTGCGGTGCAGGCAAGGTTGAAGCTCGTCATTATGACCTGTTTACCCCCGGCAGTTATCTGGTTCTGACCTGCATTTTTATTTTTGTTTTTCAGCTTGCCGTTGCCGCAACAACACGCAAAATCAGCAAAAATAAAAAAGTCAGGGGAAAAATCAGAAAAGCTTTCATCATTGTTGCGGCGATAGTGCCTGCATTTATTTCAACCGTGTCTGCCGTTTCGCTTGGTTACATCGCTTATGACTTCAACAAAAACGGATTTGATGATAATTATAGCTATGGTGTTATTGAGCATTACAGCGAATATCTCTATTTTGAAGGGGTGGATGCCGTTTTTGAGTATGAAGGCGACGTTACACTCGGTAACAGCATCAACACAGAGTACTATAACGGCTATATGATTTACTGTGATGCATACAGAAAAGAAAACAGCGGTGATATTTATTTCCGAGTTTATCAGCAATGTCCTTTGAATCAGTATAAAAACGAATATCTTTCATTCACTGCTATGCCTCAGCCTGCGCAGAGTGCGAAAGGCGAAGAGCTTATTCTTGTGCCTGTGCTTGAAGATGACAGAACACACAAAACGGTTTCGGGTTGCTTTGTGGATGATTCAAGGAGCTTTGAATATTATATTCTGAATTCGGAGGGCAACCGCCTGACGGTTGATAATATTGAAGAGTATTTTCCGATTAACATCAAGCTTACTGCTCAACCCACGTATGTGAGCAGAGAAAGTGTGTTCTGATAAGCGGATTTTATAAAATAAAACATAGTCATAGAATTTGGTTAAGGAGATTATATATGAGAAAATGCCTGAGATGTGAAACAGAGATGGTTGAGAATCTGACGGTTATGGTTACCAACGGCGGCTATGGCATAGACGTCAGGGAAAAAGGAATGTTCAAAGGTTCTTTGGGAAAAATCAAATGTGCGGTTTGTCCTCAATGCGGCTATATCGAAACGTATATTGACGATACCGGAAAAATCAGAAAGCTGGCTTTGGAAAACAAGTAAATACGCATTTAATAACAAAGAAAATGCTATGAGCGGTTTTGCCCATAGCATTTTTTATATCGTTTTTTCTTTCGACTGTTTTGTGATGCAGATTGCGGATTTACCAAATCAGATATTATCGCCTTTGTGTTGGGACAAAAGAGCAACCATCTCAAACGTACTTTTTTCAGTCAAACGCAGCTCCCTGACATATCCACTTTTGAAATATATTGGGAATCTGAATGAGATGCTTTTGAGAAAGAGCCCGTTTTCCTGTTCCTCTTCAAAAATTTCAATTTTCTCAATCAGCACATTCATAAATTCTTTCTTTTCAGCATCGCTGAACTGAGAGTAATATTTTTCAAAGAAAACCAAGTAATTGTAAATTGTTTCTCCGTTGATTCTTTGCTGCTGTATATTAGTCAGTCTTGTTTCTGCTTCGGAAATCTGATATTCAAGCGACTCGATATCTTCATAAAATGAATCAAGCCTTATGTTCATATCATCTTGTTTCTTTTTGTAATGCGGGTCATCGGGGTTCAGATTGTCAATTTGTGCTATGAGTGTGTTCTTGTTTGATTCTTTTCGACGAAGCAGTGTTCTCAGATTCTTAATCTCGTTTTCAAGGTTGGTAATATCAAGGTTTTCTCCGATTTGAGATTTCATTGCTTTTTCGAAGTCGGGATTGGTAACAAGTGAACAAATAACTCTTTCTACCGCAGCGTTGACATCCTCTTGCACCCAGTTTTTCTTGTAGTTACATTTTTGTCCGTTGGGAAGAAAACGGGAATGCTTGCAGTGGTAATAGAAGCGTTCGTATTTATCTTTGCTGTGCTTTCTTGAAAAGTTGGCTGTCAGGCCTGCACCGCAGATCGGACATTTAACCAAACCTGATAAAATGTGCTCATGATCCAGAGCGTGCGTTTTTACGTTTTGTCGACCTGTACGCTCTCTTTTGGCTCGTGCAACATTCCATTCTTCTTCTGATATTATAGCTTCGTGTATGCCTTTATGCAAGATATAGTCATCATTTTTAACAACGTGGGTTTCGTTAACCGTTCCCTTGATTTTTTCGGTTTTTCTCCTTCCGAAAGCAATCATTCCGTAATACACAGGGTTATCAAGAACACCTTTGACAAAATGTGTTGTAAACCCCTCAAGCTTATTGTTCTGACGGAGTTTTTTCTTGTATCCTTGATTGTTGAGCCAGTTTGCAACACCGTTGACACCCAAATTCGTTGTTATGAATTTCTTGAAAATAAGGCGTATTATTTCGGCTTCATCTTCAACAATATGAAGCTCTCCTTTGATAAGCTCATAACCGTATGGAGCAAAGCCGCCGTTCCATTTGCCTTCTTCTGCTTTTCTGCGGCGACCAGCCATAGTCTGCTCAAGAATATTTTCTCTTTCTATCTCCGCAACAGCGGAAAGCACTGAAATCATAAGCTTTCCGCTGTCCTTTGAACTGTCAATGGAGTCGTCAACACAAATCAGATTAACGCCGTAAGTCTTCATAAACTGAAGTGATGTGAGAACATCTGCAGCGTTTCTTCCGAAACGGGAAAGTTTGAATACAAGAACAAAAGCAACCTCATCTTTGCCGCTTTCGATATCGTCAAGCATTTGTTTGAATTGCGGACGACCAGCCATATTTTTGCCCGACTTTCCCGCATCGCAATATTCGCCGACAATTTTAAAACCGTTGCCGTCGGCATAACGCATTATTCTGTCTCTTTGCGCATCAAGACTAAAGCCCTCAACCTGTATGGTTGTTGATACACGGGTATACATGTAGCATTTAATCTGTTTCATACAGAACCTCCATATTGAAATCGGTAATTAACGGTCAAACTAAATAGAATATAACGTGAAATTATTGAGGTGTCAAGGTCTGATTATCAGGATTTTTGACATCCTCTTGAATTTTATCACCGTATTTTTCAATCTTCTCAATCATGAAATTTATAAACACGGTGAAATCAGCCTTTTCTTCAGGGCTGAAATGTTCGGGAATAAACATTAAGTATATCCTCATAAAAGTATATTTTTTGAGGACTATATAAACCCTTTCGGGATTATGTTTGTGTTCATCCTGTGAAGCGAGCTTCGTTTTAAACCAGTTTACGGGCGGATTCAAACCTTCCCGTCTATCCTCAGGTTTAATGCGACAATGTGAATTTTTAAGGTTCATAATCAATGGATAACGGGTCCTTTTTGCTATCGTATCCATCGCTTGGTGTGTTGTAATATGTTGTTTGATGATTGTGTGTTTCGCTGAATGCTTTTTCTTCGGCGATTTTTTCTTCTATAAGTATTTCAACTTTTTTGAATGCCGGATCAAATTCATGTTCCATGCTTGATTTTATAAACGCATCGTAGAAATCCACGGCATAAGATATATATTTGCTTGTGTCTTTGGTTTTGGCATTCTTATTTTCAATTTCTGCTATTTCGTTTTCATCTTTTGCTTTCTGTTTCAAAAGCAAACAATGTTCGTTGCTCAAAGCTGTAATTTGTTTCTGAGCTGCAGTTTTCTGTGCTTCAAGTTCGGCAAGCTTTTGCGTCAAAATATATGCTTCTTTTTCAAGATGTTTCTTGCCTTTGCCTGCATCGGGATGATGAACCTCTATGCCTCTCTGTCTGCAGAGATCATCAAGATAAGCTCTTTCTCTGTCAGTCCATTGAGTCAGTTCTGTTTCGCCGTATTTGCCGTTTTTGTTTTGAAAACCCATTTCTTTAAGTGCTTTGGTATGAGAACACTGTATGCTCATTCCTCTCGAGTTTTCATAAGCAGCAGGTATATAGTCTATATGAAGATGAGGTGCTCCCGATTCATCATTGTGATAATACGCACCTATAAGGATAAGATTCGGGTTCCTTTTTGACCAGTTGTCAACTACTTCTTTATAAATCTCTTTGCATGTATCAGCAGGAGGGTGTGAATCTTTATCGCCTAAAGTCACTATAATTTCATAACACGTATTCTGTTGCTTAGAATTTTTTACTTTTTGATAATAGTTATCAATGATACGGCGTGAATCTGATTGACGGGCATTATATTCTTTTACTGCTTCATCAAAGATTTTCTTGTAAGCCTTTCTGACGTCCTCATCAATCCACACAATATATTCGCCGTTCGGGTCAATGTGTTTTTCTTTAGCAACACATTTAGGGTCACGGCGATTATGTTTCTGTGCAACTGTTGTTCCTTTATGAAATGTTGTTGTAATTGGATTAACCATAATTTCTCCTTTCTTTGATTTGCCTGCAACTCACTCATTTTTCTTCGCTTGCATTGTTTGAGGTTTTGATTTCTTATGCAGAAAAACTGTGCATAAGAAATGTTATCGCTCTGTCTGATTAACTACTCAGACCGATAACCGTAAAACCTCTGCGCAATGCTTCGTTCAGAAGCACTCTTGCGTTTGTACGTCAAATCAATAACTCAATAGTGGTTGCGCGCAGCACAACCCCATTTCGCTCCTTGTGCCGGAGGGGCAGAGGGTGTCTGCGGCCACCTTGAAGCCGACTGTTATTCAGACTCAGATTTATCTGTCGGCTATTAAAATCTCGTTTTATACGCACAAGCGGGAATGGCGAAAAACTCGATTTTTGTAAAAACATACCCTAACCTCCTCTGTGTTTTTGCAGAACACTTTTGCTTTGAAAAGCGGGAGTTAAAAAGAGTTCTTTGTCAAAGTATGTCATATTACCTACCCTCTAAAAATTCAAGGTTGATTTTCGGGTGTGAATGTACTACTGAAATTAACTTTTATCAGATGAAAAAAGATAGCAAAAACCTCCGAAGTGTTAAGATTTAATCAAAACATTTCGGAGGTTTTATTATGGAATACGGATATATCAGAGTGTTGGTCGAGGAGCAAAGCATTTGTTGGTATTTTAATATATCTGATAAAAATTGTTTATAAACATATTCGAAAAATATGGACTTTCAAAAATGATAGTGGTATACTGTAAAATGTATAATTATAGATATGATTTTGTCTATTAATTAAAGTTTAAGTTGTTAAATATATTATTTTCACACTGTTTGGAGGTTGGATTTATGAAAAAGGTTTTGAAGAGAACGCTGGCTGTTTTTATAGCTGTGATTATGACATTCGGTTCGGCACCGCTGAGCGGATTTGTCGGACTTGAATTGCCCGACTGGCTCGACTTCAGTAAGCTGTTTGAGGTTAAGGCTGAAGCTGCAACGAGTGGTACCTGCGGCGATAATCTTACGTGGACACTTGATACAGATACAGGTGTGCTCGAGATAAGTGGTACAGGTGAGATGACGAATTGGACATCACCCGCGTCGGTGCCATGGTTTGGAAATAGAGTAAAAATAACATCTATATTACTGCCAGAAGGATTAAAAAGTACGGGAGATTTTGCCTTTTATGAATGCGCGAATGTTTCCGCAATAACTATCCCAAATAGCGTAACCTATATTGGTGCGTCATTTCAAGAATGTACAGGACTTATAGAACTTACGATGCCAGCTTCCGCAAAAATTTCTAATTGCGACGGATCTTTTCAAAACTGTATAAATATCGAGAGAGTTACTTTTACTAAAGGCAAAGGTATAATGCAAAATTATTTACAGATTCCATCTGAATATACAGAGGCGTATACTTTCGTTGGATATACACCGTGGTTTAAAAGCAGTTGTCCTGAAATCATCATTGAAGAAGGTGTTACAAATATTGGTGAGTCGGCGTTTCAATGTTGCGAGAATCTAACATATATAACAATCCCTGATAGTGTGACAAATATTGGGGATCGTGCGTTTTTGGATTGCATAGGACTGACAGATTTATATTACACTGGCAGTGAAGAAGAATGGAATGCCATTACATTTGGCAGCAATAATGAGTGTTTGACAAATGCTACGATTCATTATAATTATGTTGTTTCTGATGATAAATTTCATACTGTTTCGTGGGTTGTTGACGGTGATGTAATCAAAACACAAAATTTTGAATACGGATCAGCTGTTGTTGCACCCGCCGATCCCACAAAAGAAGGATATAGCTTTGTAGGTTGGGTTGAACCGGAAGGCAATATCGTAACATTTCCTTTTATGATGACAAATGAAAATATAACATTCACAGCTTTGTTTGAAGTGCCTGACACTCCGTCAACTCCCGAAAGTGAAAGAAAAACAAGAGTTATAGTTAATAAAAGTGCGTTAAATTATTTTGTCGGCGAAGATATTGTGTTGATTGTAACCGAAGAAGAAAACAGCGGATATTATACGCCTGATAAAATAACTTTAACCAATTCTGATGACAGTGTTGCAGTTTTTGAAAATATATATAGCTATAGCCAATTTAAAGGGTTGAACAAGTTTTCGGATTTCGAGGTTCCGACAGAATACAGGAATTCAAAATTTATAGTTATGACGGCGAAAAAGTCAGGAATGACTGCTGTTACGATAAACGACAATACAACGGAAGACACATATACATTTCCGATTAATGTTTGTGTTGATGACTATGTGAATCTCAGAGCAGATCAGATAAAAACATATGATTATAAAATTCCTCAGCTACTTGTTAACGATACTTATAATGCGTACTATAACGGAATGTATGTGGCTGATTTTTCATATGAGAAAGTTTCTGGCGGTTGGAATTTTGATATGAATATATATAACCAGACATATGTATGTGGTGTTGTTGAAGTTTATGATAAGACAGGCAATCTGGTTAAAGTAGAAATAATTGATAAATATGAAGGAACAGGAACCGGACTTCTTGAAACCTTAGGTACAGGTTGGAGTATGCTCACAGAAGCTTTCAAGGGCGATACTTTTTCGTTCAGAGGTGTATCCTTCTCAAAGGAAACTAAAATCAAAGATTTGTTTGTTCCTCAGGATGGTTATGTAAGAATTACAAATGACTCTGCAGTTTCAACAACCTGTTTTGTCCTGAATCTTTTTGATTTGGTTTTAACAGGAGGTTCATTAGTAAAAGATGTGTATAGTTTTACTGATTTAGAAATAAAGGAAATAGAAAAAGAACTTCTCGGAAGATTTGTTGCAAGTGAATACTATTTGAAAACAGCGAGTAAATTTCAGGAAAAACTAACAGATAAAGTTTTTGTTAATATATCAGAAGCTTCTTTGTCAACAGTAGTGGCTACTCTATCAGGAGAAGCTGAAGGTCTGCTCATGGATATCGAAATAGATTTTGATGATGTTGTGAAATCAGCACTTGGAACGGTATCGGGCATTGGTGAGGGAATCCTTACAAAATATTCAGATGTTTTCGGCTATAGTTTAGCGGTAATGTTTACGGCACAAAAGGTGTTAAACTATCTTGTGCAGCTCGATCATTGGAAAGATACCTCAGAAAATGGAAATCCGTTCGGTTTTGTTACACCGATTGCATCAAGCAATAACGGAACGATTTATAGTGGTGACGGTATAGGTGTTGATACAAACGGTAATGCTCCGGCAGACATAATGGTACAATCATATAGAGTACTAAAAGGAATTATGTCTATTGAAATCGATTCGGGAAATGCTCTCAATGACTATGTTGCATATGATATTTCTTTGGTAAAAGATGGCGAGATTGTTCAGCCTGACGGAACTGTAACAGTTTATATTCCTTTTCCGTCGGAATTTGAAGGCTCAAGAATACAGGTGGTTCGAAAAAATGAAGATGGTACCTGGAGCTTAATTGACAGCATAGTAGAAAACGGAATAATAACTTTTGAGGCAAATCATTTTTGCTTGTTTGCTATTGCACCGATCAAAGGTGTTACAGAAACATATACATTGTCATACAACGCAAATGGTGGTTCGGGTGCTCCGTCAAGTCAATCGGGAGCAGAAAACTATATAATAAGCAGTACAAAACCTTCGCGAAGTGGATATACATTCCTTGGTTGGTCAAAGAGCAGCAGTGCGACATCTGCTAAATATGAACCCGGAGATAGTATATCACTGACATCAAATACAACGCTTTATGCTGTATGGAGAGCAAATACATATTCTGTTAAGTATAACGCCAACGGTGGCAGCGGTACAATGTCAAACTC
>JAGBAK010000033.1 GCA_017938985.1 Clostridia bacterium
TCAACAGGTTCAGCAACAGGCATTGCAGCTCTTGCAGTAATTTCAGCAGCAGGCGCAATCGCAGTTATCGCTACCAAGAAAAAGAAGGAAGAAGACGAGGAATAATCCTCTGAAATCTTCTGAATAACCAAAGTTTTAACCGCCGCAGTCGGCTTGACTGCGGCGGTTTTCTTTGTCAGCTTGTAAAGATGAAAAGCTTTACAAATTGCGGTTCTTCAATGCTTGAGGTTGAAAGCTTGCAATTTATTGATATATTTAGTTTGCAATCGCTTTAAGTACTCTGAAAATCACAACTGTAAAGGTAAGCGGCTTTACGGATTCGGGCGCTGTCAGCTTGTATTCAACAAGGGTTTCATTGCCAAGAACAAAGCTGATTTTACCTAAAATCTGACCTTTTTCAATGGGCGCGGCTGCATCAACGGCAAGCTCGATGTTCTGCTTGATTTCGCCTTCTTTTCCCTTGGGAATGAGCACGGATTCGGGTTTCGGAATAACAGGCATTATGGTGTCTTTAACACCGTTTAACACCTTGACTTCGGGAATCAGCGACGGGTCTGTAACGGGTGTAACGGTAACGTAATTTGAAAAGCCCCAGTTAAGCAAAGCTTTTGCCGTTTCAAATCTGTCGCTGCTGTTTTCGCTGCCGAGCACAACGGCAATCAGGTGTGTTCCGTTGCGCTTTGCGCTTGCAGAAACGCAGCAGCCTGCTTTTGCGGTTGTTCCTGTTTTGAGACCCGTTGTGCCTTCAAAAAATCGCACAAGCTTATTTGTGTTGACAAGCTCCGTTGTTCCGTCTCGAAGCGAATCCATCCAGATGGTGGTGTAATTTATAATCATTTCGTGCTTTAAAAGCTCCCTGCTCATTGTTGCAACGTCGAGGGCGGTGGTCATGTGGTTTTCTGCGGTGTCGTCAAGTCCCGTGCAGTTTTCAAAATGCGTGCTTTTCATTCCAAGCTGTGCGGCACGCTCGTTGAGCATTGTCACAAAAGCTTCCTCGCTGCCTGCAACGTATTCTCCCAGCGCAGTGCAGGCATCATTAGCGCTGTATACCGCTGTTGCCTTAAGCAAATCGTCAACCGTCATTTGCTCGCCCTCTTTGAGCCATATCTGCGAGCCGCCCTTTGATGAAGCGTTTGCTGAAACGGTAACAACGTCCGTCAGCTTGATTTTGCCCGAGTCGATTGCTTCAACCACAATCAACAGCGGCATAATTTTTGTTACCGAAGCAGGATAGAGCTTTTCGTTTTCGTTATGTCTGAGCAGAATTTTGCCTGTTGAAGCATCCATAAGCACGGCGGCTTTTGCTTTGATTTCAACGGGCAGAGTTTCCTCGGCATTGACAAAAAACAGCGATGAAAAAGCAACGGCAAGCGCCGCAAACAGGCTCACCGCAGTTCTGATTGTTTTTTTCATATTCATATCTCCCTTCAAAGCAATATATGTAATCCGCAGTGTTGATTATCACCGATTTTTCTGCTATAATGTTAAAAAACTTCCGAAAGGCGAAATTATGAAAGCAGCTTTTTATACCTTGGGATGCAAGGTTAATCAATATGAATCACAAGCTATGGCGCAGAATCTTGAAAAACACGGCTTTGTTATCTGCGATGCGAGCGAAGAAGCCGACGTTTATATCATCAATTCCTGCACCGTAACGGCGGAAAGCGACCGGAAAACACGCCAGAGCGTGCGCCGCTTTAAAAAGCTTCACCCCGAGAGCCTTGTGTTGCTCACGGGTTGTATGCCGCAGGCGTTTCCGCAGGCAAGCGCAGAGCTTGACAGTGCCGATATTGTCATCGGCAACAAGAGTAACCACCTTGTTCACGAATACATAATGCAATATATAAACGGCGGCGGAAGAATTGTTGCCGTTGATGAGCATAAAAGCGGCGAAGCCTTTAACGGTGACACCATTGATTCTTTCCGCG
>JAGBAK010000034.1 GCA_017938985.1 Clostridia bacterium
AATCGTGGGCGGTATAAATTATTCTGCAATCCCTGCCGTTTTGTTTTCGCCATTTTACAATTTCAAGAATAATGCTCGGCGTGAGCTGATAATTGAAATTGTTGAGATGGCATACGTCGGGTTTGAAATCATCGAGCACTTTTCTGATTTTCTTTCTTGCCTGCGACGAATAAACGGTGTTAAGCGAACCCGAAATCAGTTTAAGCGGTGAACCTGAATGAAAATCAACGTTTTGTGTGTATTCCCCCGCTGCGTTGCCGACAACGTTATCGCTGTGTTCCATTCCGAAATACTGAACCTCGTGACCCATTCTTTGCAGGGTTTCGCCCAGCTTGAAAACATAAGTTTCGGAGCCGCCTTTGGAATATAAAAATTTATTTATGAGCAGAACTTTCATTCAATTCTTCCTTTGCCTGAACGTCATTTTTGCAGCCGTAAAGCTCAAGTGTTTTTAAAACAACGTCGTTCCAGTTATATCTGCCGCAAATATAAGCAGCACTGTTTTGTCTGAATGCGCTGACCGTTTCGGGGTTATCGCATAGATTCTGCATTTTTTCTGCAAGGTCATCGTGCTTACTTCTGTCAAAAACACAGCCGTATTTGCCGATAACCGACGCACACTCGGGAATATCCGAGGTCAGACAGAAATTGCCGTAGCTCATGGCTTCAAGCAGACTCAGCGGCATACCCTCAACGTCGGAGGGTAACACGTAGAAATATGCGTTGCTGAAAAGCTCTTCGAGCAACCTGCCCTGAACAAAGCCGGTGAAGATTATGTTCGGATTATCTGCCGAAGCGGCTCTGAGCTTTGATTCAAACTCTGCCGTATCGGACGAGCCGCCTGCGATGACAAGTTTTTTGTCGGTCTTAACGTTTTTATAGGCTTCAATCAGCCTTTCAAGACCTTTTTCGGGAACAAGTCTGCCAAGGAAAAGTATGTAATCATCTTTTGAAAGGTTAAACTTTGCCGCGATTTCTTTTGCCTCTTTTTTCTGCGCAGGGTTAACGCCGTTGGGAATAAAAACGGTTTCACGGTTATAAGTTTCTTTGAAATAGCGTCTGACATTTTCGCTCAGAACGATAATTTCGTCTGCAAACTTAACGGCGCATTTTTCACCGAAGCGGATATACCGCGAAGCGAATCTGCCCCATTTGGCTCTTTGGTGGTCAAGTCCGTGGATTGTGGCAATGCACCTTTTGCCGAAAAGCTTCGGCAGCCAAAGCATTGCGCAGGGTCCCTCGGCGTGAAAATGAACAACGTCATATCTGCCGAACGCAGCTTTGAGAGCGGCAAAAACAGAAGACGTCATTGCCGCAAGTCCGCCTTTCTGAACGGTGAAAACCTCTTTGATTTTTACGCCGTTATATTCGGCAAACCTTTCACCGTCGAACTCTTCGCCGCTTACGTGGTGACCTTTTCTGTTATAGCAGGTTACGCTGTGGCCCAGAGAAACCATACCCGTTGCAAGCTCGCTGACAACGATTTCAACGCCGCCCTCTCTTGAGGGTATTCTTTTATGGCCGAGCATGGCAATGCGGAGTTTTTCTTTTGTTTTCATTGCCGTCACTCGCCTTTCATTGTTTTGATATCAGAAATTCACGTTTAATATTGACTGAACAACAACTCTGTTCATTCTGAAAAGGTTTTTGAAGAAAGATATCAGCTTCTGGAAGAAACCGGCCTTTACGGTTACCTTTTGTGAATCTGCAATTTCTTCGCCCTTTTCGTTTTTAATTACTTTACCGTTTTCATCTGTAATTTTAACTTCAACGGTTTTGCTGCCGTTATTAAATGTAAGATTGAAGGTTTCACCCTGCGCAACCTTTTCACCGTCAACGTACCAGCTTATTACAATACCGTCAACGGGATTTTTGACAACAGCCGTAAGCTTAAGAGTTTCGCCGTATTTTATGGTTGCTGTGCCGGGGTTGTTTCTGATTGAAACACGAACAGCTTTAAGAGCCTGCTCATATTCTTTCTGTGCCTGCTCTTCTGCAAGGTGCTTGTTATAATCAGCCGCATTGTCAAAAACCTTGCCGCATTCGCAGGTGTAATAAATCTTTTCAAACTCTGCGGTGAACGTGAGGTTGGTTGCAGGCATATTATCGGGGATATCTGCGCCCCAGCCGATGAATTTGTATTCTTCCTTTTCGGGGTCGGCAGGTTTAACGATTGTCTGACCGTATTCATAGCTTTGGGCTGTTTCTTCGCCGTCAACAATCCAGGTTACCGTGTAAATGCGTTTTGCAAACGTGGGAATAATCTCTGACGGCATATTATCGCCGACGGTAATCGGAAATTCAATTGCATTGCCGTTTTCGTCAACCCAGCCTGTGTGGTAATGACCCTCAGGCTCTGCAGGAGTTGCAGGCTCGCCGATTGTTTCGCCGTAAAGGCATTCTTTTGTTTCGCCGCCGATTGTAACGGTCACCCTGACACGGTCAATATAAACCTCAAGCACAAGCGAGCCGTCGGGAGCAACAACGCCCGAAAGAACGCTCTTTTCGGAATTGAGAACATATCCGTTTTCTACGGTGTATTCCGCATCAACGGTTGAATCCGTTGTGCCTGTCAAAGTCTTGGATGTTTTTGCATATTCTCCGTCAAGCTTCATCACGTAAGTATTGACGGTGTAGTTAATACCGCTTGCAGGAGTCCACAAAGCAGTGAATCTCTTACCGTCAACGCTGTCCATTGTGCCCACAACGGGTGACCAGCCTGCAAATATATATCCCTGTTTTGACGGTGCTTCGGGAGCTGTTATTTTTTTGCCGTATTCAACGGCAAACGATTTATCGGTTGAGCCGTCTGTCCATACGCCGCCGTTTGCGTCAAACACTGCATCATAGCTGTTGACAGACC
>JAGBAK010000035.1 GCA_017938985.1 Clostridia bacterium
CCGTTTCAAGCAGAAGCCTGTCCTCCGGAACAACAGCGGCAACCTCAAGCGGCTTTCTTGCGTTCTTAAACGTCACTGCGCCGCCGAGTCCGATATACATTCCGAGCTTCAGAACCTCTTTCGCCATTTCTGCACTGCCTGAAAAGCAGTGGACAACGCCTTTGGGTTTATACTTTTTCAGCAGGTTCAGCGTGTCCTCGTGCGCCTCTCTGTCATGAACAATGACCGGAAGCGAAAGCTCGTTTGCAAGAAGGAGCTGCTTTTCAAAAAATTCAAGCTGAATGCTGCGCGGCGAAAAATCATAGTGATAATCAAGTCCTATTTCCCCGACAGCAACAACCTTTTCCTTTGAGTAAAGCGCTTTAAGCTCCTCAAGGTCGCTTTCCTTTGCCTCGGCCGCTTCGTGCGGATGAACACCGATTGCCGCATAGACAAAGCCGAACTTTTCCGAAAGCTTTATCGCCTCAAGAGACGAGGCCTTGTCGCAGCCGCAGTCGATAACGCCGCAAACGCCCTGACCTTGCAGGGCGTTAAGCAGTTCTTTGCGGTCATCGTTAAATGCTTCACTGTCATAGTGAGCGTGACTGTCAAAGATATTATTCATAGTTTATCTTACCTTGCTTCCTGCAGGAACACCGTCAACAAAGATAACCTTAACGTCATCCTCACCGCAGTCGGCGGCAAGAATCATTCCGCAGCTTTCAACACCGCAGAGAACGGCAGGCTTGAGGTTGGAAACAATAATAACGCTCTTGCCGATAAGGTCTTCGGGTTTATACCACTTTGCTATACCCGAAGCAACGGTTCTGGGTGTGCCTGTTCCGTCATCAAGTGAAAGCTTAAGAAGCTTCTTTGCCTTTTTAACGGGTTCGCATTCAACAATCTTTGCAACTCTTAAATCAACCTTTGCAAAATCATCAATACCGATTTTTGCAACACCTTCAATTTCTTCCTTAAGAGGATTTACGGGAGCTGCAGCTGCCTTGGCAGCTTCAAGCTCTGCAAGTTCCTTTTCAAGGTCGATTCTGGGGAAGATTATTGCACCCTTGCATACGGTATATGTGGCTTCCTTGCCGAAAATGCCGCATTCGCTCCATTCAAAATCCTGTGCAACGCCAAGCTGTTTGCGGATTTCAGGAGTTGTGTTGGGCATAAAAGGAGCAATAAGAACAGAAATAATTCTGATGCTTTCGCAAAGATTATACATAACCTCTGCAAGTCTTGCTTTCTTGCCTTCATCCTTTGCAAGAGTCCAGGGAGCCGTTTCGTCAATATACTTGTTTGTTCTTGAAACGAACTTCCAGATATCGGCAAGTGCAATTGAGAAGTTGAGCTTATCAAGAGAAGCCTCGGCATTCTTTACGGTTTCAGCCGCAAGAGCCTTGAGGTCAGCATCGAATTCCCCTGTTTCACGTTCTGCAGGAATTGTTCCGCCAAAATATTTGTCAACCATTGCAACTGTTCTTGAAACGAGGTTACCAAGGTCGTTTGCAAGGTCGGAATTGATTCTGTTAATAAGATTTTCGTTTGAGAAAATACCGTCTGAACCAAAAGCGATTTCACGAAGAAGATAGTAGCGAAGAGCGTCAACGCCGTATCTTTCAGCAAGAATAACGGGGTCAACAACGTTGCCCTTTGATTTACTCATTTTGCCGCCTTCGAGAAGCACCCAACCGTGACCGTAAACCTTTTCAGGCAGAGGAAGGTCAAGTGACATAAGGAATGCAGGCCAATAAATGGTATGGAATCTGATGATATCCTTGCCGATAAGGTGAACGTCACAGGGCCAGAATTTGTTATAGAGAGTTTCGTCATCGGAGCCGTAGCCGAGAGCGGTGATGTAGTTGGTCAAAGCATCAAGCCAAACGTAGATAACGTGTTCCTCGTTAACAGGTACGGGAATACCCCACTTGAATGATGAACGTGATACACACAAATCCTGAAGACCGGGTTTGATAAAGTTATTGACCATTTCATTCTGTCTGCTCTGAGGCTCAATGAAACCGGGATGGTCTTCATAATATTTGAGAAGCTTGTCGGCATAAGCGGAAAGCTTGAAGAAATAAGCTTCTTCTTTTTCGTTGGTTACAGGTCTGCCGCAGTCGGGGCACTTACCGTCAACTGCCTGTGTTTCTGTCCAGAATGACTCACAAGGCTTGCAGTAAAGACCTTCATAATAACCCTTATAGATATCGCCCTTTTCATACATCTTGCTGAATATCTTCTGAACGGCCTTTTCGTGATATTCGTCTGTTGTTCTGATGAATTTATCGTTGGAAATATTCATCAGCTTCCAGAGGTCTTTGATTCCGTCAACGATTTTATCAACGTATTCCTTGGGTGTTACGCCCGCTTCCTTTGCTTTATCCTCAATCTTCTGACCGTGTTCGTCAGTACCCGTAAGGAAGAAGGTGTCAAAACCCTGAAAACGCTTGTAACGAGCCATTGTGTCGGCTGCTACGGTTGAGTAAGTATGGCCGATATGGAGCTTATCCGAAGGATAATATATCGGCGTTGAAATATAAAAGGTTTTTTTGTCCATTATTTTAAACTCCAATTCTGAAAATTAAAGAAGAGCAGCTGCAGCTTCATCAAGGAAGATAACAACATCATCGTGCTGCTGAAGAACAGACGCGGGAAGCTGAGGTGTAACCTCACCCTTAATCATGCCCTTGACTGCTTCTGCCTTTGAAGAACCTGTTGCAATGAGAACGATTTTCTTTGCCTTCATAATTGAACCGATACCCATTGTCATAGCATAACGGGGCATGGGAATATCGTCAAAATAAATGGAGTTTGCGTCAATTGTACTCTGTGTGAGAGCAATTTTAAAGCTTTCGCCTGTGAACGCATCTGAAGGTTCGTTGAATGCGATGTGACCGTTTCTGCCGATGCCGAGAAGCTGAACGTCGATGCCGCCTTTTGAAGCGATGGCTTCGGCATATCTTGCGCTTTCTGCTTCGGGATCGGTTGTGTTACCGTCAAGGAAATTTACGTTTGCAGGGTCAACGTCAATCTTTGAGAAGAGGTTCTCAAACATAAATGAATAGTAGCTGTTTTTATGCTCTTTGGGAAGGTCACAGTATTCGTCAAGGTTAAAGGTTGTTATATCCTTGAATGAAACCTTACCGTCAGCATACTGAGCGGCCATATAATTATAGGTGGGAACGGGTGTTGCACCTGTTGCAAGACCGAGCACGCAGTCAGGCTTTGCATTAACTGCATCGCAGAAAAGCTGACCTGCAGCTGCACCGATTTCCTGTTCATTCTTAAAAATTCTGATATCCATAATAAATTCCTCCTGTATCAGTCAATATTGATTTCTTTGTGGTTTTCGGATGAGTCATAGATAGCCTGAAGAATCTTTGAGGTTTCAACTGCAAAATCTATGTTCTGACGGTTCTTGTCACCTGTTTTTACGCATCTTATGAAATCGTTGATTTCATTTTCATACATATCGGTTGTTTTGCAGGCAACCTTTGTTTCGGTAAGCATACCGTTCTTTGTTGAATAGAGCGTAAAATCGCCGCAATATTTAAGGCGGATACCGCCCTTGTCACCCATAAAATCTATGAAAGTTTCACTAACGCCGATGTTCTGTGCCCATGCACCGTTGAAGCTGATAACGGGACCGCTTGTTCTGACAACGCCAACAACGGAATCATCAACGTCATAAGTGCCGTTCATATCGGCTGTTTTTTCAGCCCACATACCGGTATAGACGTAATTCCTGATATCCTTGCCGAGCTTGCAGAAAGCTTCACCCGAAGCCGTCAGAGGTTTGGGGTCGCCACAGCAATACATGATAAGGTCGAGGTAATGAACGCCCCAGTCAATCAGTGCACCGCCGCCCGATTTGGCTTTTGTTGTGAAATCACCGCCGATTCCGGGGATTGAACGGTGTGCTCTGAACGAAGCATAAACATGGTAAACTTCGCCAAGCTCGCCTGCATCTATCAACTCTCTGATTTTATGAACGTAAGTGTTGAAACGGTTGCATACACCGATATTCAGAACCTTGCCGGTTTCGTGAGCAACCTTCTGCATTTCAAGAGCTTCGGAAAGTATTCTTGCGGCAGGTTTTTCGCAAAGAACGTTTTTGCCTGCACGCATAAAGTCAATAGAAATTATTGAGTGAAAATCATTGTGTGTGCAAACCGAAACAGCTTCGATTTCGGGGTCATTGAGAAAATCGTGATAATCCGCAACCGCTGTTCCGCAGCCGTATTTTTCAACACAGGCTTCAGCTCTTTCAGGAATAATATCGCAGAAATATTTTATTTCAACATCTTCATTTTTTAAATAGGCCGGTATATGGGATGAATTGGCTATTGTACCGCATCCGATAACAGCTACTTTAATTTTTGACATAAGACACCTCCGGATAATATAATTTGGTACTTATTATGTTATATTATACCAAAAAACAGAAAATGTAAAGATATTTTAAAAAAAACTTGTAAAACCGTTATATATTTGCTATTATTATGCTGTTAATTTTTTACTCAAAGGAGAGTATCATTATGAGCAGATTTCCCATTGGTGTTATAATTGACAGTTTCAGAACTGATATCCCCACCGCAGTTAAAAAAGCGGCAGCAGTCGGCGCACAGGGCATTCAGGTTTATGCAACCAGAGGCGAAATGTCCCCCGAAAATATGAATGCTGCAAAAATCGCCGAATTCAAAAAGCTTATTACCGATAACGGTCTTGTTATTTCCGCCCTCTGCGGCGACCTTGGCGGCGGCTTCGGACGTAAGGACGAAAATCCCGAAAGAGTTGAAAAATCAAAGAGAATTCTTGACCTTGCAAAGGAACTCGGTACCGACGTTGTTACCACCCACATCGGCGTTGTTCCTGCTGACAAAAACCACGAAAGATATAAGGTTATGCAGGAAGCTTGCTTTGAGCTTTCAAGATATGCCGACGAAATTGATGCACACTTTGCCATTGAAACAGGTCCCGAAACATCGGCAATTCTCAAGGAATTCCTTGACGGACTCAACTCAACAGGCGTAGGCGTTAACCTTGACCCTGCTAACCTTGTTATGGTTACAGGTGACGACCCTGCAGGTGCAGTTATCAACCTTCAGAAATACATCGTTCACACGCACGCCAAAGACGGCAAAATGCTTTGCTACAGAGATCCCGAAATCGTTTACGGCATCAAAAAAGATCCCCTCGTAACAGGTGATTCTTTCATTGAAGTTCCTCTTGGCGAAGGCAGCGTTGACTGGGTAAAATATCTTGCTGCGCTTGAAGAAATCGGTTACAAGGGCTTCCTCACAATCGAAAGAGAAGTCGGTGACGACCCCGAAAAGGATATCAGAAAAGCAGTTGAATTCCTTAAGAGCCACGGCTGCTGAGGAGGAAAACGAAAATGAAAATCGGAGTAAGCAGCTACAGCTATCAGCAGCTTATTAATGCCGGAACCGAAACACAGCTTTCAATAATGAAGCTTGCTAAAGAAGCAGGCTTTGACGGCATTGAATTCACTGACCTTTCCGCACCCGAAGGTATGACTGAGGCCGAATACGCTTCGCTCATCAGAGAAGAAAGCGAAAAACTTTCACTGCCTGTTATCGCATACACAATCGGCGCAAATCTTCTTGGCGAAAGGAGCCTTGACGAAGAGGTTGAAAGAGTTTGCAAAAAGGTTGATATTGCTGAGATTCTCGGCGCTGAAAACCTTCGTCACGACGCTGCATGGTCAATGCCCGAAGACATCAAAGCCTATGCAGGTTTTGAACAGATTCTGCCGATTCTTACTGACGGTTGCAGAAAAATTACCGATTATGCTGAGAAAAAAGGCATAACAACAATGATAGAAAATCACGGTTTTTTCTGTCAGGACAGCAGCAAAGTTGAAAGAATTATCACAGGCACCGCAAGCCCGAATCTCGGTGCGCTGATTGACATCGGCAATTTCTGCTGTGCTGACGAAAACAGTGCCGTTGCGGTTGGTAATCTTGCACGATATGCAAAACACGTTCACGCAAAGGATTTTCATATAAAAAGCGGAAACGGTCTTAATCCCGGTAAAGGCTTCTTTAAATCCAGAGGCGGTAACTATCTGCGCGGCTCAATTATCGGTCACGGAGATATACCTGTTTTCCAGTGCCTTTCAATTCTCAAATCAAGCGGTTACGACGGTTTTGTAAGCGTTGAATTTGAGGGTCTCGAAAACTGCCTTGACGGTATTTCAATCGGATATAATAACCTTAAAACTATGATTGAATTGCTTTAAATAATTTATTGCCTGCGGTATGAAAATGCCGCAGGTTTTTTCTTTTTCTTCAAAGCTTTCAAGACGGCAATTCCGACTGCGATTTGTTAAAGAAATGTTAACAAAACACAATATTTAGTAAAAATTAATAAAAACCGTTCGATATTTAGAAAATTCTTAATAATTGAGCGATTGATTTTTTTCTTATATTGTGTTAAAATCTTAAAGAATTTGTATTAAGGAGAGTAAAAGGCGTGACTAAACCGTTTTATGAAGTACGACAGCTTCGCGATTTAAGAGACCTTATCACTCAGAGTGTTGATCTTTTTGGGGAAAGACCTGCTTTTGAGGTCAAAGATTTTAACAACAATCACTACAACATCAGCTATAACGAATACTATGAACAGATAAATGCTCTCGGCACAGCACTTATCGATATGGGACTCAAAAACGAAAAAATTGCCGTATCTGCCGACAACTGCTACGAATGGTGTCTTTCATATATGGCTACTGTTCTTGGTGTAGGTGTTATTGTACCCATAGACAAAGAGCTTCTTTTTGATGATATCAATGACATTCTCAACATTTCTGACGTTAAGCTTTTCTTCTGCGATAAGAAGATTTACAAAAAACTTGATGCAAGAAAAGATGAACTCAAAAAAGACCTTCAGATTGTTCATATCCGTCAGAAAAAAGAGGACGGCATGACCGTTATCGAAGACCTTCTTGAAAGAGGCAGAAAGCTTCTTGCTGAAGGTGACAAACGCTTCCTCGAAGCAGAAATTGACCCCGATGCAATGTGCTCACTTCTTTTCACATCAGGCACAACAGGTATGTCCAAAGGCGTTATGCTCTGCCACAGAAACTTCTGCTTTGAAGTTATGTCCGCAATGAGCGTTGTTAAGATTAAGCCTGAAGACTGCGGCATCTCACTTCTCCCGCTTCATCACACATTTGAAAGCTCAATCATTCTTTTCTTTGCTCCCTACTGCGGCGCAAAGGTTACTTTCTGCGACGGCTTCAAATACGTTCTCAAGAATATGAAGGAATTCAATCCTTCAGTCTTTGTTGCCGTTCCCCTGCTGCTCGAAACAGTCCACAGAAGACTGATGAAAGCAATCAAGGCAAAGCCTCACGGCGAAACACTTTTCAAGCTCGGCAAGGTTCTTGTCAAGGCAGGCAAAAAGGTCGGTCTTGACCTCAAAAACGTATTCTTCAAGGAAATTATTGATACGTTTGGCGGCAATATGCGCCTTATTATCTGCGGTGCAGCACCCATTAATCCCCAGATTCTCAAGGATTTTGACGCTATCGGCATCCAGATTATCTTCGGCTACGGTCTTACCGAATGCGCTCCCCTTGCCATCATCAACCACGACAGACTTCACCTTGCCGAATCGGTTGGTGAGCCTATCCCCGGCAGCGAAGCAAAGATTATCAATGCTGACCCCGTAACGGGCGTTGGCGAAATCTGCGTAAAGGGCGATATGGTTATGCTCGGTTACTACAATAATCCCGAAGAGACCGAAAAGGTTATTGACAAAGACGGATTCTTCCACACAGGCGACCTCGGTTACGTGGACAAGAAGGGCCGTTACTATATTTCGGGCAGAAGCAAAAACGTTATTGTTACCAGCAACGGCAAAAACATCTATCCCGAAGAGCTTGAATATCACCTTGCAGAAGATATTCTTGTTGGCGAATGCCTTGTTATTGCCGATAAAAACAAAAAGGGCGAAGATATTGTAGGCGCACGAATTTATCCCAACTTTGAAGAGCTCAAAGAACAGACAGGTAAAGAAGCAGAAGACTTTTCTGACCGCGAGCTTTACGATATTTACGAAAAAACCGTTAACACTGTTAACGAAAAACTTCCCGCATACAAGAAGATTCTTAATTTTAAAATCAGACGTACTGAGTTTGCCAAAACAACAACTCAGAAAATCAAACGATTTGAGTATAAGGACTAAACTTAAGCCGCCTGAAAAATGGCGGCTTTATGTTTTATCGGAGGTTTCAAAATGAAAAAGAAGATTATTAAAAACACACTTATCGCAGGTGCTGCAGGTGTTGGCGCTCTTGCCGCAATCGGCAATTATTTTGTAAACTTATACCTCAGCCGTGACGGCATTAAAAAGCTCCAGAACGGTCCGGGTATGCTTGATGAAGCAACCAAAAAGATTCTTCACGAAAGCCCTGAATCCGTTGACAGCGTTGAGTTTTACAGAACAACTCCTCACAAAAAGATTTTCACTTTCAACAAAGACAGCAAGTGCCTTCACGCAATTCAGTACGAAAATGATTCGGACATTTACGTGATATTCTGCCACGGTTTCACAGGCGATCCAAACACGGATAACGTCTTTGCAAAAAGATATTACGAAATGGGTTACAACGTGGTTATGCCCTATTCCAGAGCGCACGGCAAAAGCGAGCACAATTATTGCACCATGGGTTGGTTTGAAAGATTTGACATCATAGACTGGGCAAAGTATATTGCGGATAAGAATCCTGACGCAAAAATTGTTCTTCACGGTGTATCTATGGGTTCAGCAACCGTTATGATGGCAACGGGCGAAATTCTGCCTTCAAACGTTAAATGCTGCATTGCAGACTGCGGTTACACATCGCTTTGGGAACAGTATTCAATAAACATCAGAAATATGATTCCCGGTGCACCCGCCGAACTGTTGCTTCATGCAGCCAACATTGTTTCAAAACACAAAATCGGCTTTGATTTCAAAGATGCTTCCGCTGTAGAACAAGTAAAAAAATCCGTAACCCCTACCCTGTTTATCCATGGTGACAAAGACGATTTTGTTCCTTTCTGGATGAACTATACACTTTACAGCGCAGCAAACTGCGAGAAGCAGAGACTTGTTGTTCCCGATTCGCCGCACGCAGTTTCAGAGCTTGTTAATCCCGAACTCTATTGGTCAACAGTTTCTGAATTCATTGATAAATACACAAAACAATAACCAACATAAAAACGGGTATTCCCTGAGCAAGGAATACCCGTTATATTTTTACTTATGATCGTGTTCAAAGGAAACGTCTTCTTTTGGATAAAGAGGATCATATTTATCCTGATAATAATTCTCGTGAACCTGAGTGTACGTACCGTCGGGTTTAACCGTAACAACCGTACAGCCTCTGTGGTCACCTTTTTTACTGATACCGATATATGCAAGATAGTCAACGCTGTTATTATAAGTAAGGTCGATACCCTTATAATTCAGTACGATATTGTTTTCGTGGTCATGACCGCAGAAAACAGCTTGTGTGCTGCCGAGTTCAGTCATTTTTTCAAACAGGTTATCCTCGCCCATACCGCAGTATACATAGGGATCTTTCTCGCATATATAACCCGAAACATATTTAACATTTTCTGTGTCTGTTTCATTATTCTGAAGGTACTCATTATATGCATCCCTGTATTCAACAAGAGGAATGTGAATGAACACAAGCGATTTTACGTCAGGATTTTTTTCCTGAGCTGCTTTGATTTTCTTTTCATACCAGTCAACCTGATTCTGATGTATGTTGTCATATTTCCAGAAAATTCCGAAAATATCGCCGCCCGTGTAAGAATGAGAATCCATAAACACAAGCTCCTGAACAAGCTTGCCCTGTGTGTTTTTAACGTGAATCACGTGGTTACCAACGCCGTCAACATCCTCGGGACCTTCAGAGAAAAGGCAGTGTTTGAGTGATTCATCAGCATAGAGCTTACCTATTTTTTCACGGTTGAAATAACTGTAAGCCTCCGTGTCATGATTACCGAAAGTTACTGTCCAGGGAACCCGGAGCTGCTCCATAAGAGAAATCACAAGCTTTGCCGAAGTCTTATTGTTGAACGTACCGGATTGGAACGGAACGGGATATGCAAGGTCACCCGTAAGAACAACAAGGTCAGGCTTTTCTGCGGTTACCATAGCTGCAACGGCATTAAGCGATTTTCTGTCTTTATTAAATGACATCCAACCGCCGCCGATATGAATGTCTGTCAGAGTTAGTATTTTCAGCTCTCTGTCGGTTTCAAAAACGTATTCTCCGTTTTCATCAAGAACGGGCTTAATTGCATCAGGGTTAACAACTGCAGAGTATTCTTCAACCCTGTTCATATTGAGCTTGAAAAGAATGAGATTTACAACAACGGTAAGAAGAGTGATGGCGGCAACCGTTATTGCAAAACCAATCAGAATCTTTTTGAAAATCTTCTTTTTATCTCTCTTAGCCTTAGTCGTGTTTTTATCTTTTTTACTCATTTTCATCACCTTTTTACCAATTTAACAATTAAACGATAACATAACAAGAACAAATATGTCAAGTTTATTATTGAAATAAAATATTATATATGTTATTATTTTTAAACTAACATATAAAGGAGTTGAAAAAGATGATTATTGGCGAATCCGCAGAAAACTATCTTGAGACCATATATGTTTTAACCAAAAAGAAAAGCTCCGTTCGCTCCGTAGACATTGCCACCGAACTCGGCTATTCAAAGCCCAGCGTTTGCGTCGCTATGAGGAACCTCAGAGAAAAAGGATATATTATCACCGACGGCGACGGACTTATTTCTCTGACAGAGAGCGGTATGCAGATTGCTGAAAAAATTTACCAGCGTCATGAAACAATTACGGACTGGCTTATAAGAATCGGCGTAAGCTCAGACCAGGCAGCTATAGATGCGTGCCGCATTGAGCACGTTATCAGCCACGAAAGCTTTGAATGCCTTCGCAAATATGAGGAAAGCCTTAAATAATTGTTCAACATCAATAAATAATACAAAGTCCAGTTGCAATTTAGCGTGGTAAATCGCTAATTGACTAATACGCTAAAGTGTGCTATAATTCAAGCACACTAAAATTTTCAGGTGATATTATGAAAGAATTTCTTGCAACCATGTCAAAAGAAGACAGCCTCACTTATGAACTTTCAAGGCTCTATAAACAGTGGGGATATAAAGAATACAGAATGGCAAAATTCGAGGAATACAGCTTTTACAGCGATAACAGAGACTTTCTGTCAAGCAGCAGTATTCTTGCGTTCAACAATTCTGATGGCCGCCTTATGGCGCTTAAGCCCGATATTACCCTTTCAATTGTTAAAAACGCAAAGCTTACCGATGCGCTCACAAAGCTTTATTATAACGAAAGCGTATTCCGAATGACCGAAAGCTCAAACGATTTTAAAGAAATCAAACAGACGGGCGTTGAGGTTCTCGGCAAAGTAGATAACTATCTCGCTGCCGAGGTGCTTTCGCTTGCCGCAAAAAGCCTTGCCGCTATTGACGGAAGCTTTATTCTTTCAGTTTCACATATGGCGTTTATCCCCTCTTTGCTTGCAGAAATGAAAATCGGCGAAAACGCAAAGAGAGAAATTATCACCTGCATCAAAGGCAAAAATTCACACGACTTGAAAACAATCTGCGACAAGTGCGGCGTTGACGAAAAACAGACAGAGCTTCTTGTCAAACTTGCAAAGGTTAACGGCAAGCTCGTTCAGACCCTGCCCGAACTTTCCGCTCTCGCTTCAAATGATGAAATGAAAAAGGCTTGCGCCGAACTCGAATTCATTGCAGATTCTCTCAACAAATCAGATATAGCAGACAAGCTTTATCTTGACCTTTCCGTACTTAACAACACTGAATACTATAACGGCATTATCTTTCAGGGTTACGTTGAAAAAGCACCCAAAGCCGTTCTTTCAGGCGGCAGATACGATAAGCTTGCAAACAAAATCAGAGACAACACGCAGGCAATCGGTTTTGCGGTTTATCTTGATAATCTTAACCTTTATTACAGAAAAGAACGCGAATTTGACAGCGATATTCTTATTGTTGCCGACTCAAAGAACAGCAACGTTTCGCTTCTTTCTCTGGTTGAAAGCTTTATTGAAAAAGGTTTTTCAGTACGAGTTGAACACACCGTGCCTGAAGGATACAAGGCAAAAACGGTTTACACTTTTGAAAACGGCGCTCTCAGGGAGGTGGCATCATGCTGAATATCGCTTTGCCCAAAGGCAGACTCGGCGACAAAGTATATGAGCTTTTTGCTTCAATCGGCTATGACTGCAGCGAAATATACAGCGATAACAGAAAGCTTGTTTTTGAAAACAAAGAAAACGGCGTTCGTTATCTTCTTGTTAAGCCCTCCGACGTTGCGATTTATATTGCTCACGGCGCAGCTGATATCGGCGTTGTCGGCAAGGATATCCTTGAAGAAGGTAATTTTGATATCTATGAGCTGCTCGACCTTAACCTCGGCAAATGCAATATGTGCGTTGCCGCTCCCAATGATTACATTGAGGATTTTGACAGACCTCTCAGAGTTGCAACTAAGTTTGTCAACATTGCAAAGAATTATTATATTTCGCTTAACCGTGAAATCGAAATAATCAAGCTTAACGGCTCAATTGAAATCGCCCCCATTCTCGGTCTGTCCGACGTTATCGTTGATATTGTTGAATCGGGCAAAACACTGCAGGAGAATAATCTCAGAGTTTACGAAAAGATTATGCCTATCAGTGCAAGACTCATTGCCAACAAATCATCTTATAAATTCAAAAACGAAGACATTGATAATTTAATGCAAAAGCTTAAGAAGGTGCTTGCTGAATGATTAAAATAATTAACATAGAAAATGCGGCAAAAGAAGATATTTTGACCCGTGACATAAAGCTTGAAAGCGGCGTTGAAGCTATAGTTGCCGATATAATCAAAAACGTAAGAGAAAACGGCGATGCAGCCCTCAAGGAATATTCGCTTAAATTCGATAAGGCTGAAATAGCAAATCTGCGTGTTACCGCAGAAGAAATTGAAGCGGCTTATAACAATGAAGATCCCGCTCTTATCGAAACACTTGAAAAAGCAAAGAAAAACATCTGGAATTTCCATAAAAAGCAGCTTCGCAAAGGCTTTGAAATCAATAACGGAGACGGAACGATTTCAGGTCAGAAAATTACTCCTATTGAAAAAGTAGGCATCTACGTACCCGGCGGCACCGCAAGCTACCCCTCAACCGTACTTATGAATGCCATACCCGCAAAAATTGCGGGTGTCAGCGAAATTATTATGGTTACACCGCCCGATAAAAACGGTAATATCCCCTCTGCAATTCTCTGCGCCGCAAAAATTGCAGGCGTTGATACAATAATCAAAACAGGCGGTGCGCAGGCTGTTGCCGCTCTTGCATACGGTACAGAAAGCGTACCAAAGGCAGACAAAGTTGTCGGTCCCGGCAACGTTTTTGTTGCAACCGCAAAACGTATGCTCTACGGTCTTGTTGACATTGATATGATTGCAGGTCCGAGTGAAATCCTTGTTCTTGCCGACGGCACCTGCAACCCGAAATTTGTTGCCGCCGACCTCCTTTCACAGGCTGAGCACGACAAACTTGCCAGCGCAGTGCTTGTTACGGACAGTGAAGCGCTTGCATACGCCGTAAGAGATGAAATTGAAGCACAGCTCAGAACTCTGCCCAGAGAAGAGATTGCAAGAGCTTCAATTGACACAAACGGCAAAATCATCATCGCAAAAGATCTTGAACAGGGCGTTGAAATTGCCAACGAAATTGCACCAGAGCATCTTGAAGTTTGCGTTGATGAGCCTTTCAAGTATCTTGATAAAATCAAAAACGCAGGTTCAATTTTCCTGGGAAAAAATACTCCCGAAGCTCTCGGCGATTATCTAGCAGGCACAAACCATACTCTGCCTACCTCGGGCACGGCAAGATTCTCTTCTCCCCTGTCCGTTGACGATTACGTGAAGAAATCGCAGTATATTTATTACACCGAAGAAGCTCTCGGCGAGGTTAAAGATAACATTGTTCTTTTTGCAAACCGTGAAGGCTTGCAGGCTCACGGCAGAAGCGCCGCAATAAGATTTGAGAAATGAGGAAATGCCATGAGCAGGTTTCTTGCTGATGATTATATAAAACTTGTTCCCTATACCCCCGGCGAACAGGTTAACGTAAAAGTTATAAAACTCAACACAAACGAATCACCTTTTCCACCCTCACCGAAGGTAAAAGAGGTGCTTTCAGAAGAGGTTGTCGACAATCTCAACCGCTATTCCGACCCGGAATTAAAAGAGTTGACAACGGCAATTGCAAAACAGTTTGACGTTACACCCGATATGGTATTCTGCGGCAACGGCTCTGATGACGTGCTTGCTTTTGCAATTATGGGTTTCTGCGGTAAAGGCGGCAAGCTCTGCTGTCCCGAGATATCATACGGTTTCTATCCCGTATATGCCGATATCTTCGGCGTTGAACTTGAACAGATACCGCTTAAAGACGATTTTTCAATTGACGTTAACGATTACGTCGGCAAAGGCAAAAACATTGTTATTGCCAACCC
>JAGBAK010000036.1 GCA_017938985.1 Clostridia bacterium
GGGCGATATCCTCAACCTGTTCTTCGAGGAGTTCGTCGAGGAGCATCTGATCCAGCCGACCTTCGTCATGGATCACCCGATTGAGATCTCCCCGCTGACCAAGAAGAAGTCCTTTGAATAAACGGGAAGATTGTGTGTTGCCGTACCGTGAAGCTCGGGAACTGCATCATAAGCAAGGCAGTATTCGCCGCCGTACTTTTTATACATTGCAAAAAGCTCGTCGTTTGTGTAACCCTGCTGATAATCGTGGTTACCGAAAACAAGAGTGAAATATGTTTTGTTTTCAACAAAAGGCTTAACAAGCTCTGCAACAGCAAGTTCCTTTGTAGCTTCTTCGCCGACTGTGTTGTCACCGCCGAGAATTACGATGTCGGGGTCATATTCGTCAAGAACATAGTTAATATAATCAATCATTCTCTGGTCTGCATGATAACCGTCCTGGCAGTCGCAAAGGTGAAGAATCTTGAATTCACCGTTTTCGTCAAACTTAAGAATGGGGTCTGCTGTTTCGCCTTCCGCAAAAGCCATTACGCCCGAACCGAACACAAGGCAAACGGCAAGAAGAGCGGCAAGAATACGCTTTTTCATAATGTGCCTCCTTAAAATTTTAGTCTGCCGATTGGCAGACAAGCTTAAAAATTCCTTTATATTTTAAAACATTATTATAATAAAGTCAAGAATATATTGACATTAAAATTTATGTGTGTATAATAATTTAAGAGTTATTCTCAATTTCGGAGGAATATGATAATGAAAACTTATCACACAAGCCAGCGCAAAAGCTTGCTCAATTTCTTAAAAGATAATTCGCAGCGTGCTTTCACGATTGAAGAAATCGTTGAAGCTCTCAATGACGGCTCAATATCAAAAAGCACTGTTTACCGCCTTATGACAAAGCTTGTTGAAGAAAACCTTGTTCACCGCACGGTCAAGGGCAACAGCCGCAGCTTTGTTTATCAGTATATCTCCGACGAAACGTGCGAAAACCATCTTCACATCAAATGCACCGATTGCGGCAAGGTTTATCACCTTGACACGGGCGTGAGCTCCATTATCCGCAACGATATCAGAAGCAACACAAGCTTTGAAATTGACAGCCACACCGTTTTGCTCGGCAAATGCGGTGAATGCAAATAGTCGGAGGAAAGAATGAAAAAAGTTTTTAGTTTAATTGCCCTTTTGCTTGTTGCGGCAACGGTTTTTTGTTCCTGCGCCATGCTGCCGAAGCCTGCAGAGGGTTTAAAAATTGTCTGCTCAACGTTCGTTGAATATGATTTTATAAGAAACATCATCGGCAGCGACGATAACGTTATTCTGCTCAACAAAAACGGCAGCGATATGCACAGCTTTGAGCCGAGTGCAAAAGATATTGTTCAGATACGAACCGCAAAGATGTTTGTTTACGTTGGCGGCGCTTCGGATATCTGGGTCGAAAGAGTGATAAGCAGCACCGATAATCCCGATTTAAAAAGCGTTGCACTTGTTGACTACGTCGAAACGCTGTCGCTTGAGGACGTTGAAACTATGGAATACGGCTCTCACCACAGCCACGACCATTCGGAGCACGACCACGGTCACAGCCCCGAGGATGCCGACGAGCACGTCTGGCTTTCGGTCAGAAATGCAATTGAAATTGTAAACGGGTTATGCGATGATATCTGTAAAATCGACCCCGAAAACGCTGAAGAATACAGAGCCAACAAAGCCGCTTACGTTGCAGAGCTTGAGGCTCTTGAAGCTGAATACGAAAAGGTGTTCACGCAGTCAGAGCGGAACGTTATTCTGTTTGCCGACCGTTTTCCGTTCGGCTATCTGACCCACGATTACGGCGTTTCGCACCTTGCGGCGTTCACAGGCTGCTCCTCTGAATCCGAAATCACGGCTGAGACCTTTGCTCACCTTATTGAGCATACAAAAGAGCTTGATTTGCCTTACGTTCTGAAGCTTGACGGCTCTGACGGCAAAACCGCACAGACCGTTTGCGATGCAACAGGCGCAAAGGCGTTGACGGTTGATTCGCTGCAGTCGGTATCGCTCAAGGATATCGAATGCGGAACAAACTATCTGGACACAATGAAAAATAATCTTGAAATTTTTAAGGAGGCGCTGAACTGATGGCTCTGATTGAATGCAAAAACCTTTCGCTCGGCTATGAAGGCAAGCCAATTGTCACGGGTCTTGATTTCAAGGTCAGCGAAGGCGATTATCTTTATATCATCGGCGAAAACGGCTCGGGCAAAAGCACACTTATGAAGGCTCTGCTGGGTCAGAAATGCGTTCTCGGCGGCGATATCATATTTGACAAATCCTTAAGCCGCAAAGAAATCGGCTATCTGCCGCAGCAAACGGTTATTCAAAGGGATTTCCCCGCTTCGGTCAAAGAAATTGTTTATTCTGGCTGCCTTAACGGCTGCGGATTAAGACCGTTTTATTCCGCCGCACAGAAAAAATACGCAAAAGAAGTTATGGAAAAGCTTGGCATAACCGAGCTTTCAAACAAATGCTACAGAGAGCTTTCAGGCGGTCAGCAGCAAAGAGTTCTTCTTGCAAGGGCGCTTTGCGCCACAAAAAAACTGCTTATTCTCGACGAGCCCGTTGCAGGTCTTGACCCCGTTGCAACACAGAATTTCTACAATCTGATTGAAGAAATCAACAAAAGCGGCATCACGGTTATTATGGTCTCTCACGATATGAACGCCGCCTCGAAATATGCAAGCCACTTTTTGCATATCTGCCACACGCCCCTGTTTTACGGCACCAAAAATGACCATCTTTGCTGTGACGTTTGCCGTGTATTCAACGCAGGAGGTGAAGCAGAATGATACAGACACTCACCTATTACCTGAGCTTCGATTTTATTCAGTATGCGCTGATTGCGGGTCTGCTGATTTCTCTTTGCGCTTCGCTGCTTGGTGTAACGCTTGTACTTAAGCGCTATTCTATGATAGGCGACGGTCTTTCGCACGTAGCGTTCGGCGCAATGTCAATTGCCGCAGTTTGCTCTCTTGCACCTATGGCGGTGACTCTGCCTGTCACAATTATCGCCGCCGTAATTCTTCTGGGAATGAGCACAAGCGGCAAAATAAAGGGTGACGCCGCAATAGCAATGATATCCGTCGGCGCACTTGCATTCGGCTATCTTCTGATGAACGTTTTCACCGTTTCAAGCAACATCAGCGGCGACGTTTGCACAACGCTTTTCGGCTCAACGTCAATACTTACGCTCACACAGAACGATATACTTCTTTGCACCGTTCTTGCGGCGGTTGTTATTCTTGTTTTTGTTATTTTCTATCATAAAATATTCGCCGTCACGTTTGACGAAAGCTTTGCGAACGCAACAGGCACAAACACAAAGGTTTATAACAACCTGATTGCCGTTGTAACTGCGGTTGTCATTGTTCTTGCAATGAACCTTGTTGGCGCACTTCTTGTTTCGGCTCTCATCATCTTCCCTGCCCTGACGGCTATGAGAGTTTTCAAAAGCTTTAAGCGTGTTATCGTCGGCGCGGCGCTGATTTCGGTCTGCTGCACGCTTATCGGTCTTCTGACCGCAATTCTTTACGGAACACCCGTCGGTTCAACAATTGTTATTGCGGACATTGTTGTTTTTGCAATATTCAGCGTTATCGGCAAGGTCGCAAAGAAATAAATAAGGATAAAACATAAGGTTATTATCCGCCCGTTTTTGCAATCCGTTTGACGGACGACCAATGGTCGCCCCTACGGTGTTGCAGTGAGATTTTTCGGTTATAACGGGCGACCACAGAGGGTCACCCTACGCAATACAATCGGGTGTGGGCAACGCCCACCCTCAATTCTTCACTATTCATTATTAGCTATTCACTAAAAAAGCGTACCGCAAAAAACGGTACGCTTAATTTATTATTTGCTTTCTGTTTTAGCGGCATTGACAAAATCTTCAATACGCTTGCCGTCACGGTATCCGAGCTGATAAAGCTTTTCCATACCCTCTTTGTCACGCTTAATCGTGTTAACACCAAAGCATTCCTCAGGGTCAACAACAAGCACCTTGCCCTCTTTTTCAAGCTCAAGCAGCTCGCTTATGCCGTTATTATAAAAATGGTGCATTATCAGAATGTTGTTGAGAATTCTGGGGTGATTTGCAAGCAATATGTTCGCCGCCCAGTGAATTTTATCCTTGCGGTGGTCACGGGGCAGAGTTATACATACAATAACCTTGTCGCAACCGTCTGCAAATGCCTTGCGGATAGGAATCGGGTCGGATACGCCGCCGTCATAAAACTTTCTGTCGCCGATTTTAACGGGTCGGCAAGCAAGAGGAAGCGCACAGGCGGCTTTTAACACCTCATAGTTATCCTGCGCAAAGTCCTCTTTGGTAAAGTAATGCGGTTTTGCCGTTTTTGAATCGGTTGCAACGCAGGTGTAGCGGATATCACTCTTCATAAGCGCTTCGTAATCAAGCGGATCTTTGCCGCCCGTGTTGCAAATTCCCGAATAAATATAGTCAACGTTCATAAAATCGCCCGATTTGAGCAATGCCGTGACGCCCATATAATCGCTGTCAAAAGCATAATCGGTATAAAACTTTTTGCATCTGCCCTTTTGACCTGCAACGTAATTTATAAGGTTGCCGCTGCCAGAAGAAACGCCGAGACAATAATCAATCTTAACGTTGTTATCAATCAGATAATCATAAATACCGCTTGTGTATACACCACGCATACCGCCGCCGATATCAATAATACCAATCATAATTTCACCTTAAAGATTATTCTTTTTTTCTTTTGCCATTCTGAAAAACGCACCTGCCGCACCAATAGCAGTTGAAGCGGCGTCGGTTATAAACGAGGTTTTGTCTTTCAGATATCCGTCTGCATCAACGGCGTAGCGAAGCTTTGCAAGCGCTCCCCTGCCGCACAAATCGGCATAGTTGAAGAAATAGGTTATATATTCAGACGGGTCTCTTTCGTCAAATTCAAAGATGCGCACGCCTCTTGTTTCATCGCCGTAGCAACGGAAAGAAGCACACGAGGTCTGAATGAAATCAACGCCCATATATTTGCCCTCGAAACAGTTTACGTGGTCGTGACCCGAAACAATGCCCTTGACGTCGCCGCATTCAAGAACGGCATCAAAAAGACCTGCGCTGTCCTCAAGCACGCTCGGATATTCGCTCATAACGCCCCTTGTGATATCGGGTCTGAGTCTGCACCAACCCATTTTGTGTGTCTTGACCGCACCGCATTCATCGGGCATACAAGGCTCAATGAGATTTTCGATTTCAGGCAGCGGAATATGCAAAAACATAAGCGAGGGCAAAGGCTCGCCGCCGTTCTGCTCTTTAAGCTGAGCCGCCGTTTTCTTATACCACTCAACGGTTTCGGGCTTTATTCTTTCATAGCAGACGTCCTCTTTTTTGTCATACCACGCAGAATCGAGCATCCAGATATTGAAAAGCGGTTTATCGCCTTCAGAGGGCAAAACAGTGATGTTATAAGTATCATCATCAAGTCCGTTGCGGCTGTTATTCATCGGCAGACAGCCTTTATAGCTGCGGTAAATATCCGCCTGCTCACGCTTTGAAACGTCGTTGCGGTCATCGTGATTGCCGTAAATCATGGCAAAGGGTATGCCCCTTTTTTCAAGCGGTGCAACAATATTATGAATTGAATCGCGCATAATTTCAAGCGTTGCCGACTTGCCGCCCGCAACCTGTGCATCGCCGATTCTTGCATCAAGCAGATGATTGCCGAGAATATTGTCGCCCGTGAAAAGCACAAGGTCGGGACGCAGCGCATCGTAAGCATTGTCGAGCATTCTGACCATCGCTTTGCGAACATATTTCATATCCTGCGGGTCGCTGACCTGCATAATACGCAGTTTGCCCGCCGCATTGAATCTGATTGTGTTGGAGTTTTTCATTAATATCCCTCCATTAAAAAACAAAACTTACCGAATCACAAATTATTTATTCTCTGCAAGGCGCTTTTCACGCTCTTTGAGGAACTCGGATTTTGCAGGAACAACGTACACCATGCCCTTTTCAATGATTTCAAAAGACGTGTCTGTAACAAACTTGCATTCGCCGTCAACGTTGACAGCGGCAGGCTTTTCGCTGTGTATAACAATCTTTTTACCTCGTTTGAAAGTGGTTTCTTTCCAGTCAAGGTGTTCGCCGCGCTTATAGACGTTAAGCAGCGAAACAAGCTTAAGACGTGAGAATCCTGCCTTGACAAGCACAAAGTCAAGCAGACCGTCATCAGGCAGAGCAAGAGGAGCCGCCTTGAAGCCGCCGCCGTACCAGCGTGAATTGCCCGAGAAGCAGAAAAGAACGTCATCGGTAACGGGTTCGCCGTCGTCAATCGTATAAGTAAAACGGTTCTTGAACTTTTTGATTATTGCGTAAAGGCAGCCGATATAATATGCACCCTCACCTGTTACAAGGGGGAACTTTTTGATTTTGCCCTGCATAGCGCAAACCTCGGCGTCCATACCCATTGAGCACTGATTGATTGCGATTTCGTCGCCGCATTTGATAAGGTCAAATTCAACGGGAACGCCGTTAACAACGTCCTCAAGCACAAGAAAATCTTCCTTTGAACCGAAAAGACGGATAAAATCGTTGCCCGAGCCGAGCGGAATTATGGCAACCTGAACGTTTTTGAAGCCGTATGAGCCGTTGACAACCTCATAAAGAGTGCCGTCGCCGCCGCAGGCATAGAAACGCAGTTCTTCGCCGCTTTTTGCTCTTTCACGGCAGAATTCAATGCCGTCACCCTGCTTCTGAGTGATATAAATTTCATAATCAAGGTCAAACTTTTTGCAGACCTCTTCAATTTTAGGTTTGATAAAATCTAAGGATTTTCCCTGACCTGCCGCAGGATTGATAACAAAAATATGCTTCATTTTCATATACCCTTTCCTTATTTAAAATACATATAAAGCTGGCACTTAATCATGCCGTTATATAATTTTCTGCGTTTATCGGCTTTACGTCCGAATGCTTTTTCAAATTCTTCGTCGGGACTGATAATGCTGTAAGACCAGCCGTGCCTTTTCTCAAAAGCCTTGCCCATTGCTGCATAGATTTTTTCGCATTCCGAAAGTTCAAGAAGTCTTTCGCCGTAGGGCGGATTGCAGATGAGCGTTCCTTTTTCGGTCAGCGGCTTGAAATCGGCAACGTCACAAAGGTTGAAGCTCAGCTTTGAACCCACACCTGCTCTGTGTGCATTTATTTTTGCAATTTCAAGCGCCTTCGGGTCAATATCGGAGCCGAAACCCTCGAAATCGTCGCAAGGTCTTTCAAGGCTTCTTGCACGCTCTCGCTCTTCGTTCCAGACGTTTCTGGGAATAACGCCGAAACGCTCTGCGGAAAAGCTTCTGTTAAGACCCGGAGCCTTGTTTGCAGCCATCATTGCGCCCTCAATGAGAATCGTACCCGAGCCGCACATGGGGTCATAAAGCTTGTGATAGGGTCTTAAATGTGAAAGGCTGCAAAGTGCCGCCGCAAGCGTCTCTTTGATTGGAGCATCGTTTGCGTCAAGGCGGTAACCTCTTTTATGCAGACCCATACCCGAGGTATCGATAAGAAGCGATACCTTGTCCTTCATTATGGAAAACTGAATCTGATGAACGGGTCCCGTTTCTTCAAACCACTGGATATTATATTTTGACTTGAGCCTTTCAACAACCGCCTTTTTGATGATTGCCTGACAGTCACGGGTGCTGAAAAGGGTTGAATTGATTGAATAGCCTTTAACGGGAAAAGCGTCGAGCGAGCCTATCCATTCTTCCCACGGGAGCGCCTTTGTACCCTGAAAAAGCTCTTCAAAGCTTCTTGCCTCAAACGAGCCGACAAGAATCTGCACTCTTTCTGCAAAACGGGAGCAGATGTTGACCCTTGCAAGTATATTTTCATCGCCGCTGAAAAGCACTCTGCCGTTTTCGCTTATAACGTTTTCGGCTTCAAGGTCTTTGAGCTCGTTGGCAATGAGCGATTCCATACCGAGAAGGCAGGGAATGACAAAATTAATTTTCATTTAAATTCTCCTGCTAAATAAAGTATATTACAAGTGTTTACAAATTTAAAATTGTATACTGCAATCCTCAGGCGTACCGCCAGCTCCTTTCAAAAGGAGCCCAATGGGTCAGCAAGATTTTCACAGAAAGCTAACTGTTTCAGTAGCCTCCCTTTGAAGGGAGGTGGCTTTCGGCAACGCCGAAAGACGGAGGGTTGCAACAGAACGCGGGGTATCCATACAAAAGGCGGGAACCGAAATGATTCCCGCCCGAAATATTATATCAGCCAAACGCAGGGTTACTCAATCTCAGGTGTAATAAGACCGTAACCCGAGTCACTGCGCTTATAAACAACGTTGACATCGCCGTTCTCTTCATTGAGGAAAACGTAGAACTGATGACCGACAAGGTTCATCTGGAGAATTGCTTCTTCAACCGACTGCGGCTTGAGCTGAACGGATTTGCTTCTTACAAGCTCATACTCAACCTCTTCGGAAACAACCTCTTCGTCGGCAAAAGCATCAAAGTTGCCTGCACGCAGTTTCTTTTCAATGCGTGTTTTGTTCTTTCTGATTTGTCTGATAAGGGTGTCAACACATCTGTCAAGAGCTTCGTTCATATTCTCTGCGCGCTCCTGCGCTCTGAAAACCATACCGTTGTTGTTAACGGTAATCTCAACGATTTGTGATGACTTTTCAACAGTTACCGTTACCTTAGCCTCTAAGTCAGGTCCGAAAAACTTCTCAATTTTGGCAAGCTTTTTTTCGGCGTGGTCCTTGAAAGAGTCTCTGGGTGAACATTTGCGGCCTGTGATTGTAATCTTCATACAGTCATCCCCTTTATTTAGCATTGAGGTTTTAACCTCAATTGAATTGTAGCATATATCCACAAAAAAATAAAGAGTTTTTTATGATTTTTTAAATAAATGTCATAAAAAATTCACAAAAATGACCAAATCACATCAAAAACAGAGCTGCAACGGCGCGGAATCGCCAATCAGATAACCGTTGATTTGTGCCTTGTCACGTGGCAACCCACATTAACGGCTACGGGCAAGCCTGCAATATGGGTGGGTCGGGCTTCAATTGCAACGGCAAGGGCGGTTGTTTTTCCGCCGAAGCCCTGCGGCCCGATATCAAGCATATTAACTTTTTCAAGAATTTTTTCTTCCATTGAAGCATAAAATTCATCGGCATTCTTTTCGCTCACGTTTCTGCAAAGCGCAGTTTTGGCAAGCAGAGCGCATTGCTCAAACGTTCCGCCGATGCCAACGCCGAGGACCATTGGCGGACAAGGATTGCTGCCTGCGGTTTCAGCAACCGAAACAACGTAATCAATTATATCATCTGCCGTTGCGGCAGGTGTGAACATCTTAAGACAGCTCATATTCTCGCTGCCGAAGCCTTTGGGCGCAACGGTGATTTTAACGTTTTCGCCGTCAACAATTCTTGTGTGAATAACGGCGGGCGTGTTGTCGCCTGTGTTGACTCTGCGCAGTGGGTCGGCAACAACGCTGCAGCGCAGATAACCCTCGGTATAACCTCTTGACACTCCTCTGTTGACGGCATCTTCAAATCCGCCGCCGATAAAGTGTACGTCCTGTCCGATTTCCGCAAAAACAACAGCCATACCCGTATCCTGACAAACGGGAATATCAAGCTCTTTTGCCGCAAGAATATTCTCCTGAAGCGATTGCATAATGCTGCAGGGCAGCTCCGCGGTTTCGCACGCCGCACAGGCTGATATTCTATTTTCAAGGTCGGCAGGCAGAATTTTGTTTGCGCTTATGCACAAATCTCTGACCGCCTGTTCAACAAGCTTAACATCAACCTCACGCATTGCTGTGCCTCCAAAAAAACAGGGGGCAAAAGCCCCCGTTATAATCTGACGCCAAACGGCTTATTACTTTGAACCCCTTCTGGAGTAGCCCATACTGCCCCTCTTGGAGTCTGCTCTTTTTAAATCTGTCATTTTTTCGTCGCTGACCTGCTTGAAGCGAGCCATCATATCTTCAAAAGATTGCTTTTCGCCTGTTGAAGGTGCGGATTTCTGACCGTTCCAGACGTTAGGAGCAGAACGGCGCTCCTGTCTGGGGCGCTGGGGTCTCTGCTGAGGCTGACGGGGTTCTCTTTCAGCCGCAGGCTGCTGCTCTGCAAGCTTTCTGATGGAAAGGCTGATTTTGCCCTCGGGCGAAACCGTGATAACCTTAACCTTGACCTCCTGACCGACAGAGAGATGCTCTTTGATATCCTTGACGTAGTTGGGGGCAACCTCGGAAATGTGAATCATACCTGTTTTGCCGACTTCGAGCTCAACAAAAGCTCCGAAATCCGTTAAGCCTGTTACTTTGCCGCTTACTATTGCGCCTTCTTCGATTTGCATAGAATAAGAAATCCTTCCGTTTTTAAAAATATTACACGATTACCGCAAATCATTCTGCAGAATCGATATATACTATCTCGTCGGGGTATGCGTAGCCGTATTCATCTCTTGCAATCTGCTCAATTTTTTCGGCTTCGTTTGCGTTGCTCTCAAACTCTTTGATAGCCTCGTTTTCGTCAAGTATGCTCTGCTCAACGCTGACCGATGCCTCGTTTTCTCTTTCAAGAGCCTTTGCCTTTGAATTGTTGCTGATTAAAACGGCAACAAAATAGCAAACAAGCGCAAGAAAAAGCACGGCAAGAACAACACTTCTCTTGTTTTCTTTAACCTTTACAGCACCCATCTTATTAATCCTTTTTAACAAAATATATTTATAAAGACATAATTATAGAAATAACTATAAAGATTATACACTATAAACTATTCATTTTGCAAGCTGTTTTTTGATTTTTTTTCAGATTTTTTTGTTCTTTTTCGACATATGTCACGCAATTTTGCGCCTGCAGAGCCAATTTTTCTGCCTGCAAGCTTAAACGGAGCAATAATCAGCAAAAAAATAACCCTTAACGTCTTAACAAGAAAGCTGCAGATGCGGATTGAAATTTTTGCGGTTAAAAGATAAAACACAGCCGCACCCAGAGCAACGCCGAAAACAGTAAAAACCATCAGCCTTCCCTCGTCAAAAACGAGATTAAAAAACAGAATCACAACGCCGCATATAAGAAAATAGAGAACGTCAGCAACGTAGCAAACGGCTTTTTTGTTGCCGAAAAGGGTTCGTATAAACCGAAAAACGCAGTACAGCAGACCGAGCGCAAGACCGGTTAAAAATGCATAACCGAACAGGCGCGTCTGCGTGGAAATGCCCTGAATATATTCCATTTATCTGAACACCTTGCTGAAAAATCCGCCCTTCGGAGCGGCATCCTGCGAATAAATCAGCGCTGAAATCTTGCCCTCAACCGTCAGCTCGCCAACCTCAACACTCAGGCGGTTTATATGAAGGTCTGACCCTCTGATTGTCAGCTCACCCAGATCGGTGAAAACAACAACGGTTTCTTCATCGAAGCTGTCAACGTCCGAAACGCCCGAGAGCGTAAGCAAACGCCTGTCCTCAAGCACAAGATTATGCGGCATAGCGGTGTTCTTTTTATCCTCTGCCATAAAAAATACCTCCCAAAATTATATCAGTAAATGATATGATTCGGGAGGTTGATTTATGATTATCGTTATTGGTCACTGATAACGAATTTCAGTGTAGGGGCGGATATTATCCGCCCGTTTTGCAAGGCTTTTGACGGACGACCAATGGTCGCCCCTACGGTGTTGCATTAAATTTTCGGTTTATTTCGGGACGGGTCACCCGTCCCCTACGGTGTTACAAAACAAACTGCGAAGCATTATTGATTGCTGTCAACCAAATAAAACTCTGCTCTGCAACCCTCCGTCTTTCGGCGTTGCCGAAATCCACCTCCCTTAAAAAGGGATGAATCCACCGGAAAGTATGCGCTCTATTCCATGGAACCGGAAAGGACACAGGAAGAGCCAGAATATGACTGCTACGAAGGAA
>JAGBAK010000037.1 GCA_017938985.1 Clostridia bacterium
AAGGTAGATGCCTGCGTCTGCAGTGCCTGAGCGTCCCTCAAAGTTTCTGTTGAATGTGCGGAGTGAAACACCCTGTGACTGGGGTGACTGACCCATACCGATGCAGGGACCGCACGAACATTCAAGAAGTCTTGCGCCTGCGCAAAGGATGTCTGAAAGTGCGCCGTTGAGTGAAAGCATATTAAGAACCTGCATTGAGCCGGGTGAGATTGTGAGGCTTACGTTGGGAGCAATCTTTTTGCCCTTGAGGATAGCCGCAACCTTGAGAAGGTCAAGAAGTGATGAATTTGTGCAGGAACCGATGCAAACCTGGCTGATTTCAATTTCGCCGATTTCTTTAACCTTTTTAACGTTATCGGGCATATGAGGCATAGCTGCCATGGGTTCAAGAGCGCAAAGGTCGATATCAATGATTTCGTCGTAAACTGCATCGTCATCGCTCTTGAGTTCTGTCCAGTCTTCTTCTCTGCCCTGCGCTTTAAGGAATTCCTGGGTGATTTCGTCAGAGGGGAAAACGGAGGTTGTTGCGCCGAGTTCAGCGCCCATGTTGGTAATTGTAGCTCTTTCGGGAACGGAAAGGGTTTTAACGCCTTCACCGCCGTATTCAATGATTTTGCCAACGCCGCCCTTAACGCTCATAATGCGAAGTACTTCAAGAATAATATCCTTTGCGCTGACCCAGGGTGAAAGCTTGCCTGAAAGGCGGACAAGTGTCATTTTAGGCATTGTTGTGTAATATGTACCGCCGCCCATAGCAACAGCAACGTCAAGACCGCCTGCGCCGATTGCAAGCATACCGATACCGCCGCCTGTGGGAGTGTGGCTGTCTGAACCGATAAGTGTTTTGCCGGGCTTGCCGAAGCGTTCAAGGTGAAGCTGGTGGCAGATGCCGTTACCGGGCTTTGAATAGAGGAGACCTCTCTTTTTTGCAACGCTCTGAATGAATCTGTGGTCATCGGCGTTTTCAAAACCTGTCTGAAGAGTGTTGTGGTCGATGTAAGCAACAGAAAGCTCTGTGCGGACTCTTTCAACACCCATAGCTTCAAATTCAAGATAAGCCATTGTGCCCGTGGCGTCCTGGGTAAGAGTCTGGTCAATTCTGAGACCGACCTCTGTGCCGGGAATCATTTCGCCTTCAACAAGGTGGCTTTTAATGAGTTTTTGTCCGATTGTGTAACCCATATCTTTAACCTCCGTATTATAAATAAATATACCTTAAAATTGTATTGCAATGCCTTGACTTTGTCAAGTGCAAAATATAATAAATTATAAAGCGATTTTAATTGTATTTTTTTCAATCAGTTCAACGGGATGATAAGAAAGCTTGGACTTTCTTAAACCTTCATCGCCGCAGTCTTCTTCTCTGTTAACGTATTTAACCGATTCATCGGCGGCAAATTCCTTGAGAAAACTGTTGGTCAGCATCTGGTATGCTCCGTGGTAAGAAATGTCCGCTTTTTCAATGTGGTCAAAAAGTGTATCACCGATTATTTCGCCGATTGAATAACCGATTATTTTGCCGTTGACCCTTAAAACACCGCCGAGCATATTATATTTTTTATAATTTTCAAGCACCTCAATGCAGATTCCGAGCTCCTGTCTGGCGCTGTCGTCTTTTTCTGAATTGAAAGTAAAGTTTTTGGTGAAATCAATAAGCTGCGGTATGTCATTATCGGTTATAACGTCAAAACTGTAATCCGAATAAAGCTTTTTGAATTTGTTGATATGATTTCTTTGCGTGCTGTATTTTCTGCCTGCAAGCGAAAGAATCGCTTCTTTTTCGTAAAGATAATCAAACCAATCTCTGTCGGCGCTGTGCCCGCAATCGGGATATTTTTTGAGCACCGCAGGCAGTTCGGCGTTGTTTACGGAGCAGAGCGTCATAGGAATACCGTTTGCTTTGCAGTATTTTTCAAGCTCATCAAGCATACCCGAAACATTTCTGCCTATAGGGTATGTGAAGCACACGTCACCCGTAAAATTTGATGAGAAAATAATCGTTCCGTCAAAAGTTGCATAGTGATTATCGTAGTAATCGCGCCACATAACCGTTGCTCCGGTTGAACGGTCACACTGTCTTGCGGGGTAAGCCTCATAATAAGCTTTGATAATTTCAAAATCTTCAAGTGTTACTTTTTTAAATTCCAGCATATTATACCTCTTTCCGATTTGCAATTATACCATCTGTTGTGCCAAAAGTAAAGGTTACACGCATTATTTTGGATAATCTGTCAAATTTTTATTGCATATCATAAAATGTTCTGTTATAGTTATTATATAATTTTGTTTAGGAGTTATAATATGTTCAAACCTTACAAGCTTAAAGACCATGTTTGCAGATTCTGCAAGATGTTTTCGCTCGATGATCCTGCAGTACCGAAGGTTTTATTTGAGGCTGAATCAGTTAAGCCTGACCTTGCAGGGTTCCCTTATCCTCTTCCTTCAAAAAAAGCCGATTACACTTGTTCGGCAAAAACAGGCAGCGTTGAATGGTACGGTGCAACAAACGGTCTCACTCGTTACGACGCCGCTGCTGAGAGAGAAGAGGATATTGTTATGTATTTCAGTGCAGACAGAGATCTGCCCGATAATAACGTAAAGTCTCTTCTTGCTGACGGAGAAAACCTTTGGGTACTCACCGAAACAGGCGCAACTCATATTGAAATGAAGCTTATCAGCGCAGAAGAAAAAGCTGATATTCTGCGAGCCGAAAGCGAAAAGTACGTTGACAGACGAGGAATGAAGAGCCAGAAGTATCTTCGCGAGGGAAGAAACCTTGACAGTATTCTGCCTTACGGTCATTCGGATAACGACGGTTGCTTCACCGCTGCATATGCGATAGGCGAAATTTTCAGATATGCCGTTTATAAGCGTGAAAAAGGTATAGACCACCCTGATACGGTAACAGCCAAAAAGTATGCAACCAGAGCAACCGAAGCAACACTTCTTCTTATGCACATTTCAGGCAGGGGAGACGGCTTTGTTGCAAGAACATATCTTTGCGCCGATGAACCTGTGCCCGATGACGGTATTTTTATTAAAAAGCAGGGCGACAAGGGATACGTGCTTGAAACAACCTGTTCTCAGGAGTGGAACTGTGTCGGTGCCGAATGCTATGCAGGCGCCGAAATTCCTGCAAGACTTGCAAAGCTTTACAGAGACCTTGGTTACAGCGATGACGATATAATTTATAAAGCTGACACAAGCAGTGACGAAATTTCAACTCATTTTCTTTTCTTCAAGATTGCGCACGATCATCTTGCCTGCGACGATCCGGAACTTGATGAAATTATTGTTTCAACCTGCAAGGGTCTGATGAATCATATCATTGATAACGGCTATATCCTTAAGGATTTCACAGGCAAATCGACTTCCTGGGCAAAGTGGAATGAGGAATATTTCAATTCCGATTTCGGCTACGTTGACGCTTGCCTTAATTCTGCAGAAGTGCTGATGTATCACCTTGTAACAATGGATATAACAGGTGAGCAGGGCAAGTGGCGTGAGAGCTATGATTATCTTGTAAACGAAAAGCATTACGCCGATTATGCTCCCAAGCATTTTGACAGACTTATGCAGGCTTCAATTCAGATGGAGTTTGATTATCCCGAGGATATTATGTACGGCGATCATATGCTTGCCGTTTGCTCGTTCTACGGTCTTTGCACTCTTGAAAAAGATGAAAAGCTTCTTGAAAAATATCGCATGGGATTCAAAAGCTGGAGAACTTCGCTTGCAAGAGAACATAATCCCGGCTACGATATTCCCTATATGCTCGCTTGCCCCGATAATGACGTTGATATCGAGGCTCTTGCAACCTGGTTCTACAGAACGAATGCAAGCCGCCTTGCCGCAGGTGTTTCACTTATCGGCAGACACGATGTCGCCGTTAAAAAACAGCTTATGGGTAACGAGGAAATCTCTGTTCTTCTGCCTTCCGATGAACGCTTTATTTCCAAGTATGACCGTGATCCTTTGTACTATAAGAATGAGGATTCGGGCGGAATAATGTGCGTTGAAAGTGCCTACGTTTACGGCTTTGCTTACTGGATGGGCAGATATTACGGATTCTTTGAATAATGAGGTGTAAAGATGAAAAATAAGATACATATTATCAGCAACGCTCATCTTGACCCCATCTGGCTCTGGAGATGGCAGGAGGGTTGCGGTGAAGTTTTGCAGACTTTCCGTTCTGCGGTTGACCGCATTAAAGAATATAAGGGTATGATATTTACCTGTTCTTCCGCTTCATATTATAAATGGGTTGAAGAGATTGACCCCGAGCTGTTTGAAGAAATCAGAAAGCTTGTCAAAAAAGGCAAATGGGTTCCTGTTAACGGCTGGTGGGTTCAGCCAGATTGCAATATCCCCGATGCAGAGAGCTTTGCAAGACAGGCTCTTTACAGCCAGCTTTATTATTATGAAAAGTTCGGCACAATTTGCAAAACAGGCTACAACGTTGACTCTTTCGGTCATAGCGCCATGCTGCCCCAGCTTCTTACCCAGGGCGGAATGAAATGCTACGTTATGATGCGTCCCGGTATGCATGAAAACTCCGAAATTCCCGAGAATCTTTTCTGGTGGGACAGCGCTGACGGATCAAGAGTTCTTACTTACAGAATAAGGGATTGCTATTGTATCAACGGCAAAAACGGTATTGACAACGAACTGCCCATACTCAGGGATCGCGCAGAAAAAACAGGTCACGGTATGATGTTCTTCTTTGGTGTGGGTAACCACGGCGGCGGACCCACAAAGGGCGACCTTGATTATCTTCTTGAGCTTCAGGAAGAGGGCTTTGAAGAGCTTGAATATTCTTCACCCGATGAATATTTCTCCGAAGTTTGTGCAGGTCAGCTTGATATTCCTGTTTGGAGCGACGAGCTTCAGCACCACGCAAGCGGTTGCTATTCGGCAACTTCAATGATTAAGCAGCTCAACAGAAAGGCTGAAAACTGGCTCGCAAGTGCCGAAAAGTGGAATTCCGTTGCCGCTTCAATTTCTGATCTTCCCGCGTCAACAAAGGCTTTCGGCGATGCCTGGAAGGAAGTCTGCTTCAATCAGTTCCATGATATCCTCTGCGGCTGTTCCATTATGGAAGCTTATGATGACGTTCGTGATTCAATGGGTTATGCAATGACTGTTGCCGCCAAGGAAGAAAACAAAGCTATGCTTAAAATAGCAAACTTTGTCGATACCTGGCTTGACGGTGTTTCGGATTCAGTTACCTGCAACGAAAGACATCATTGCAGAAATCTTAAATTCCCAAGACCTGTCATTGTTTTCAATCCGCATTCATATGAGGTTGAGCAGCCTGTCAGAACATATCATCCTTCTGCAAGAGTAACCGATTGCGACGGCAACGACGTTCTTTTCCAGAACGTGCGCTCATCACGCTCAGACGGCACTCACCTTGATACCGTGTTCAATGCAAAAGTTCCCGCATTAGGCTATGCAACATATTGGCTTTGGTTCGAAGATTCGAAAGAAATCGGTGATTTTAAAAAGGCTGAATCTTCGCTTAAATGTGACGGTTTGACAATCGAAAACGAGTTTATCCGTGTTAAGTTTGATGAAAAGACAGGCGGCATTTCAAGCATAATCAACAAAGCGGACGGCAGTGAGTTTATCGGCGGCGAAACCTGTGTTCCGACTGTTATTGACAACTCGGAAGCTGACACCTGGGCTCATAATATCTTTAAGTTCGATAAAGTTCTCGGCACGATGAAACTTGAATCAATTGACGTTGTTGAAAACGGTGACGCAAGAATTGTTGTCAGAACAAAGCACGTTTATAACGGCTCATACCTTAAACAGGATTTTATTCTTCACAGCGGTCTGGAACAAATCCGTGTTAAGTGCAAGGCACTCTGGCAGGAGCCTCTCACAATCCTAAAAATGCCTGTTACGATAAACGGCAATAACCCGATTTCAACCTATGAAATACCTGCCGGAATCATTAAACGCCCCTGCAACGGCGAAGAGGAGCCTGCACTTAATTGGGGTGACGTTACTGCGGACGGCAAGGGCGTTGCGCTTGTCAGTGACTCTAAATACAGCTATGACTGTACAGGCAACACCCTGCGCCTCACTCTCATCAGGAACAGTATTTTTGCCGACCATTATTCAGACAGACCTTATGCTGATTTCAATTATACCGATGAGGGAATCAACAGATTTGAATATGCTGTCTATCCTCATATCGGTCAGGCTGAAGACAGCGGAATTCAGCGCTTTGCTGCAACGTTCAACAACAGACTTGTTGCAGTGCCTGTCGGATATCATAAGGGCAAATGCCTCAAAAGCATAGCTTTATCAGCATAAGTAAACCGAACGTTTCGCTTATGAGCTTCAAATTCTGCGAAGACGGTTCTGGCGACGCAGTTATCAGATTGCGTGAAACAGAAGGCAAGGCAGTGAAAGTTGCTATTGTCTGCGATATCCTTGACGCAGGCTTCTGGTCCGATTTCAATAAGTTTGAAATCAAAACGTTCAGAATCAATAAAGAAGGATACGTTAAAGAAACCAATTTCCTTGAGGGTATTCCCGAATAAGATTAACGGAGCGGCTCAAATGCTGCTCCGTTTTTTGCATATATCAGAAGATTATGCGTAAAATAGTTTTTATGCGATGAATAAACGAGGTGCGTTTTGAATAACAGTTATTGAAAACCACAATAATTTGTGGTAAAATTCAATATTATTGAGGTGAAAGTTATGAATAACAACCGTTTATCCGGTCTCAAACCCGAAAAAGTTTTTAAGTATTTCGAAGAGATTTCAATGATCCCGAGAGGTTCGGGAAATATGAAAAAAATCAGCGATTATTGCTGCGAGTTCGCTTCAATCCGAAATCTTAAATATGTAAAAGATGATTATTGTAACGTTGTAATTTATAAGAACGGCTCTGCAGGCAGAGAAAACGAAGAACCCGTTATTCTTCAGGGTCATCTCGATATGGTCTGCGAAAAAACTGCAGGCTGTGAAATTGACTTTGAAAACGATTCTCTGGATTTAGCGATTAACGGTGATTTTGTTTATGCCAACGGAACAACACTTGGCGGTGATGACGGAATTGCAGTTGCTTATTGTCTGGCTATCCTTGATTCCGATGATATTTCTCATCCGCCGCTCGAAATTGTTTTTACGGTTGATGAAGAAACTGGTATGTACGGTGCTGAAAATATTGACGTTTCTCTGCTGAAAGGCAAGAGAATGATTAATATTGATTCAGAAGACGAGGGTACGCTTTGGGTCAGCTGCGCAGGCGGCGGAAGAGTTGATATTGAAGCTTCTTTTGAACCTGTTACCGAAGGCGGAACGGTTTGTGAAATTGTTCTTTCTGGTCTTCACGGCGGACATTCGGGTGCCGAAATTCACAAAGGATATGCTAACGCAAACGTTCTTATGGGCAGGGTCTTGAAAGAAATTTCAGGCAGCGTAGATTTTGCGCTTGTTTCAATCAACGGCGGCACAATGGATAATGCCATAACCCGTGAATGCCGCAGTAAAATTGTAATTTCGAGTGAAAGCGAAGCTCTTTTCAAGGTTATAAACCGTCTCAATTCTCAGCTTCGTAAAGAATATAAAGCTACTGACCCTGAGCTGAAACTTAAAATCCGAGAATGCGAAAACGTAAAGCACGGTATGAGCAAAACTGATACGGTGCGTATCGTTGATATGCTTTGTGAATTTCCTTACGGTATTATTGCAATGAGTAAAGAGATAGACGGTCTGGTAGAAACATCTCTCAATCTCGGTGTTGTTAAAACACGGGAAGACAGCGTTTCCTTCACTTTTCTTCTCAGAAGCAGTGTTGATTCGGAAAGAATCAAGCTCACTCAAATGCTGATTGCCATTGCCGGAAAATATGGTGCAAAAAGCAACGTTCACAGCGAATATCCTGCCTGGGAATACAAAAAAGATTCTGTTATGCAGAATGTTTTTGCCGATGCCTATAAGGATATTTACGGCAAGAATATGGTTGTTACCGCTATCCATGCAGGTCTTGAGTGCGGACTTTTCTGCGGAAAAATCAATGGGCTCGATTGTGTTTCGTTCGGTCCCGATATCCGCGATATCCATACTCCGCAGGAGAAACTCAGCATCTCTTCCTGCGCAAGAACGTGGGAATATCTTCTTGAGGTTCTGAAAAGAATCTGAACAGTGACGGTATTCTGATGTCGCAGATTTTGATAAGTCTGCCGATACTCAGATAAAAGTTGATAAGCTCGCTGGCATAAAGAATAAAAATATAGCCTTTAACCGAGTAAACCGGCAGCAAAAACCATACCATAACAACGCAGAGTGCAGAATCAATTATATTATATCTCATTGACTGAATCTGTTGGTCAAGTCCTTTCAGCATTCCGTCAGTGATTGTATCCATATACATTATCGGAACAAGCGGTGCAAGTATTCTTATATATTGCACCGCTTCATTCGATTTATAAATCAAATCAGAAATAACGGGGGCGAATAGTGCGAGAATAACGGCGCTAGATACGGAATAAACGAAGGTTCTTTTTAAGTTTTTTTCAACACTTCTGCTTATTGCTTTTCGGTCGTTCCGCTCGTTTTTTGCTGCAAGCTCGGGTATGAGAAGCGCAGAAAATGAGGTGAGGATTGCGCACGGATAAAGCAGGATAGGCAGAGCCATAGCGTGGATATTACCGTAAGCGGAAAGTGCCGCCTTACTGCCTGTTCCGGATTTTTCAAAGCCTTTGGGTATCAGCAGATGTTCAACCGTCAGCAGAATACTTCTTGCACAGGTGCCTGCGGCATCGGGTATTGCAATGCGGAGCAACCGCTTGAATTTTATTGTCAGTTTGTTTGTTCTGGCAGGAATTTTAGTTTTCTTTAATATAAAAGACAGAGTGAACGATATTGCTTCTGATGCGGTCATAGAAGCAACAATAGCCATACAGGCGGTAGTAACGTTGAAGTTTCTTATGCTGTTCAGGATAATAACTGCGGCGGCTATTTTGACGCCTTGCTCGATAAGCTGTATAAATGAATAATGCGTTATCAGGTTGCTTGCCGTGAAATAACCGCTCAGTGATGCAGACATTGCAACAAAGGGCAAACTTAACGCGAGAATACGAAGCGACGGCGCAGACCTTGAATCCGAAATCCAGATTTCTCCTATGAAATCAGACAAAATGTACATAACCGCACATATTATTGCGCCGCACATCAAAGCGTAAAGGTCAAACATTCTCATAGATTTGTTAAGGTCGTTCTGTCTGTTTGCGTTTATTTCAACTGTAACTCTTGTGCTTGCAAGTTTAATGCCTGCGCAAGAAAAAGTGACGGCCATTGAATAAACCGTCATTATAAGTTGAAACAACCCGATTCCTGCCGAACCGATTCTTGACGTAAGATATGCGTTGAAGCTTACTGCTACCGAGCGCATAAGAAGATTGGTTGCGGTCATAATCAGCGTATTTTTCATAAGGTTTGTTTTAAGGTTCATTTTATCACCACGCCTTTTTCAATAAATTTATATTGACAACAAATAAATATTATGTTAAAATATCTAACAATTTAATAGCAAAAGCTGTGAAGGGGAGGGCTTCATAAACGTGCTCTCAGAGAGTCGGCGGTCGGTGCGAGCCGATGAGCGGCAGATGGATGCTGTAGCCCCCGAGCTGACGGGAAGAAATCGTTTTGCGAAATTAGAACCCGTCCGAGAATGCTGCGTGAGTGCATAGGGCTTGTCAGAGCCCAAAGAGCGGCACAGAAATGTGCAATTTGAGTGGTACCGCGGGTAATTGTTACTCGTCTCATTGATTTTTTATTAAATCCGTGAGGCGATTTTTTTATGTCTCACAAGAAAGGACGGTCATTATTATGGCAAAAGAACTTGCAACAAAGTATGATCCCAAAAACGTTGAAGACCGAATTTACGATTTTTGGCTCAAAGGAAAGTATTTTCACGCAAAAGTAGAAGAGGATAAGAAACCTTATACTATCGTTATTCCGCCTCCCAATATTACAGGTCAGCTTCATATGGGTCACGCACTTGACAACACTCTTCAGGATATTCTTATCCGCTGGAGAAGAATGCAGGGCTATGATGCACTCTGGCTGCCCGGCACTGACCACGCTTCAATCGCAACTGAAGCAAAAATCGTTGAAGCAATGAAGGCTGAAGGAATCACAAAAGAGGACCTTGGCAGAGAAGGCTTCCTTAAGCGTGCCTGGGATTGGAAAGAGCAGTACGGCGGCAGAATTATTGAACAGCTGAAGAAAATGGGCTCTTCCTGCGACTGGGACAGAGAAAGATTCACTCTCGACGAAGGCTGCAGCAAGGCAGTTCTTGAGGTTTTCTGCAGACTCTATGAAAAGGGTCTTATCTACAGAGGTGAAAGAATCATCAACTGGTGTCCCCATTGCCTCACTTCAATTTCTGACGCAGAGGTTGAATATGAAGATCAGGCAGGCCATTTCTGGCATCTTCGCTATCCCTTTAAGGACGGCAGCGGTTATCTGATGCTTGCAACAACAAGACCTGAAACTCTTCTTGGCGATACAGCTGTTGCTGTTAACCCCAACGACGAAAGATACAAGGATATGATAGGCAAAACGCTTATTCTTCCCATCGTTCACAGGGAGATTCCCGTTGTTGCCGATGAATACGTTGAAATGGATTTCGGAACAGGTGTTGTTAAGATTACTCCTGCTCACGACCCCAACGACTTTGAAGTTGGTCTGCGTCACAATCTTCCCGTTATCAACTGTATGACAGATGACGCAAAGATTACCGACGATTATCCCGCATATGCAGGTATGGACAGATACGAGGCACGCAAAGCTATTGTAAAAGACCTTGAAGCTGAGGGCGCACTTGTTAAGATTGAAGATTACAGCCACAACGTTGGCACCTGCTACCGTTGCCACACAAGCGTTGAACCCAGAATTTCAAAGCAGTGGTTCGTTAAGATGGCACCTCTTGCCGAGCCTGCAATTGATTGCGTTAAGAGCGGCAAAACAAAGTTCGTTCCCGAAAGATTTGAAAAGACCTATTTCCATTGGATGGAAAACATCAAAGACTGGTGTATTTCACGTCAGCTTTGGTGGGGTCACAGAATTCCTGCTTATTACTGTGCTGACTGCGGCGAAATCACCGTAGCAAAGACGGCTCCTGATTGCTGCCCCAAGTGCGGCGGTAAGGTTGAACAGGATCCCGATACTCTCGATACCTGGTTCTCATCAGCACTCTGGCCGTTCTCAACCCTCGGCTGGCCTGATGAAACACCCGAACTCAAGCATTATTTCCCCACAAACACACTTGTAACAGGCTATGACATCATCTTCTTCTGGGTTGCAAGAATGATTTTCTCAAGCTGTGAACAGATGAACAGTCAGCCGTTTGATACCGTATTTATTCACGGCATTGTAAGAGACGCGCAGGGCAGAAAGATGTCAAAATCTCTCGGCAACGGTATCGATCCTCTTGAAATCATTGATATTTACGGCGCCGATGCTCTCAGATTCACTCTTGCAACCGGCAACAGCCCCGGAAACGATATGCGTTTCTCTGACGAAAAGGTTGGCGCAAGCCGTAACTTTGCAAACAAGATCTGGAACGCAGCAAGATTCATTCTTATGAACATTGACGGCAAGGACGTTAAATGCGAGCTTCCCGCAGATCTTGCTCTCGAAGATAAGTGGATTATCAGCCTTTTCAATACTCTTGCAAAAGAAGTTACTGAAAACCTTGAGAAATTTGAGCTTGGCATTGCCGTTGCAAAGCTCTACGATTTCATCTGGGACGTATTCTGCGATTGGTACATTGAAATTGCAAAAATCAGACTTCAGAAGGACGGCGCAGAGGCACAGAACGCAAGACAGGTTCTTGTTTGGGTAATGAGCAACACTCTTAAGCTTCTCCATCCCTTTATGCCTTTCATCACAGAAGAAATCTGGCAGACACTTCCTCACGACGGAGAATCAATTATGATTTCCGCATGGCCTGAATTCTGCCAAGAAAATGCTTACGCTGCAGAAGAAGCTGCAATGGAAAAGATTATGACAGCCGTTCGTGCAATCCGTAACCGCAGAGCAGAAATGAACGTTCCGCCTTCAAAGAAAGCAAAGGTTTATATCGCAACTTCTTATCTGACAACTTTTGAGGTTGGCGGCGTATTTATGCAGAAGCTTGCAAGTGCATCCGAGGTTGAGGTTGCAGACAGCTTTGAGCTTGACGGTGCAGTTTGTATTGTTACAGCCGATGCAAAGATTTATATTCCCATGGGTGAGCTTGTTGATTTTGAGGCTGAAAAGGCAAGGCTTCAGAAAGAGCTTGCAGCCGTACAGAAAGATCTTGACTTTGTTAACGGTAAGCTTTCTAATGAAAACTTTGTTGCAAAAGCACCTGCAAACGTTGTTGCGCAACAGCGTGAGCAGAAGGCAAAGTATGAAGAAAAAATCGCAATGCTTAATGAGAGCATCGCTAAATTAGGTTAATTTTAAAGACCCCGAGGATTAAACTCTTCGGGGTCTGTAAACAGGTGATAGTATGAATTGTACGCAGGCTATAGAATATATCCATTCACTTGAAAAATTCGGCATTAAACCCGGTCTTGAACGCATAAAAGCTCTTTGTGAGCTGCTCGGCAATCCGCAGGACAAGCTTAAGGTTATTCACGTTGCAGGCACAAACGGTAAAGGCTCAACCTCAACAATGATTTCCAATATACTTATCAAAAACGGATTTAAAACGGGTCTTTATATTTCTCCTTACGTTACAGATTTCAGAGAAAGAATCCAGTTCAACGGAAATATGATTGAGCATTCAGAGCTTGCAGAATGCGTTGAAAAGGTCAAAGCAGCCATTGATATTCTTCTTGAAAAAGGGGAGCAGACAACCGAATTTGAGGCGCTGACCGCAACGGCATTTGTCTATTTTGAAAAGAAAAAATGCGATTTCGTTGTGCTTGAGGTTGGTCTTGGCGGCAGGTTTGATGCAACAAACGTTATCAAAGCTCCGTTTGTCAGTGTTATTGCCAGCATATCGCTTGACCATATGGCTGTTCTCGGAGATACGGTTGAAAAAATAGCAGCCGAAAAGTGCGGAATTATCAAGTTCGGTGCAGAGACCGTTACGTATCCTTTCCAGCAGAAGGATGCGATGAAGGTGATTGAAGATACCTGTTCAATGCGCTGCAATTCTTTGCGTATTCCCGACGTTAGCAAATTACATATCGGTGAAGAAAGCATAGAAGGCACAAAAGCCGAATATGACGGAATTGATTTTCTTCTGCCTCTCGCAGGCAAGCATATGATTTATAATGCAATCACTGCCATTGAAGCTGTGCGTTCGCTTTCACGTTTCGGAGTAAACGTTGATAAAGATATCATTTCATCGGGCATTGCTTCATCGGTTATGCCTGCAAGAATGGAGTTAATCAAAAAGAAACCCGTAATCATTCTTGACGGCGGACATAACGAGGGCTGTGCTGACGCTCTTGCCGGTTATATACGCAAACACCTTTCAAATAAGAGAATTATTATGGTTTCGTCAATGATGGCAGATAAGGATTATCTTTCTTATCTGAAAATTGTTGCTCCTTTTGCAAGCGTGTTTGTTGCAACAAAAGCCGACGTGCCCAGAGCGCTTTCGAGCGATGAACTTTGCAAATCGGCAAAATGCTTTTGTGCCGATTGTTACAGCATATCCGACCCCGTGAAGGCTGTTCAGGCTGCGGGAAATATAACTGAAAAAGACGATGTGATGATTGTTTGCGGCTCGTTTTATCTTGCAGGCGAAGTTCGTGACGGTTTGCTTAATTTTTAATTCTGCTACAATTCAACATAATTTTTATAATCAATCCTTTATCCTTTGGGTAAAGGATTTTTTTATTTTCAGGAGGTTAAAATGGCAGTCAGAATAACAACAACGCCTGTCAGGGTTACGGTTGCCGTCAGCGGAGAAATTGACCATCATAATGCAGCAATAATACGCTATGAAGCGGACGAGGCAATTCAGTCGGCGCTTGCACCGAATGTAAGAATAGATTTCGGTGACGTAACTTTTATGGACAGTTCGGGAATAGGATTTGTGATGGGCAGATACAGAATAGTAAACAGTTACGGCGGCAACGTAGAGGTTGTGAATCTAACCGACAGGATCTATTCAATGATGAAGCTTGCAGGTCTTGATAAGCTTGTGACGCTGCGTAAAAAGACAGAGAAAGGATTATAATATGAAACCGATTAATGAAATGAGACTCAAAATAGAAAGCCGTTCGGTTAATGAAGCGTTCAGCAGGGCGGCTGTAGCGGCTTTTGCAGCGCAGCTTGACCCGAATATTGAAGAATTATCTGACATAAGAACAGCTGTCAGTGAGGCGGTTACGAACTGTATTGTTCACGCTTATGCTGACACGCTCGGTCCGATCTACATATGGTCAGGTATTTATGAAAACGGAGTAATACGAATAAAAATCCGCGATACGGGCTGCGGAATTGAGAACGTGAAGCAGGCTATGGAGCCGCTTTTCACAACATCAGGAGGTGAAAGAGCAGGTCTGGGGTTTGCGGTTATGGAAAGCTTTTGCGACAAAATAAAGGTTCGCTCAAAACCGGGCGTCGGAACGGTTGTAACTCTTGAAAAGCAAATCAGGGGGCGTGAACAGACCGATGCTTGATGAAAAAGAGCGCCTTGATGAAATTGTTAAAAGCAATCTCGGTCTTGTTCATTCCTGTGCAAACCGTTTCAGAGGCAGGGGAGTTGAATATGACGATTTGTTTCAGGCGGGTTGCCTCGGTCTTGTAAAAGCATCAAAAAACTTTGACAGTGAAAAAGGATTTGCTTTTTCGACCTATGCTGTTCCCGTGATTCTCGGTGAAATCAAGCGTCTTTTTCGTGATGGCGGTGCGGTGAAGGTTGGCAGAGCATTAAAAGAAAAATCACGTGCGGCGGTTCTTAAACAACAGGAAATTACCGTAAAACTCGGAAGAGAGCCGACTGTCAGCGAGCTTGCCGCAGAAATGAAAATCGAGCCTGCTGAAGCTGCAATGCTGCTTAATGCGGCAGCACCCGTTGCTTCTCTTACCTTCGGCGATGACGGCGAAAATCAGCTTGATTTGCCTGTTGAATCGCATGAGAATTCAATTTCGGATTCAATTGCTTTAAATCAAGTTATGAGTTCGCTCGAAGAGCGTGACCGAATTATCATTGAATTGAGATATTATAAAAACCTTACCCAATCTTCAACAGCAAAAGTTCTTGGTATGTCTCAGGTGCAGGTTTCAAGACGAGAAAAAAAGATTCTTGAAACAATACGCAAGAAAATGAATTTATAGCATTGACAAAAGACCTTTTTGGGGTTTAAACTTATTAAGTAAAAGTTTATTCTCAAGGAGGTCGTTCTTTATGATTAAAACTATCCCCGACGGTGTTTACCCGACGATGGTAACTCCGTTTACAAGTGATAACAAAGTTGATTATAACGGCGTTGAGCAGATTCTGAATTGGTATTCCGAAAACGGCGTAGACGGTATTTTTGCAATCTGTCAGTCAAGTGAAATTTTCTTTCTTTCGTTTGAAGAAAGACTCGAACTTCTTCAGTTTATTATGAAGCACTTGCCCAAGGGTATGAGCGTTGTTGCATCGGGTCACACAGCCGATGATCTTGACCGTCAGATTTATGAAGCAAACGCTTTCATTAACGAAGGTATCGACGCATATGTCTTTATTGCAAACCGTTTTGCTAAACAGGATGAAGATGATTCTGTATTCCTTAAGAATTACAATAAAATGGTTTCGTCAATTCCCGAAATTGCGCTCGGAATTTATGAATGTCCGTATCCTTATAAGCGTCTTATGACCCCCGAAACACTTCGGGAATGCGCACTTGACGGTAAGCTGAAATTCCTTAAGGACACCTGCTGCCAGATCGAAAAAATCAAAGCGAAGCTTGCTGCTGTTGACGGTCTCGGTCTTAAGATTTACAATGCAAACTCCGCAACTCTTCTTGAATCTCTTGAAGCAGGCTGTGCAGGTTTTTCGGGCGTTATGGGCAATTTCCACCCTGAAATCTATTCGTGGCTTTGCAAGAATTATAAAACCGAACCTGAAAAGGCGAAAGAAGTTCAGGCTTTCCTCGCTTTTGCTTCAATGGCTGAATGTCAGTATTATCCCGTAAATGCAAAGTATCATCTCGGTCTTTGCGGTCTTGACGTCGGGTACGATGCAAGAGTTAAACCTGCCTCGAATTTCAGCGAGAGCAACAAGAAAGAAATTGAACAGATGTATACGGTTGAGCAGATTTTCAAAAAACTGTTCAATATCTGATTTTGTTTCAAAATTAGACAATTTAATATAAATTTTTTATTGATTTATTATTCATAATATGTTAACATTATTTTGTAGCATTTTGACTAACAATAAAAATGTTTGGAGGAATTCAAAATGGCACAGAAAAAGACCGTGTTCCTGACCGGTGCTTCTGGCACAATGGGTTGGGAAGGCTTCCAGCAGTTCTACGCTAAAAAGGATCAGTTCACAATTGTTGTTCTTCTTCGTGACAGCGAAAAGAACAGAAAGCTCTTTGCTCCCTATATTAATGATCCTGCTGTTAAAATTGTTTGGGGCGATCTCAAGAATTATGAGAACGTTCTTGAATGCGTAACAGGTTCGGATTACGTTCTTCACGTTGGCGGTATGGTTTCTCCCTCAACCGACTATCTTCCTATCGCAACAATCAAAACCAACGTTGGTGCAGCTCAGAACATCGTTAAGGCTGTTAAGGCTCAGCCCGATCCCGATGCTATCAAGGTTGTTTATATCGGTACTGTTGCTGAAACAGGCGAAAGAGACGATCCCATTCACTGGGCACGTACAGGCGACCCCATCAAAATCAGCGTTTATGACCATTATGCAACCTCAAAGGTTATTGCTGAATCTGTTTTTGCAGAATCAGGTCTTAAGCATTGGGTATCACTTCGTCAGTCAGGTATCCTTTATCCTGAAATCGTTAAGAATATGGAACCCATTATGTATCACGTTGTTATCAACGGTGTTCTTGAATGGGCAACTGTTGAAGATTCAGGCCGCCTTCTCGTAAACGTTTGCGGCGATGATATTCCCGAAGAATTCTGGAGAAGATTCTATAACATCGGTTCAGGTGCACAGTACAGAATCACAAACTTTGAGTTTGAAAAGCTCCTTCTCGGCAAATACGGTCTCGGTCTTGGTGATCCCAGAAAGCTCTTTGATCCCGATTGGTTCATTACCCGTAACTTCCACGGTCAGTGGTACCTTGACTCAGACGTACTTGAAAAGTACTGCCATTTCCGTGCATATATGCCTATTGAACAGTATTTCAAGAGCGTTATGAACAGAGTTGAGTGGTTCTACAAGCTTGCTAAACTTGCTAAGCCCTTTGCATTTGCTGTTAAACCCTTCATGAAGAAGATTGCAAAGACTCCCGTTTACGGTACACTTTGGTGGAGAGAAAACAACGTTGAAGAAAGAATCAACGCTTATGTCGGCTCAAGAGCAAAGTGGGATGCAATCGGCAGCGACTGGGATAAGGTTAAGGTTTACCGTCCCAACGATGATCCCTCAAAGGCAACTGTTCTTGATCACGGTTACGATGAAACCAAAGATTTTGATTCACTCACAATCGAAGACCTCAAGAAGGCAGCTGCTTTCAGAGGCGGCGAATGCCTTGCAACTGAAATCGTTGATATGTATACTCCCGTTCTCTGGAAGTGTGCACACGGTCACGAATTCATGATGTCACCCAACCTTGTTCTCCGCGGCGGTCACTGGTGCCCCGAAGAGCTTCCCTCAAGCATGGAAAAGATTGCTGAAAAGAAGTTCTGCTGGAACTATGATGCTGAGGCTAAGGTTAACCCCTTCTTTGCTCAGGTTTGGTATCCTCTTCACGATAAGGATGAAAACAACGTTTATACAGAAGATATCTACAGAGATTTCAAAGAGTATAAGAACTGATTTTCTGACTGATTCAAAACATAATTTTATTTGATAAAAAGCTTGCATTGGTTGTTGCCTTTGCAAGCTTTTTTAATTTAATTGTTGTAAGTTTAAATATAATATGTTAAAATATAATAAATATAACTTAAAGGTGATATTTATTGATGGTTAAGTTTAAGCGAATCAGTTCCGCAATCCTCGTTGCAATTTTTCTTCTGCTTTGCTCCTGTTCGGGTGCTTTTAAGAGGAACAGTGATGAGCTTGTTGTCGGAGTCGAAAATATAACAGGTGTAATTAATCCCCTGTATGCGGCAAATGAAGCAGATAAGGTTATTTCAGAGCAGGTTTTCGGCTTCATTCAGCGAAAGACTACAGATAATTCCCTGGTAAACAGTTACGGCGGAATATCTTATGAATACGTTGGTGAAACTCAAATCAAATATACCGTAACGCTGCGTGAAGATTTGTTTTTTTCTGACGGCACAAACGTTACGGTTGACGATCTGATTTTTGTTTATCATCTTCTTGCCGATGCAACTTATGACGGCGTTTATTCTGACTGGTACCTTAATGATATTGAAGGTCTTGACGAATATTATTATGACGATGCAGCTTATGTCGATTCTGTAGCAGAAATTGAAAGCAGAATTGAGTCTGAATATTCGGCTTCTGCAATTTCAAAATCAGATTACGTTAATTATCTTGTGCTGACTTCTCTTGAGGGTGCTTTTGTCGGAGGCCTTGATTCTGAATCGCCGAACGGAAAAAGCTGGCGAAATTATTTTGAAGAGATCGGCTATACAGAGGAACTTGAAAAACTCGGCAATGAACCCTCCGATATTGAACTGCTGAAAGTTGCGGCAAGAGCTGAAGCCGAAAATAATCCGCTTGCTTATTCGCCCGAGAATTATTACAGAGACATTCTTTACAGTGAATATCTTGGCAAAAATTATTCTGACGGAATAAACGTTAACAGTATTTCGGGTATCAATAAAGTCAACGATTATTCCTGCACAATTCTTTTTAATTCAAAAAATATCAATTCGGTTTCAGCGGTAAATATACCCATTATTTCAAAGGCTGTTTATGAAGCCGAATATATAAAGGGTCACGCTTCGGTTGTTAAAGAAAAAAGTGCAGACGCCATAGGCTGCGGTGCTTACAAAATTGATGAAATCAATGATGACGAAGTAACTTTGAGTGTCAACAGCTATTATTACGGCGGAACACCCGATTTTGCTTCTTTGCATTTTGTTGACCTTAAGAGCAGCGGAAAAGACCCGATAGATGCCGTAAACAACGGTGATGTTGACGTTATATCGGTAATGGCTACGGATGACGTTGTAAATCAACTTGATTCTGAAAGAATTAAAACAGTTTTTTCAAATGATAATCAGTATTATTCGATTTTTTACAACACAAGAACCCTTGAAATCGGTGAAAGAAAGGCTCTAGCAGGTCTTTGTAATTTCAATTCCTTGTTGTCTGAAGAAATAGGACCTTATTATTCAGCGGTTTATATGCCTTTGAGCATAAGGTTCCCCGAATATCCGTCGGAAGTTATTTCACCTGTTTACACAGAGACCACGTTTTCAAGTTATATGCTTTTGAATCCCGAGGGAATCAGGGATATAACCGCTTATGTCTGTGCAGCAGAAAACAGTGTTGAAACGTTGATTATGCAGGAATATAAGACTATTCTTAAAAATAACGGAATCAATCTTACCGTTGTAAATACCGATGAAAACGGTCTGAATGAAGCTGTACAAAGCGGCAAGGCTGATTTGTGGATTGAAAGCGTGTCTGACGGTGCAACAATTGATAAGTTTGATTATTATAATTCCAGAGGTGTTAAGAATAAGACAGGTCTTGACGTAACCGAAGTGGATTTCAAAACCCTGCAGCTCAGATCGTCAACGGGTTTTTATGATAAAAATGAAACCGTTAAAAATCTGCTCTCTCTTGTCATGGAGCAGGCGGTTGAGTGTCCGCTTTATCAGTTGCAGACTGTAACTGCATATAATATCGAAAAAATATCGCCGGATTCTTTTGGCGTTGATTTCAATTACGACGGTTTTGCTTACGTTTTACCTTTGCTCAAAACAAAGTGACAGAAAGGATGATAATAATGCCTAAGTTTATTTCAGCTTCGGTTATTGCGGCAAGTGCGTCCGCTGCGGCAAAAATTTTAAAAGATAAAAATATTACCCAGGTAAACAGAGTTTTGAATTCATTGAAACTTAATGTACCCGTAGCAAAAGATTACGATAATTCTGTTGCGCTTACTCCGCCTATGGGTTGGTCAAGCTGGAATCTTTTCAGAAATAAAATCAATGAAGAGCTTATTTATTCCACAGCTAAGGCTATGAAGGACAGTGGTCTTGCCGATTGCGGTTATCAGTACGTTAATCTTGACGACTGCTGGCAGTCATCATTCAGAGATGAAAATGGAAAACTGCAGGGTGATTTTGTTTCTTTTCCGAACGGAATAAAAGGTCTTGCAGACAAGGTTAACGCTCTTGGCTTGAAGCTTGGAATTTATTCTTCAAACGGTACGCTTACCTGTGAGGATTTGCCTGCGAGCCTTGGCTATGAGGCTGTTGACGCCGATACCTTTGCTGAATGGGGCATTGAATACTTCAAATACGATTTCTGCCATAACGTGGCAATTCCGTCAAAGGCACCGATTATTGAAAAAATCACCGTTTCACAAATCGGTTCAAACCTTGAAAAAGAATATTTTGCTGCAGATGCAATACTCACGGGTGATGCAAAGCTTGCCGATGATGCAAGTCTTCCGTCAGGAAAATGCATAACCGGGCTTTCCGGCAACTGCGGTGCTTGTGAATTTGCAAATGTAACCGTTGAGAATGACGGCGATTATATTCTCACCTTGTGCTTGCGCAAAAAGAATATCAGCAATAAATATGCCGAAATTCTCGTAAACGGTACAGACGTTTACAAAACAACCGTACCCGGCACAAAATCATTCACTGCAGAGGGTCGTCATCAGGTTAAAATAAAGCTTGCTGCAGGAAACAATACCATAAAGATATATAACCCTGTTGCTTCAAGAATCGACAGTGCTGCAATTCAATATATCAATATGGGCAAAGAGCTGAAAAGAGCAACTAAAGAATATGCCGAAAAGAACGGAGTGCAGGAAAAACCGATTGTATATTCAATCTGCGAATGGGGACGTAATTTGCCGTGGCAGTGGGGCGCACAGGCAGGTAACCTCTGGCGCACAACTCCTGATATAAGACCTGTGTGGTCATCTGTTCTGGGGATATATGAATTAAACGTGTTGCTTGACAGACACGCTCACGCAGGTGCCTGGAATGACCCTGATATGCTTGAAGTCGGCAATGGCAGCCTTACATATGAAGAAAATAAATCTCATTTTACTCTCTGGTGTATGATGGCGGCTCCGCTGATTCTCGGTAATGATATCCGTAATTTTATTCTTTCTGACGGTTCAATTGATTATGACAACAGAACTTATCAGATATTGACCAATAAAGACGTTATTGCCGTTGACCAGGACGCTCTCGGTATTCAGTGTAAACGTGTTAAAACCAACGGTGCAGAAGACGTTCTTGTCAAGCCTCTCTGCAACGGTGAGTTTGCGCTTTGTTTCTTCAATAAGGCAAATTCTGAAACTGAAATGAAGTATTCGGTCAATGAAGTTGTTGCAAGCGCTTTTGTTGAAACTCCGTATTCGGAACGCTATTATGTCAGGGAACTCTGGAGTGGTGACGAATTTGAAACAACTAACGTTATTGAATCGAAGGTCAAAGCACACGGCGTTAAAATTTATAAAGTGAAGGCATTATAATATGTTTAAAAAGCTTAAAGATAAATTTGAATTCGGTAACGGAGCGGGTGATTATTCAATACCGCTTGTCAGGCTTGACGTTATGCCTGCCAACACTCCCGATGAACTCAGATATCTGTACGAGTTTTCTGTAATAGATAACGAGCTTGACTACACAGGTCATCCTGACGCCATTTTGCTTAAGGATGGCAGTGTGCTTGACGTTTATCCCTCTGCACACGGAAAAGGCGCTATAAGGAGCCGCATAAGCCGTGACGGAGGTCATACTTATGCTGATTCTATCAAAAATCAGCCTGAGTCCTGGCAAACTTCAAGAGAAACACCCACAGTTTACAGACTTGAGTTTTCTGACGGAACGTCCGATAAAATACTTTTGACATCAGGCAACCCTGACTGGCATGACGGACAGGGCACAAGCGGCGGATTCAATTTTTCGCTTTCTGATGATGAAGGCAAGAACTGGACGGAATTTGAACTTGTTTTTTCAAAAAAAGACAAGGCGACGGTAATTCCTACTGTTGCCATGGCTTCACTCACAAGACTTAAAGAAAACGGAAAATTTTTTGATAAGTGGATGGCATTTTTCCATGATGCCACATTTGTTAATTATAAAACCATTCTATCTTTTGTTGGCGGAAAGCCTGTCTGGAGTGATCCTGAGCCGTATTTTGCCGCCCACAGAGTTATTGAGAAAAAAGCAAATATGTGCGAAGTAGAGGTTATACGCTCCGATAAAGGTCAGGGCGATGAGCTTTGCCTTATAGCAAGAAGCAATAATAAGCGATATAATTCCTTGATTTCATTTTCAAGGGATGAGGGCAAAACCTGGTCTGAACCGAAATTTGTTCCTTCCGCATTAAACGGCGAAAGGCATAAGGCTGATTATACGTCTGACGGCAGACTTTTTATTACTTTCCGTTCAATAGAAAGAGGCGAACGAAAGGTTAAAAAACACAGAACGGATAAATCAAAGAACTGGTTCAGTGAAGGTTGGGTTGCCTGGGTAGGAACTTATGATGACCTTAAGAACGGCAAAGAAGGTCAATACAGAATCAAACTTGCTCACACATATCTCGAAAATCAGACTGAACCTGCACTTGCTGCAAATGCTGATACGGGATATTGCGGAAACGTAGTTTTCCCTGATGATACAATTGTAACGTCAACCTACGGCGCATTTGGAGAAAAGAATAGCGACGGCGGTTATAAAACTTACGTTGTGTCTAAAATTATAAAACTTTCCGATGTGGATAAATTAATTAAATAATTTCAGGAGGTATTATTATGGGACTTATTAAAGCAGGATTAGGAGCACTCGGCGGTGTAATGGCAGACCAGTGGAAGGAATTTTTCTACTGCGAATCACTTGAAAACGATGTGCTTATGGTAAAGGGCACAAAGAGAGTCGGAGGCAGAAGCTCC
>JAGBAK010000038.1 GCA_017938985.1 Clostridia bacterium
GAAGGAGCTTCGGTTGTTGTTTCGCCGTCACCCTTGTCGCCGCAGGCGGCAAATGAGAGCAGCATAATCAGTGCAAGCAAAACGGCTGTTACATTTTTCATTGGAATACCTCCTTATTTATTAGGTTTATAACCTTTTGATGAATAGGGATTTTTGTTTTCTTTGGGAGGATCGGGAATATTACCGACGTGAACAAGCCACGAAAACACGGCTGTTTTGATTGCAACACCGATAATCCATATGGCAAGTGCGCCGACAAACCACCAAATTGATATTTTGAAAATGAAATAAGCCGCAAGCAATATCCATGCGGGAATTGTCCATTCAAGGTCGAATATGAGGTTTATCAGCAACGCCGAAATGAATCCGTTGCCCTTTGGTCTGTTCTTCTTCATAATCATTCAACGATAAGTCTGCCGCTGATTTCACGGTCAAGAGCATTGTGAACGGAAAGATATTCATCAAGAATCTCTCTGCAGGAGGTTGAAACCATTCGGGGCTTGCCGTTCTTTGCAACCTCGTCATAGGGAACGGAGAAAAAGTTTTCGAGATTCTTGAAATGGAAATGCTGAAGACCGATTTTATAAATCTTTTCATCATCAAGCGGTTCACCGTTGAGCACAAACTTTTTGAATTCGTGAGTGTTGCGGTCATAAAGAACTCTTGTTCCCTTTGAAAACTGATAAAATTCACAATGGGAACCTTCCCACACCTCATCACGGAGCATAAATCTTATCATCCGTTTGAGCTGTTCACCCGTAACACGGAGCATATAAGCAGGGTCATCGTAAGGGAAGCATTCCGCAAGGTCCTGATAAAGAACAATCGGACCGAGCTCCGTTGAACGGACACTTCCCGAACCGAGAAGCATAAGGTCAAGACCGAGACTATCACGCATAATATCCGCAAACAGACCGCCGAGTTCGGTTTCACGGTAACGTGACGGATGAGTGAGCTGCCTTTTGAATCTCGTTACCATGCGGCCGTATTTCATATCCGTTTTATTCTTGTAATACTTGATTATATCTTCAAGCTTTTCATCTCTCGGGCAGTTGTCGGCATTTATGGGAAGACTCTTCCACGTGTAGCTGTCAATGCAGTTGTTATCGGTGTCAACCATAATATCGAATCTGCCTATCTGGTCTGTGCCTGTACCTGCCTGAACGATAACAATATCGTTGACAACCGCAGGTTCCTTAATAAACGTATGCGAGTGACCGCCTACGATAATATCAACACCCCACGCAGGGTCAAGCTGTTCGGCGAGCTTTTTATCCTCTTCAAATCCGATATGAGTGAGAAGAACTGTAAAGTCAATATCAATCGCATTGTAAGTGTTGCAGATTCTTCCGACTGCCTGTGCAGCTTCCTCAATATCAACGAAAGTTCCCACAAGACCGTCATTCTTTGTTTGCGAAAGAACGTCTTCGGTGAGGATGCCGATGAATAGAATTTTCATTCCGTCGATTTCAATTATATGGTGAGGCTTGAAAAGTCTTGCACCGTTGGTTTTGATATGTAAATTTGCGTTGATAATCGGGAACTTTGCACATTTTTCGATAAACAGAAGATGAGCAACGCCGTAATCTGTTTCGTGGTTGCCGACGGTAACAACGTCGGGCGAGAGCATATTCATAATTTCGATTGTTGAAACGCCCTGATATTCGGAATCGATAACAGAGCCTCTGAACATATCACCCGCAATGCAATAGATTGCGTTCTTTTCTTCATTTCTGACCTTGTTGACATATCCCGAAAGCATTGAAACGCCGCCGACAAGCTTTGAATCAATCTCTTCGGCAAGGAAGTCACCGTGTAAATCGTTTGAGTGAAGAATCGTAAGTTTTTTCAGATTAGCCATAAAATCCCCCATTTAGATTATTATTCATCCTAATTTTAACAAATAAAAATAAATCGCACATTGTACTTTAGTGCAGAAATGGAAGAAATTTTTATTATTTTTAAAAAATTTATAAACTTCATAGGGGCGACCTGCGGTCGCCCGTTTCGGCAATGATTTTGATTTTCGGGCGACGAAACGTCGCCCCTACGTTGTTGCCGTTTGATTATCCATAAAAAAAGACGGCAGAATACTCTGCCGTCTTTGGGGTTATACTGTTAAATTAAAACTCAGGTTTGATTGTTATTTCGGGGAAGAGCCAATCGAGCGTAAGGGCATAAAGCACCTTGTGAACAATGTTGCCAACAAAGCAGATTATGGGATAGAAGAATCTGCAGATAGCGGATGTGTGGTGAGCTGTATCAGTTTCTTCAGCACCGCAGATTGCACAAGCTCTTGTCTTTGTGCCGTTTTCCAAGAAAGTACCATCCTCGTTATATGTCCATTCGCCCCACTCGTGGTCGTGAGTTTCTTTTTCGCCGCAAGCGTCACATTCTCTTGTGTGAGATGTGCCGTTAGCATCGTCTGTCCACTTGCCCCACTTGTGACCGAGAGCCTGAGTTTCGCTGTCAATGTAGCTGTGACCGCAAATGTCGCACTCATGCTTTGTGTAGCCGCTTTCAAGGCAGGTTGATGCAGTTGAAGTTGCTGTGTATGTGCAGTTTTCTTTTTCCTCAACACCGCAGTTGTAGCAGGTTTTTGAGTGTGAGCCGTTAGCGTTTGTGCTGTAAGCACTCCATGCATGGCCTGTTGCTTCAACAACCACTGTTTCAACTGCAACGCCGCAATCCTTACAGTACTTGACGTTTTCGCCTGCCTGTGTGCAGGTGGGCTTAACGGAAACTGTTTCAACTGTTTCACCGTGACCAGTCTTTTCGATTATTTCTGTTTTGTAGCAAGTGCCGCATTCAGCGCAGAATGTAGCTTTTTCGCCGTCCTGTGTGCAGGTTGCGGGGATTGTCTTTGTATTGCCCTCTGTATGTGTGTGCTTCTCAAATGTCTTTGTTTCAAGCACTGCATTACACTTTGTGCAGTAACGTGTCATCTGACCGTCGTGCTCTGCTGTTGCTTCGAAATCGACCTTCCAGATTCCTTCGTCGTGTCCTGTGGACTCAACGGGCTTTGTGGCTGTCTTTTCGCCGCATTCTTTGCAGAAGGTTTCGATAATGCCTGCATCCGTGCAGGTGGGCTTTGTTGTGGGCACGTCGATAGTTTCAGCGTGAGGAAGCTTTTCAATAGCAGTTGTGGCAATAACGTCACCGCAGATATCGCAGGTTGTTTCAATAACGCCTTCCTTGCTGCA
>JAGBAK010000039.1 GCA_017938985.1 Clostridia bacterium
GACAGCCGCAAGGGCTGTCCCTACGGTGCAACGTCAGATTTGCGATTATCCCACGGGCGACCTCAGAGGGTCGCCCCTACAAAATAAATGGGTGTGGGCAACGCCCACCCTTAACTATTCACTATTCACTATTAGCTATTCACTAATAACGGGTGTGTGCAACGCTCTTCCGAAACTCTTTACTCTTCACTTTTCATTATTCACTGAAAAAAATAACCGCAGACTCCGAAGAATCTGCGGTAACTTATGTAAAATTATTTTGTGGGCAGACCGTCTTTGTCATACATACAAGCGGTTTCAATCATAATCTCAATGCCTGCGCCGATTGCTTCTTCAACAAGCATATCAACGTCGTCAAGTCTTGTGTGATAGTAACGGGGAGGAGTGGGGTCCATAGCCGCAAAGCCTGTTGACTTGATACCTCTCTGTGTGAATGCGGCGGCATCGGAAGCGCCGATATAAACCGATTCAAACTTAAGGTCAAAGCCGCAGTTTTTGCCCGCTTTCTGAACAAGGTGCTTAACGCCCCAGTCGTGTCTGACGGTGCCGCTCATATCTCTGTCGTAAACAGCCATTGTTTCAAGGTCACGGAAAGTGTCGCAGGCAACGCAGATTGTTTCGATATCCTTAAGCTCTTTTTCGTGAGCCTTAACGTAAGCCTTTGCGCCTCTGAGACCTGCTTCTTCTGAGCCTGAGCAGATAACAACGAGGTCAGTGTTTTCAAATCTTACATCGGTTTCAGCCATAGCCTTTGCAACGCTCATTGCAACGTAGCAGCCTGTGAGGTTATCGTTTGCGCCGGGAACGCTCTTGAAAGGATTCTCGAACAGAAGAAAAGCGAGCTGGAAGGGTACGAAAACGCAGCCGACGATGAAGCCGATGAGCCTGAGCGTGGCAGCTTCGGGGAATGCGATTGCAAGAATTGCAACGATGAGGTCGGCAACAAGACCGACAACGGCAGGGATAAGCACAAGCTTCATACCGACGCCGCCGAGAAGATAGTTAAGAGTCCATTCATACTGGCTGTCGGCGTGACCGACGATAATGATGCGCTTTTTTGTTTCGCCCGAAGCTTTTCTTGTTGCAACAAGATTGTGGCTGGGGTGACCCTTGAAAAGCGGATCAATAAACTGCTTATACATAAGGAATTCAAGCAGAAGCGGAATAAAGCCGAGAATAACAAGGATAAGAGCAATAACGGGGTCTGCAAACTTGCAGACAAAAACGCTTGCAACTGCGCAGGCAACCGTGAACGGAATGAATCCCATAAATGCCTGACGGTGAACCTTGAATTCTTCAATGTTTACCTCGTCGCAATATTTTTTGAGTTCTTTTGCCATCAGTTCCTGTGCCTTGAGTTCCTCGGGTGAACCCGGCTGACGGGGACCGATTTCGTTGCAGATGCGTGTGATGCCTTTTACGCTGAATTTTGAAAGTTTCTTGATGTCAAAATTCTTGCTGTATTCGAGCGCGGTTTTCATTTGAATTCCTCCTGTGAATTATAAACTGTAAACACCTGACTGCAGAACTGCATATTCGGTGCCTTTGACCTTGAAATATTTAAAAACGGGTTCATTGAACAGGCAATAATCCGCAACCTTATAGTTTGACAAATCAATTGTTCTGATTTTGTAAGAATAAGCGTTGCAGATAAAAAGCTTGTTATCGTAAACCGCAACCGACGTGGGGTGAGTAAAAGTTTTGTCCTTTGCGCTGCCCACACGGAATTCAATGCGGTTATGCTTGACTGAATAATTGATTATTGCGTTGGAATCGGGCACAACAAACCAAAGGTCTGCGCCGTTGACTGCAGGTGAACAGGCGGGATTTTCGAGATATTCGACCCTTGCTTCGGTAACGATTTCGCCTGCGCTGCCGATGACCTTGAGCGTGCCGTCGGGGTAGCAGACTGCCTTTGTGTTTGGGGTGAGATTAACAACGTCGCAGGTGACAAAGTTGCCCAGAATGCGGGCAACGTCATAAATGCACTCGCCGAATTTGAAATGTATGTAAGACGGAACGGATATCTTGTTGAAAACGTCGCTTTCCTGATTATAATGATAAAAAGCAACGGCTTCGCTGCCGTTTGCAAGTTTTTCTTTGCAAGAATAAACAAAGCCTTGCTCAACAGCAAAAATATCAAGAATATCCGCGTTGAATAGCTTTTGCACGGTAATGCCTCCGGAGTTTATAATGAATCCCCGCCAAGCCGTATGCAGCCGATTGTAACCTGCTCTTCAGCAGGTGGGTGCCTCCCGGAGGTCTCTCGCTCCCTTCGTCCGCCAAAAGGCGGGAGGTCTGCAATCCTCACACCGGAGCAAAGCTCCCTTTTAAAACGTGTTGGGTTACATATAGGCAGCATTTAATCGCACAAGGCAGGGGGATATTTAAGTGAAGGAGTGAATAGTGAAGAGTGAAGAGTTAAGGGTGGGCGCTGCCCACACCCGTTATTAGTGAATAACTAATAGTGAAGAGTGAAGAGTTGAGGGCGGACTCTGTCCGCACCTGATTTTAGTGAATAGCTAAGAGTGAATAATGAATAGTTTAGGAAGGGCTACGCCCTTACCTGTTTGAATTTAGAATTACGGATTATTCAGCCTCTTCTTCAAAATCAAACATTTCTGCAAGTCTTTCTTCAAAAGCAGAGCCGACTTCTTCAAATTCTTTGTCGTCCTCAATGGGGCAAAGATAGGTTTCGCCTTTTTCTTCCTGAACCTTGAGGATGATAAGCTCGTTATCTTCTTCGGTTATTTTGTCGGGACTTTCGGGCAGGGGAAGCAGAGCAACGTATTTGCCGCTGTCTGTTTCGATTCTGTCAAGCTCTTCAAAAACGTGTTCTTTGCCTTCTTCGTCAACAATGCTGACGATATCGGGTGTGTATTCTTCCATATCATTTAACTTCCTTTCAATATCATACCTAATATATTTTAACCCGAATTTTGTTGTTAGTCAATAGAAAAAATAAACTTGGTGAGCATTTTTGTTGATTGTTCAATTTGCCTAAAAATTATCAACAAAATTATGAAAAACTATTGACAAAGTCGAAGAAATATGATATTTTAAAGACGAGGAAAGGAACTGAAGCTGATTTAATTACATTAACCCCGACGTAAGCGGTCACACCGAAAGACAGCCAAAATCTTTTGTTTTAACCGTTTAATTCAAACGTCGGCAAATGTAAAAAGCTTCAAAGCAACCTCTTGACCATATAGAAAGCCAAAGGTCAAACAATCTGTCAAAGAGAATAAAGAAAGGCGGCGATACCGATGTACTCAGCAGTTTCATCGCTCACAGCCGCAACAATCGGTAATTGATTTACGGCGGATTCAAAAGGATTAATCAGAACGTCAACTGTTATTAACCTTCACGAACCGCAGAAGCAGCACTTATGCTGAATATACCGATTGCGGTTGTGGGCACAGTTACAATTGAATATTAAATATACTGACCGTGTTAACAAACACGGTCTTTTTGTTTTTTGAGGGGTGATAACGTTATTTGGGACGTCGGTTCGCCGCCTGAATGCATCATATAAACCGGTGCAAGCTTTGTAGGGACAGCCCTTGCGGCTGTCCGAAAAATACTTAGTTTTAATTTTATCTGCGGCGGCTTGAGGGCAAGCCGCCCTACGTTGTTTTGGTGCTGTTAACGGTCAACGAAGCTTCACCACTACGTATTCAAATTCAGAACCAATAATTCCGAATTAAAACTCCGCCTGAAATCTATTTCTATAAAATTTTAAAATTATATTTTAATATAAAATATTTTATTAATATATTGAATTATACATAAATTTGTGATATACTTAAGCGTTATTGAAAGGAATGATACCCTGTGAGACGAAAGAAATGGGTTGTTGCTGCAAGCGACAAGGATTTTGCGGCGCAGATTGCCGATGAGCTCTGCGTTGACCCCTTTGCCGCTCTGCTTGTCACATCCCGAGGCTTTGATAATATTGATGATATTGACGCTTTCTTTGATGCGGATGCGCCTTTTGCTCTTGACCCGTTATCAATCAGGGATATGGATAAGGCATCCGAACGTATCAACGAAGCGATTGACAGCGGCGAAAAAATCTGCGTTTTCGGAGACTATGACGCCGACGGCGTAACAGCAACCGCTTTGCTTTTCTCTTATCTTGAAACAAGAGGAGCAAACGTAATTTATTATATCCCCGACAGAATTACTGAGGGTTACGGTCTTAACGTCGGCGCAATTGAGGAGCTTGCCGACAGGGGAGTTACTCTGATTGTCACCGTTGACAACGGTGTTTCCGCCGTTGAAGAAGCGAAAAGGGCAAAAGAACTCGGCATTACGCTGATTGTTACCGACCACCATAAGGTCGGCGAGGTTCTGCCTGATGCCTATGCCGTTGTTGACCCCCACAGAAGCGACTGCCCCAGCAATTTCAAAGAAATGAGCGGCGTCGGCGTCGCGTTCAAGCTTGTCTGTGCACTCGAAGGCGGCGCTGACGATATGCTGATTGAGGAGTACGGCGACCTTGTTGCACTCGGCACCATCGGCGACGTTGTTACTCTGACGGGTGAAAACCGTATTATGGTGCGCAGAGGTCTGCGACTTATAAACGATGACCCGAGACCCGGTATTGCGGCGCTTATGAACGCTTCGGGTTACGGCGACAAAGCGTTCAACGCTTCTTCTGCCGCTTTCACCGTTTGTCCCCGAGTCAACGCCGCGGGCAGAATGGGTTCTGCCGAAAAGGCACTTGAGCTTCTGCTCTGCGATGATGAGGAATGTGCAGAAAAGCTTGCAGACGAAATCAACGCAATGAACGCAAAACGCCAGAAAACCGAAACCGATATTTTTGCAAGTGCGGCTGATATGCTCGGACCCGATTCCGAAATTGCAAACGATAAAATTATTGTTGTTGACGGCGAAGGCTGGCATCAGGGCGTCATCGGCATTGTTGCGGCAAGAATAACCGAGCGTTTCGGCAGACCCTGCGTTGTTATTTCCCGTGACGGTGAAACAGCCAAAGGCTCGTGCAGAAGCGTTGAAGGTTTCTCAATTTATGAAGCCATCGAAGCCGTTTCGGATTGCCTTGAACATTACGGCGGTCACACTCTTGCGGCGGGTGTCGGCTTGCGTTCGTCAAAAATACCCGAATTCCGCAGACGAATCAACGAATATGCGGCGCAGATTGAAATGCCGTTTGCGATGCAGAAAATCGACTGCAGGCTCAGCCCGTCGTCAATCAGCCTTGATTTGCTTGACGCAATGACGGCGCTTGAACCCTTCGGTTCGGGTAATCAGCAGCCGTGTTTCGGTCTTTTCGGTGTCAGAATTGACGATATTTCGTCAATCAGCGAGGGTAAACATATCAGAATGTCCGTTTCCAAAAACGGTGCAAGGGCAGGCGTTGTTTTCTTCGGTATGCCCGAAAAGCTTTTTCCGTTTGAAAAGGGCGACAACGTTGACCTTGCCGTTAACCTTGACCGCAATTTCTTTAACGGAGAAACAAGGGTTTCCGTTATTGTGAAAGGCATAAGACCTTCGTCGACCGACGAGAGCAAGGTCCTTGAAAGCATCAGCCTTTATGAAAAATTCGTAAGAGGCGATATTCTCACCGTGGCGCAGGCAAAAAAGCTTATGCCCTCAAGAGAGCTTGAGGTTGCCGTTTATAAATGCATCAAGGCAACGCCTCTTAAAGATAAATATGCCGAAATCCTTTGCGTGCGTCTCGGCGACGACGGTTCGTCGCTTGCCGCAATAACGGCTGTTGTTGATATTATGCTTGAAATGGGCATACTTGCCTGTGACGGCGATAATAAAATTTACGTTCCGCAGAATCCGCCCAAGGTTAACCTTGAGGATTCACAAATTATGAAAAAAATTAAAAGCTATCTGTAAGTTTCAGGTGATTTTATGAATTTTGAGCATCATACCGTAACCGTATATCATTCGCCCGAGGAATGCTTTGACGCCTTGATTGAGAGAATTTCAAAGTCATATTCTTCCGAGGAAATTGAAAAGGTAAAAAAAGCTTATTCCATTGCCGCCGATGCCCATAACGGTCAGAAGCGTCTTTCGGGTGAGCCGTATATTATGCATCCGCTCAACGTTGCGCTCATACTCTCAAAGCTCGGTATGGACGACGACTCTGTTGTTGCGGCAATTCTGCACGATACGGTTGAGGATACAAAGCTCACCTATAACGACGTCAAGTCGATTTTCGGTCAGACGGTCGCCGACCTTGTTGAAGGCGTCACAAAAATCGGCAAAGTTCCTCTGCAGACAAAAGAAGAACAGCAGGCGGAAAACATACGCAAAATGCTGCTCGCAATGTCAAGAGATATCAGAGTTATTATCATCAAGCTTGCGGACAGACTGCATAATATGCGCACCCTTATGTTCAAACCCGAGCAAAGGCGCAGAGAAATTGCCCTTGAAACAATCGAAATTTATGCCCCCATTGCTCACCGTCTCGGTATCCGACCCATTAAAGAGGAGCTTGAGGATTTATCCATCAGCTATCTTGACCCCGTTGCTTACCATGAAATTGAACAGAATCTTGAAGCGCAGAGCCGTTCACGCAACGAATTTCTTGCCGATATCAAAGTCAGAATCGAAGAAAGGGTTCATTCCCTTGTTTCGGGCGCACAGGTCAGCGGCAGAATCAAGTCCGTTCACGGCATCTACAGAAAAATGTATATGCGCAACAAGAATTTTGACGAGATTTACGATATATATGCCGTTCGTATCATCGTTGAATCGGTCATTGACTGCTATAACTGTCTGGGCGTTATTCACGATATGTTCAAACCCATTCCCGGCAGATTCAAAGATTATATTTCAACCCCGAAACCCAATATGTATCAGTCGCTTCACACAACCGTTCTGGGCAAAGAGGGTATTCCGTTTGAGGTTCAGATAAGAACCTGGGATATGCACCACACTGCCGAATACGGTATTGCGGCGCACTGGAAATATAAACTCGGCGTCAACGGCACGCAAAAGTTTGAAGAGCGTCTTGCCTGGATAAGACAGCTTCTTGAAAACCAGAGCGAGAGCGAAAACGTTGAGGATATTGTTTCAACCATCAAGAGCGACCTTGTTCCCGAAGAGGTGTTCGTTTTTACCCCCAAGGGCGACGTTTTCAACCTGCCTATGGGCGCAACCGTCATTGACTTTGCATATGCAATCCATTCCGCAGTCGGCAACAAAATGGTCGGCGCAAAGGTTGACGGCAGAATCGTTCCGCTTGATTATAACGTCAAGACGGGCGAAATCGTTGAGGTTATGACCTCCTCTGCACAGGGCAAGGGTCCCGGCAGAGACTGGCTCAAAATTGTCAAAACAAGCCAGGCAAGAGCAAAAATCAGACAGTGGTTCAAAAAAGAAAAGCGTGACGAGAACATCGTTGAGGGCAAAAACGAGGTCGAAAAAGAGTTCAGGCGCAACTTTATCCGCCTGACCGACGCGCAATATGACGAATTCATTGCAAAAATTGCCGAACGTCAGCATTGCAAAACGGTTGATGATTTTTATGCCGCAATCGGCTACGGCGGAATCTCGCTAATCAGAATGATGCCCAAAATCAAAGAGGACTACGCAAAGCTGACCAAACCCGAGGGCGAGGTTATAACAATAACGCCTGCCCGTAAGCGCACAAAGAGCAACGAGGGCGTTGTTGTTGAGGGCATTGATAACTGTCTTATCAAGTTTTCGCGTTGCTGCAACCCCTTGCCGGGTGACGATATTATCGGCTTTATCACAAGAGGACACGGCGTTTCGGTTCATACCCGCAACTGCACCAACGTGCCGAAAGATATTTCAAAGGCAGGCGAGCCTGAAAGATGGGTCACAGCTTACTGGGATACAACCGTCAAAGAGGATTTCAAATGTACTCTTTCGCTCTACTGTCTCAACCGAATCGGTATGCTTGCCGATATTTCAAGTATGCTTGCAGGTATGCGGATTATGATTAACGATCTGAGCACACGCAACACAAAGGACGGCAGAGCGATTATTATGGTTACCGTTTCGGTCAACGGCGTTGAACACCTCAACGCACTTGTCTCAAAGCTGCAAAAGGTTGAAGGCGTGCTGACCATCGAAAGAAGCGGTATTTGATTATTCCGGAATCCGACAGAATATATCATTAATATGTAGGGACAGCCCTTGCGGCTGTCCGTCTGACGAAAACGAACATTTATTTATGGATTTACCAAACAGAAAACCCAACAGGCTGAAAGGCTGGAATTATAATAACGGTGCATCATATTACGTTACTGTTTGCACCCATCAAAAGCAAAATACGTTATCGTTAATATGTAGGGACAGCCCTTGCGGCTGTCCGCATATAAAACTGACTGACTTGGGTGAAATTGTTCAGAACGTAATTTACCGTGTCGAAAATAAGTATTCCGATTTTGTTGTTTTTGATAACTATGTGATTATGCCGAACCATCTTCATCTGATTGTATCAATCAAAAATGAAGCTGATGAACGGACAGCCGCAAGGGCTGTCCCTACGCTGTCAAAGTTAATCGGTGAAATCAAATCCTGTGCCGCAGTTGACTGGATAAGACATTGCAAAAGCAACTCAATTGATATCGCACCTGTCTGGCAAAGGTCATATTATGACCACGTGATTCGTTGCCAACAGGATTATGAAGAAATATGGCGTTATATTGACGAAAATCCGTATAAACGGATCAGAGATTTTTGAGGTAAACTATGCGTGCAATAATACAACGTGTTAAAAATTCAACCGTATCCGTTGACGGTGCTGTCAAAGGCGCTGTCGGCAAGGGATACAACGTTCTTCTGGGCGTAATGCAGGGCGACGGCGAGGCGCAGGCGGAGCTGCTTGCCGCCAAAATCGCAAAACTGCGTGTCTTTGAGGACGAAAACGGAAAAATGAACAAAAGCATTCTCGACATCGGCGGCGAAATCCTTGTTATTTCGCAGTTCACTCTCTGCGCCGATATAAAAAAGGGCAACCGCCCGTCTTTCACCGATTCCGCACCGCCCGACGAAGCTGACAGGCTCTACCGTTATTTTTGCTCCTGTCTGCTTGAAAACGGTGTTTCAAAGGTGGAAACAGGTGTTTTTGCTGCCGAAATGCTTGTTGAAATAAACAATGACGGTCCCGTAACAATCGTTATGGATACCGATATCTGGGATAAGAAGGCGTAAATTATGAAAGTTACAACACTTGACCTCGGTCACGAAGCTTTTGCAAACTGCTACGTAATCACAGACGAAGCTTCGGGCGAAAGTGCAATAGTTGACCCTGCATATTATAACGACAACATCCGTCAGCTTTTTTATGATGCAGGTGCAAAAAACATAAAATATATTCTGCTCACCCACGGACATTTTGACCACATCTTCGGTGTGGCAGGCTTAAAGGATGCAAGCGGCGCAAAGGTTGTTATTCACAAAAACGATGCCGAATTTCTGCTTGACCCTAAAAAGAGCCTTTCTGAGGGCAATATGCGTGAGCCGCAGATTCCCGTTGAGGCGGATATCACCGTTGATGAGGGCGACGTTCTTTATCTGGGCGAAGAAAAGATTGAGGTTCTTCATACGCCCGGTCACACGCAGGGCTGCGTTTGCTACGTTTTGCCGAAAGACCGTGTTATGATAACGGGCGACACGCTGTTTTGTATGACGGCAGGCAGAACCGATTTATACGGCGGCGACGAGCAGATGCTTATTGAATCGCTCAGAAGACTTATCGCAATTGAGGGCGATTACAGGGTATTGCCCGGTCACAACCGTGAAACAACGCTCGAAAGAGAAAAAGCACGTAATTGGTATATCAGAAGGATGGTAAAATAAGTGATATTAAGAATTTTCGGGCACGATTTCCATTATGAATGCGAAAATCTGTGCAGGGTATATTTCCCCAACGAAAAAATTAATATAGTCTATGACAGTGACGGCGAGGATACCAAAGAGGTTATCACACGCTGCGAGCCGACTGACGGCGGCAACAAGCTGACTGTAACGGTGAAACTTGACGGCGTTGAAAAATCGCTTGAAGAGAGCGTTTTTGCGCCCGAAAACGAACTGCGTGACAAAAGCGAACTCAAAACGGCGCAGCTTATTTATGCGCTGATGAGCGAAATGACGGGTTACACTCCGCCCTGGGGTGTGCTCACGGGCGTGCGCCCCTCAAAGCTGATGCTCAGGCTCATTGCCGATATGGGCGAAGAAGCGGCAACCGAATATTTCACAGGCTCTCTGCTTGTCAGCAACGAGAAAACGGCGCTTGCCAAAACCGTTGCAAAGGCAGAGGAAGAGATTGTCAACCTCTCTGACGAAAAGTCGTTCAGCCTTTACGTTTCAATTCCGTTTTGCCCGACAAGGTGCAGCTATTGCTCGTTTGTTTCGCATTCAATTGCAAATTCAAACGCAAAAAAACTGCTGCCCGATTACCTTGAAAAGCTTGAAGAAGAAATAAAGCTCACGGGTCAGGTCGCTTTGGAAATCGGTTTGAGGCTTGAGAGCGTCTATTTCGGCGGCGGCACGCCGGGTGTGCTTGAAGCACCGCAGATGGACAGGCTTCTGACTGCAATCGAGCAGAGCTTTGACCTTTCAGACGTGCGTGAATACACCGTTGAAGCAGGCAGACCCGACACAATCACGCCCGAAAAACTGCGTATTCTGCGGCTTCATAACGTTGACAGAATCAGCATAAATCCGCAGACTTTCAACCAGCAGACGCTTGAAAAAATCGGCAGAAACCACAGCGTTGAGCAGGCTCTGAAGGCATACCGTCTTGCAAAGACATACGGATTCAGAAGCATCAATATGGATTTGATTGCAGGTCTGCCCGACGAAACGTTTGAGGATTTTGCCGCAAGCCTTGACACGGCTCTTGCTCTTAATCCCGAAAACATAACCGTTCACACTCTTGCCCTCAAGCGTTCGTCCGAACTCAACGCTTCGGGCGCAGGCGTTGCCAACGGAAACACCGCAAAGCGTATGCTTGAATATGCTTCGTCCGCTCTGACAGGCAGGGGATATGCACCTTATTATATGTACCGCCAGAGCAAATGCGTAGGCAACCTTGAAAACGTCGGCTGGTGCCTCAAGGGTCA
>JAGBAK010000040.1 GCA_017938985.1 Clostridia bacterium
AGGGGTATAAGCCGTCTTGTAAAAGAAAAATGTGATTTTATTGTATCGTTGCCTATGAAGGGCAAAATAAATTCTCTCAATGCATCGGTTGCCGCGGGCATTCTGATGTATGAAATTGCTAAAAACAGGTAGGTGAGGATTTTGAACGAGCACAACAGAATTATTTCGGATAATGAGCTTGATTCCATTCTTGAAGACGTCAGAAACGGCAAGTTCAGTTCAGAATCGGAGTCGGTATCGCCGTCAAAAACCTGGTCGCTGGACGATATTGACAAGCTGATTGCCGAAGCCAACGGTGAAGAATACGTTCCGCCCAAAAAAGAAGAAAAAACAACGCCTGCTCAGGATTTTGCCAAAATCCTCGGCAGAGAGTTCGACACGGGTCTTTTTACAATAAGACCGATGGGCGAAGAGAACAAGGTCAAAGAGATGCAGGATATCTCCTCGTCTTCGGGCGAAGCGGAGGTTGACGGTCAGGAGACTTTTTACGACACAGAAAACGAATTCGACGAATCTGTTTTTGAAATTGAAACTGTTATTGTTCCCGAAGACAAAACGGGCGAAGAGGATGAAAAACTCAACAAATATCTTCATCCCGAACCCGACCCCGAACCGGTTGAAGAAAAAACCGAGCCTGAAATAACACCGCTCAATGAAAATGAAGCTTCTGCGCTGGAATTCTTCCGGAAAAAAGTTGCAGAGGCTGTTCAGAATGAACCTGAAAAAGAAGAAAGGTCAGAGGAGCCTGTGCAGGAAACTCAGCCTGAACATATAACAGAAAAGGATTACAGAACACGCTTTTTCACAAAGCTCAAGCTTGAAAAAACGGCTGATGTTGACGTTGAAGAAAGCGGTCCCGTAGACAGACCGGGTCTGCTTGTTCAGAAGAGCGGCGCACCCGATGAGGTCGGTTTCCAGCCTGTTCCCAAAGTCCTTGCCGCCGAAAAGGCTGAAAAGATTGTTGCAGAGGATGAGGATAAAACAAGAGTTATCGGCGGCGGAGCTATTCCCGTTTCAAAGAAGCACGAATCCGTTTCCGATGACGTTGAAGGTCAGATAATGCTTACGGGATTTGAAGATTTGTCCTCCGAAGCTTTGCCCGAAGAAGCGAGCGAAGAGGATATCGAAGAGACTCTTTGGGAAAAACGCAAGCAGAAAGCAAGGGATTTCAGAATAATTGACGCGGTTGACCTTGACGAAGAGTTTGAGGGCGACTTTGAGATGTCGGAGGAAGAAAAGGCGCGCGAAGAACGGATCCGCCGCAGAGAGCAGCGCAGAATCGCACTTGAAAAAGAAAAGCAGGATTATATAAACAAGCCTGTGGCAAACGAATATACTTCTCCCGACGAAAAAACGTCTTTCTATACCCGTTTCGGTGAAATCAGCAAAAATGCGACAAAAGGCATCATTATTGCAGGCGTCATCGAATTGCTTGTTGTAATAATAAATTTAATTCCGATAATTGCAGAAAAGCTTTCGCTTGAAACAGAGCTTTTTGCACGCAATTCCGTTGGGGTGAACGTTATGAATGCCGTTCTGCTTATTGCGGCAGCGGCAATCAACAGCAAACGCTTTATCGACGGTTTTGCTTCGCTTAAGTCACTCAAGATAACAAGCGATACTGCGGTAAGCTTTTCGATTGCCGTGGCGTTGCTTCAGAACACGGTTGCGGCGGTTGCGGACCCGGGCGGACTCGGTTCAACCGTATTTTCGGCAGCGGCGGTGTTCGGTGTTCTGGTTACAAAAATAACAGAAAAGCTTGATGCCAAACGCATTCTCGGCAACTTTGAGGTATGCGCATTCAAATATGAGCATAATATGTATGCCGTTCATCCGTTTGACAACGAGTCCGAGATTTTTGAACTGGGCAGAGGTCTTATGATGG
>JAGBAK010000041.1 GCA_017938985.1 Clostridia bacterium
ATTGTTTTAACGTCCTCAGCAGGACAAATCGCACGGATATAAACTTTTTGGCAGGACGTACTGTCAGCCGTAAATTCAATTTTAAAAACCTGTCTGTCTCTGTATGCCGGAATCTCAACACCGATTACCGTTGCTTCGCTTTTCTTTATTCCTGCATGGCGGAGCGCAATTTCGATTGCTTCATTTGTGTTTATACCGTCTTGAAAATTCGTTTCGGAATAAGGAACGGGTTTAAGTTCATTCACGGGAGTAACATCGGCTTCATAAGATATCACCTGACCCGAACGGATATCAATCTCATATTCAAATTTTGTAAACTCAAGAAGCTCTGAATAAACGTAATATTCTTTGCCGTCAAAAGTTTTTTTAACAACCTTTTTCAAATCAGACGGCAATTCAATAAGCGTGTGCGGTGTTTCACCGCCGATATATCCGCCGTCTTCGCTGAAAAGGTCGCAATAAACTCCGTCGGAATAATAAATAAAATCGTTTTCGACCTCGAAAATGCCGTTGCTGAATTCCATTTCGTCCGAGTTGCTTTGTGCAGCGGCAACAAGAGTCTGTTTAAGCTTGTCATCGGCAGTTTTTCGGCTGATAAGCATAAGAGTTGTTACGCTGACACCGCAGACAACGGCAATCAGAAGCGTAATCCAGAGCGTTGTTATTATTTTAAATGAAAGTTTTTTCATTTTTCCTCCCTGAGAACGTATCCCATTCCTCTGACGGTATGAATAAGCTTTTTGTCATTGCCTTCATCAATCTTTTTGCGAAGATATCGGATATAAACGTCAACAACGTTTGTTCCGCCTTCATAATCATAATTCCAGATATGGTCTTCGATTTTTTCGCGGCTGAGAACAATTCCGTTATTGACGGCAAGATACTGCAAAAGCTCATACTCCTTTGCAGAAAGAGAAATATCGCTGTCCCCTCTTTTAACTTTTCTGCTTGAAATATCAACGGTTAAATCCGCTACGGTGATTATGTTTGAATTTGAAACGCTGTTTTTTCTGATAAGAACCCTTATTCTCGCAAGCAATTCTTCAAAAGCAAAGGGCTTCACCAGATAATCATCGGCACCGATGTCAAGACCTTCTACTCTGTCCTCTATGCTGTCACGGGCAGTAAGAAAAAGAACGGGAAGATTATTGCCTTCGTTTCTGATTCTTCTGAGCAAAGAAAATCCGTCAATTTTCGGCATCATAACGTCAAACACGGCAGCATCGTAATCGGTCATACTTATCAAATCATAGGCTTCTTCGCCGTTGAAGGCGCAATCAACGCTGTAACCGGACGCTTTAAGCTGTTTTGCAATTATTCTGTTAAGGCTCTTTTCGTCTTCTGCAATCAAAACTCTCATAACAACACTCCTTTCGGTCGGTTATCAATTACGCTGTTTGTCTCTGTATTTTTTGGGCGACATACCGTAGAATTTACGAAAAATCCGGTGAAAATAGCTGATATTTTCGTAACCTGTAAGCTGCGAGATTTCCGAAATTCCAAGGTGTGTGCTTTCAAGAAGAAAACAGGCATGAGACATTCTCTTTTCCTGCACAAGTTCCGTATACGTTTTGCCTGTCAGCTTTTTAATATGCTTTGACAGTGCGTTGAAATCGTAAAAAAGCATCTGCGAAAGCTCGGTCAGGCTTCCGTTGGCAAAATGCGCCTCGATATATTTGAGCACGTGAAAAACAAGACTGCTGTCATCACCGTTATAATCAAGGTCATCAATGTGACTGAGAAGCTGAAGCAAAATAAGACCCATTGTTGTTTCATTTATATTTCGTTGTTCCTGACGGTCATCAAGCAAATTCCAAATAAGATTTTCAATCAGATTCTGCACAGGCAGCACGTCCAAAACCTTGAAATGAAGATAGCTTGATTTACCGTTATCGCCCCTCAAACACTGGATTATAAAACTGTGCAGCAACGATTCCTCGCTGCTGAGCATTTCAAGAGTTTTCTCAAAGAAATGAGGCAGAACAACAAAATTAACCGCTATATCCTGTTCGGTTGAAGGCAGAGTTTCCTGCCTGCAGTTCTGGGTCATAAAAAGGATATCACCCTTATTAAGAACAACGGTATCGTTGTTTATAATATTGGTTTTTGTTCCCTGATACATATAAATAATCTCAACGTAATCGTGGCTGTGTTCCGGAAAATGATTTGTATTTGTGTCGGCTCTTACCGCAATAAGCTTTTCTTTTTTCATTAACCTTGAGCCTTCAACGATGATTCTCTCTTCGTCATTTTTGTTTTCAAGCAAAAACGAAGGATTTTCATGCGTGTGTCTGATAAGCCTTTCTATCAGGTCTTTTCTCATAATAATCACCACCTGCTTCATACAGTATAACTTATTACGGTTGCCATTTCAACCGTTTTGTGGCAAATAAGGACACTTTTTTCTCTAATAATGACCTTTATTTTTTCTTTATAAAATGATAAAATTTAAGATGCAAGAAGTATAAGCGGAAGAAACGTCTCTGCAAATCCCATTGATTGTTTTTCCGCGATGCACTTCTGACAGCTCAGAAAGAAAGTGAGGCTTCTCTTATGAACGTTGTTATTACCAAAATAGTGACATTCTTCACTTCGTTAATTACAATGCTCACTGCTATCTTTTGTCCTCCGCCTGCCGTTGTACCTGAGTTTCCGGAAACAACGGAACGCATACAGACCGCCTTTAATGAAGGTGAGTTTGTTATGGGGCGCAACGATCTTGTTGTTTCGCCTGACGGAGACGACAGCAATCCGGGCACTGTTGATTCTCCTTTGAAAACATTTGAAAGAGCAAAAGAACTCATTAAGAGCAACACCTCTGATGAATCAATTACCGTTTGGTTCAGAGAAGGAACGTATTTTATTGAGAATACAGTTGAATTCACCGCCGAAGACAGAGGCAACGTTCTTTACCGTTCTTATCCTGACGAAGAGGTTGTTTTCTCGGGTTCAAAGGAAATCAGCGGCAATTGGAGCGAAACCGAGATTAACGGTGTAAATGCGTTTGTGACCGACGTGCCCGTTGAAAGTGACGACGATTATTTCCGTTCACTTTTCAAAGACGGAGAAAGACTTTCACGCTCAAATTACCCCAAAACAGGTCTTTTGAAGGTTTCGGGAGAACCTCTTGCCGACGAATCGATTGCCGGCTCACACGCTCCCGAATTCTTTACCTTTGCATTGGCTTTCTACGCCGACAAAAATGACGTCATTGATTTTGAAAATCCCGCTGACGTTGACGTAAGAATAATGCATTTCTGGCGTGATGACCTTCTTCCTGTTCACTCCGTCAATACGGAAACAGGAAGAATTCAGGTAACCAAGCCTTCGGCAATGAGAATAAGAGTTGATGACAATTACATTTTTGAAAACGTCAAAGAAACTCTTTCTCTCCCCGGCGAATGGTATCTTGACAGAAGTGAAGAAAAGCTTTATTACATTCCGCAGGACGGTGACACAGTAGAAAACACTGTGCTTTATGCAGGTGTTAACGAACAGCTCCTCACTTTAAACGGTGCAGAAAACGTTTCTTTCCAAGGCATCAACTTTGAAAACACAGACTGGAATCACGTGGACGGTACTCACACGGGTAAGGCTTTTCCCGTCTCGCACCCTTTATATGATACTATCAAATACGGAGCGGATCATCCGCAGGCTGCGTTTGAGGTACCTGCAGCAATTTATATTTCTTCATCATCAGATATAAACTTCACCGATTGCAGATTTGAAAACATATCGTACACCGCAGTCAAGTTTGACAAAGCATCGGAAAACTGCAACGTCACAAGTTGTATGTTCAATGAAATCGGTGCAAACGCAGTTTTCATCCATGGCGATTTTGTTGTACCTGCAACAACAAAGAATATCAACATCACAGACTGTCACATAAACAAATACGGCAGGATTTTCAACAACGCTATCGGAATTCTCCTTACTCACGCAATCGACTGCAACCTTTCAAACAACGAAATTCACGACGGTTGGTATACCGGTATTTCCGTTGGCTGGAACTGGGGATATTCGGCTAACTCAACCAATAACATAAAAATCTGCGATAATCTTATTTATGATATCGGCAACGGCTGGCTTTCCGATATGGGTGCAATCTATACGCTCGGTATTCAGCCCGATACTGTTATAAGCGGAAACGTTATTTATAACGTCGGCTGTGACGAAGGCAGATACGGATACGGCGGCTGGGGAATTTATCTTGACGAAGGCTCAAGCGGAATGCTGGTTGAAAAAAACCTCGTTTATGATTGTTCATCGCAGACCTTCCATCAGCACTACGGCAAAGACAACGTTGTAAGAAACAATATTTTTGCTTTCGGCGGCGAAGGTGCATTCAGGATATCAAAAAACGAAGAGCACAACTCGCTCACACTTACTAACAACATCTTTGTTACGGACAATGCAACAATGTATGCTCTCACAACTGACCCCGACTGGTTTGTTGATGACAGCAACGCTTATTGGGATTATAAGCGCGGCGGAAACGTTTATTCGGGCGACTCAATGAACATCTCTGAAAGAAAGTCAATGGTAATTATGTCATTACGCGGATATTACAACAATGCCGTTTTCGCAGACCCCTTGTTTAAAGATCCTGAAAACCGTGATTTCACCCTTGCGCTCAACAGCCCTGCTCTTGAATGCGGCTTTGAACCCTGGGATTACAGCTGCGCAGGCACAAAGACTCTGTTCTGATCGGAGTTGCGGTAAAAATATTAAAATTATAAAACTATCAGAAAGTCGGGTGATATTGTGTCTACAGAAAGAGAAATAGTTGAAACAACTGATAAATCTGTACTTCTTAAAAACAGACGTTTTGTCGGTGCCAAAGAAACCATTGCTTATGTTCTTGAAGATACGGCAGCAAGCCTGAATATCAACGATTTCAAAGACCGATATATTTATGACGTTGTTAAAATTGATTTCAGCTATCTTGCAATTCAGAACATTGTTGCAACTGTATGGGATACTTTTAACGACACGTTTATCGGTGTTATTGTTGAAAAAACAAGAACACGTTGGGGTAAATTCAGACCCTATCTTCTTCTCGGTCAGCTGCCTCTTACTATTTTAGGTCTTTGGTACTGGCTTGTTCCGTTTATGTTCCCTGATACCCCCGCAAACTATCTTCCCAAATGGATATTCTATTTCGCAATGTCTATTATCACGGAAACAGCTAACACATTCACTTCAGTTGCCCGTGCAGGTTTCGGCTCCACCATAACGCCTGAACCGTTAGACCGTTCAAGGCTTATTGCAACGGCAAACCTGATGTCACATTTCGTGGAAGATATACCCAAACAGGTTTTCGGTGTTATTTATGACCTTGTAATAAACGACAAGGTAAAAATCAAGCTTCCGAAACTCTTTGCGGGATTCGGCGTATCATTTTCCGTTCTCGGTGCGGCGTTCTGTCTCTTTTTCTTCCTCACAACAAGAGAAAGAGTTGCGCAGACCATCAAAAAGCCGAGCGTTATTCAAGGTCTGAAAGCTATCGTAACAAACAAGCCGATGTTTATTCAGGTTCTTTCATCCTTCCTTTCGGGATTCAGCATCGGTTCAAGCAGAACCAACTTCTATATCGACGTTATCGGTTCGATTACCTGGAAAACCATTGTCGGTATCCCCGCATTCCCCATCAAGTTTATCAGCTACAGTTTTGTTGAACCTCTCAGAAAGCGGTTCTCGACAAAGGCTCTCTGGATTCTCGAAGACGCCTGGACAGATATGCTGTGGATGGTTGTTTTCGGCATAGGTTCAATCAACAAGAACTTTATGCGAAAAGGTATCATCCTGCCGCTGATGGGTATTGAAGAAATATTTGAAATGTGCGTCTACGGTCTGCGACGAGTTATTCCTGCCGAAATCAGCAACGAATCAATGGACTACTGCGAATGGAAAAACGGTTACCGTGCAGAAGCTATGATAGGCGTTGCACAGTCAACAATAGCAAAGCTGCAACAGGCTATTATGGGCAGTATAAACAGCATAGTTCTCAAGAAAATCGGCTATGTTCAGGGTCTTAAAATCGGAACGCAGTCCTACAAAACAAAATGGTGGATTTTCGCTCTCGGAACCGGTATTCCGATTATTACCAGCAGCCTCGGCATTATTCCGAAATTCTTCTATCCCCTTTCAGCAGACAAGCGTAATCTTATGTATAACGAGCTTCGCGAAAGAAGAAGCAAGATTGCCGATAAGATGAATAACGCAACCACAGCTGAAGAAATTGCTGAAATTGCCGATTCTCAGTTCATAGTTCACTAAATCAAAACATTAAACCACCTCATTTCGGTGCTTGGCATCGGTTGAGGTGGTTTTGTTTTTGCTCTGTCCCCTGCCGACAGATTGGGTTTCAACAGTGCAGAAAAAATCTTTCCAATTCTGACACAGTTTCAGAAACACTTGTGCGGTTTGAAATAATCGGGATAAAATCAGGTTGAATTTTGTTGAATTTATGATATAATTAGCACGATAATTCAGTGTTAAATAAAAGAGGAAAGATATGTCAAAGCAAAAATCCACTATGGTCACCGACCTTACAAACGGCAGTGTCACCAAGCTGCTCCTCAAATTCGCATTTCCGTTATTTGTTTCAAATGCGCTTCAGGCTGTATATAATATTGTTGATATGATCGTTGTCGGACAGTATATCGGCGGCGACGGTATGTCAGCCGTTTCTATCGGCGGCGACGTTCTGCATCTGCTCACCTTTGTAGCAATGGGTTTCTCTTCTGCAGGACAGGTGCTTATTTCGCAGGACGTAGGCGCAAAGCGTATGGACGCCGTTCAAAAGACAATCGGTACTATGTTCACGTTTCTTCTGGGGATATCGGTTGTAATTTCCGTTGGTTGCTATTTCATACGCAACCTGATGCTTGATTTGCTCAACACGCCTGCCGAATCCTACGCTTACACAATGGACTATACCGTTACCTGCATTTTCGGCTTGTTCTTCATTTACGGCTATAATATCATAAGCGCAATTCTTCGCGGTATGGGCGACAGCCGCCGACCTTTTGTTTTTATTGCCATTGCTGCAGTGGTTAACATTGCACTTGACCTGTGGTTTGTTGCAGGTCTGGATATGAAGGTTTTCGGTGCGGCACTGGCAACCGTGATTTCGCAGGGATTAAGCTTCATTATTGCATTCATATATTTGTTCATCAAAAAAGAAAGCTTTGGTTTTGACTTCAAACCCGACTCTTTCAGAATCGACCCGAAGGCATTCAGGAAGCTGGTGGCTCTCGGCGTACCTATGGCAATCCAATCGGCAGCCATCAACCTTTCAAAGATCGTTCTTACATCGTGGATTAATCTTTACGGCGTTGTCTTTTCGGCACTCTCGGGACTCTACAACAAAATCAATATGATGATCGGCATTGTTTCTCAGTCGTTCACAACTGCAGGCAGCACAATGGTCGGTCAGAGTCTTGGCGCAAAAAAATATGACCGTGTACCAAAAATAATGAAAGTTGTTTTTTACAGCAGTGTTCTTATATCCACGCTCCTTGCCGTTACGTTGTTTTTCTTTTCCGAACCAATTTTAAGAATGTTCACAGGCGACGAGGAAGTGCTTGCCATAGCGTCCATAGTTGTTCTTCCGGCAATCCTCAATATGTACGGCTCCGCCACACGTTCTGTGAGCTTTTCGCTTATGAACGGTTCAGGCAACGCCAAACTGAACTTTGCCGTTGCAATCATTGACGGTTTGATTAGCCGAATCGGAATTTCAGCTCTGCTTGGTTTTGCGGTCGGTATGGGTTGCCGAGGTTTCTGGTACGGCGACGCTCTTGCAGGCTATATGCCTTTGGTAATAGGTCTCATCTTCTATTTCTCCGGCAGGTGGAAAAAGGATAAGTCCGAATAAATTAAACCGAAGCGAAACAAACATATATAATCAAAAACTGCGGCTGTCCGACAACAACCGCAGCTTTTTATTTTATCAGTATTTTTGTTAACGGATTCTGAAGAATGGGTTTGAATATCTTCACCGCTACACCTACAAAAACGGCAGAAATGATTGTTCCTTCTCTTGTTCCGAGAAGCTTGCCGTCAAACATCAGAAGCGAAAGCACGATTGACAAAAGCACACACGAAACGTCAAAAATAATCTTGACTGACCCGAAATCTTTTTTTGTAACGTCTGAAAGGGCTTTTACGAATCCTTCCCCCGAATTGAGAACAACGTCTGCAATGACACCCAAAGAAATACCGAATCCGATAAAAACTATTCCTGAGAAGACAAGCAGCAGACGGATAATATAGTTTTCATTCGGTATATCTTTTATCATCCACAGACCGAAATCCGTAAAATATCCGAATATAAACGAAAGGGGAATCTGCATAAGCTGGATGAGTTTGAAATTACGCCTGAGAAGAATTATCTGACCGAGAAGCAAAACCAGATTGGAAACAATCAGCCAGTTTCCGAATGAAATGAAATCAAACTTTATGCTGATAACGTTTGAAAGCGACGAAATGGGCGAAACTCCAAGCTCAGCGTGCTTTGTTAACGCAATGCCCACTCCGCAGAAGAACAAGCTGATTACAAACAGTATGTATCTTTTAAAAATTTCTTTTTTTGACATTCTTTCACAGGCTTTCAGATTTTTGTTGAATTGATTTTACATCAAACCGAAAACAAAATCAATTATTTTTCAAATTATCTTTTACGTTTTGTATTTAAATTCCATAACGATAAGTGCCAAAAACGAACTGAAATCATTTGAAAGGTTATTTCAATTCAATCAAACTGAAATTTCCGATTCAACAGATTGAAAGCTGTTGATTTTATCAGTGCGGGTGGTATAATGTGTTCGATAAATAAGAATTTACAAAGCAAATTGTGAGATCAAAAAGAATGTCTAATCATTCGCTATTTATGGTAAAGACAGAAAGGTAAATGTTTGCTATAACATTCTTGGAGGTGAATCAATTGGATTTAGTACAGATAGGAAAGTTTATAGCACAACTTAGAAAGGAACACGAACTTTCTCAGGAAAAGCTAGGCGAAATAATAGGCGTAACTAACAAAACAATATCACGTTGGGAAACAGGAACATATTTACCCTCGGCTGAAATGCTGTTATCTATGAGTAAACTATTTGATGTTAGTATTAACGAACTTTTGAGTGGAAAGAGACTAACTCAGGAAGAGTACAAAGTAGCAGCAGAAGAAAATCTTAGACAAGTCGTCAAAGCGAGTAGTTTTACTCTTAAGGAAAAAATAGCTTTTTATAAGAAAAAGTGGTTGAAAGAACATATTGCTGCTATGTGTTGTTGGGGCATAGGGATTATCACAGTTCTTGTTATGGGTATTATTTTAACCCTACCCTTTCTTGTTGCCGCCGCTATGTTGTTGCTACTGGTAGGACATGCTTGGAGAAATAATACAATTATGGCTTATGTTGAACGAAATGCATTTGACGGCACAGAAAGAAACGATTGACAAATTCCAATTTGTAAAACAGTCAGAAAAACTTTAATTGGTAGGATAAACGCTATGATTAACACTAACGAATACGGTTTTTTACCCGAAAACAGTGCATATAAAAACTCCGAAGCTCTTCAGAAAGCAATTGACGGCGGCGGAGAAATTGAAATCAGAGCTTCGGGCATTTATAAAATTTCCGAACAAATTGAAATCGGTGATAACACAAAGCTTGTGTTCCGTGAAGGTGTTATTCTTCAGCGTGAGGCAAGCGTGACAGGCATTAACGGCAATGCATTTATCAATAAAGGCGCTATTAACGGCGAATACAACCGAAACATCGAAATTATCGGATTGCATCTTGAATGTAACGGCATTGAAAGCAACGACTTCGGTGTGAACAGCCGTATTGCAGGACTGCGTGCACAGGTTGCAATGATTTACGTTGAAGATCTGATAATTGACGGCTTTGAGTGCCACGGGTTGCTTGAAAAGGACTATGCAATTCAGGTCAGCGCTTTCAAAAACATTGTTCTCAACGATTTATACGTAACAGGAAACAAAGACGGTGTTCATCTTGGTTGGGGCGACGGATTTGTTATCAGAAACGGCAGGTTCCGCACGTTCGATGACCCGATTGCGCTCAACGCTTTTGATTACGCGACCTCAAACACTCACGTGGGTTGGATTGAAAACGGAATAATCGAAAACTGTATAGATTTGGATGATAACTCAACAACAGGATTTTTCTGCAGAATTCTCGGCGGTGCCTGGTGCAGATGGTACAAAGGAATGCAGGTTCAGCACTCGGACACCGTTGCGGTTAACGGCAAAACATACCGTGTTCTGATGAATCCGAAAGACGGAAAGCTTTACACTTCAGACACCCCGCCCTGCCACGAAAAGGGAATTGCAGAATATGACGGCATCAACTGGGTTGCCGTGCGTGATACGGAAGAACTTGACTGCGGCTGCCGCAATATCACAATACGGAATTGCACCCTTCAGAAAAAGCGCGGCACGGGAATTGCAATAAGTCTTAATTACGACACCTATGCACGAAGTTATTACCCAGGCTGTGTGTGCACGCCTCAAAGCGGAATCACGCTTGATAACGTCGTTGTTGAAAATGACGTGGATATTCTGTTACATTCAACTTATCCTTCGGAAAACATAACGCTTAAAAACACAGATTTCAAAAACTCAAGGCTTTGCTTTGATGCCGTACAGAAAGCGGATAATATCGTTTATCCTGAGGTTCTGATAAAAACAGAAAACGTTGTTTTCGGCAAAAATACAGTACACGCTGACCCGAAGCATCCGATAAAAATATGCCCTTTAGAGCAATAAGAATAAACCACCTCTTTCGGTGCTTATTTCAGCATCGGAAGGGGTGGCTTTATTGTTTCAATATTGCTTTTTGAGTGTTGCTTAAGAAAAAAATTATTTGTTACCCTTTGCGGCATCAATGCGTGCCTGAGCATCTGCCTGACGCTGTTTTGCCTGTGCAATCTGCTCATCACGCTCAGCCTGCATTGCTGCTTTGCGGGTTTCGGGTTTGCCCATTGCCTTTGCTTCTTCCCATTGTGCTTTTGATTCAGCCTTTGCTGCAGCAAGATTTGCCTTATCAACCTCGTGCTGTGCCTTTGCGCTTTCTTTCATATCCGAGAACGCATTCTGAAAAAACTTTTTAACTGACACAACAAATCATCCTTTCATTATTTCGTCGCTGAGAGCGATAATATCTTTTGCGTACTTTTTACGGCGCGAAGCAAGTCTTTTTTTATAAATGGGATAGTTCACAATCGCCATAAGCATACCGACAACACCGATTACAATGCCGTAAACCATCGGGTTTGAAATGCCGACAATTTCACCGATGTTTGTCATAACAAGGCTCATGCCCGTGCCCATAATGATTGCAGCTATGCTTCCGAAAACGTAGGCAAAAACGTTGACAGGCTTCTTGACCTTTGCATCAAGCGCTCTGAGCTTATCAAGCTGTGTGCTTTCTGTTTCCGTGTACTGAGTTCTGATTTTGTTTACGATGAATTCTTTGTCGTTTCTGTTCATTTTTGTTAACTCCTTTGTGTTTGATTTACAAGCTCATTATAGTCACCCGTTGTTTGCAAACTTTTCAAGATTTATTTCACGGTTGTTTAAATTTTGTTAAAGTTTTGTTAGCGCAAAAAAGCCACACAAGCTGATTTGAAATCAACCTGTATGGCTTATTTTAATACTTTATATTATGTGCAAAAACGGTTTAGCCGAGGGCGACCATGCTGAAAACAAGTGCGAAAAGCGCAACTGTTTCGCAAAGACCGACTACCGTGATATACTGCGAAAAGCCTTTGCCCGTTTCAGCAAGAGCATCTGCGCCTGCAGCACCTGCTTTACCCTGAACAAAAGCGGAAACCGCCATTGCAAGACCCGAAGCAATACCAAGACCGAAGAGGAACGAGGGATCTTTGTCTGCGCCTGCCATCTGCTGCATAAGAAGGAAGCCGTAGATTGTCTGTGTAAGAGGAGCACCTGCGAAAACGGTAAGAATGAAAGGTGCTGCTTTGTTGCTCATATAGCACTTTTTCCAAGCGCCGATTGAAGCCTGACCTGCAATGCCGATGCCGATTGCAGAGCCTGTTGCGGCAATACCCATTGCCAGAGCTGTTGCTAACTGTCCAAAATTCATAACTATTCTCCTTAACTTTCAATTTGTTCTTCAAAAGGTTTAAATTTATGACCACTCCAGGACATATCAAGATGCGATGAAAATTCCAGAGTGTTGAGTCTGATTCCGTGAACAATAACGGACAGAACGTTCAGAATCATATTAAGTCCGTGACCGAACACAAGAAGCACGATTGCGATTATCATAAACATAAAGTTGCCGAGCAAAGGTCCTGCAAGCTCGTTAACGGTTGCGGATATTGCCGCACCGGCAAGACCTACCGCCCAGAGGCGGATATACGAAACTATGTCAGAAAAAACGTTTACGACGCCGAGAAGAACGGAAACAATGTTCTTCAGGCTTTCAAGAACAGACTTGATAACGCTTCCCTCATAGTTTGAGAATACGAAGCTCAAAACAAAGCCTGCAATAACCATAACTAGTGCAACCGTACCGACGGGGATACCGCCAAGCACAAGACCGAACGGGAACACCGAGCCGTTTACGACAAAGCTCAATACAACGTAGAAAATACCGAAAAGCTGCATTATTGAGCCGAAATCGCCAAGAATCCTGATTGACTTTCTGTTTCGCGCGGCAACCTTAAGATGTGCAACGGTAAGCTGAACAAGAGCCAGCGAGAAGCAGAAAATCTGCAGATTCTGTGCGGTTGTGAGACCGTATTCGCCGTTTGTCCAGGGCGGATACCATATTCTTTCGGAATAAACGTTTGAAATAACGGGCACAGACAATCTCTGAAGCCACACAGGCAACTGCTCGGGCGAAAGACCGAACCACGTGCAAGTGAGTGTACCCCAAACAATTGTTGAAAGTCCGAAAAGACCGACAAGCAGGAATGCGGGCGGAACTTTTTTCTTTGATACAACCGATTTTACAATCAGCGCACCCGCAACGGCAGTTATCAGCAAACCGTAGCCGCCGTCGCCGAAGATGATGCCGAAGAAAACAAGAATAAAGCCGAGGAACCAACCCGAAATATCATATTCAAAGTATCCGGGAACGGTGCCCAGAAAGTCAGTCAGCGGATAAATGAGGCTGACAAACTTATTGTTTTTGAGCTTGGTGGGAACGTTATCCTCTTGTGTGGGTTCTTCGGCAATAAGTCCCCAATTATTCTCTTTTGCCGCCTGCTTGAGGCTCTCAAGATTTTCTTCTTCAACGTAGCCTGTAAAGTAAGCAACCGAAACGTCTGCTTTGCCGTCAGCCGAGAGCTTTTCGTTTGCCATACCCGTTGCGTAAACCTCAAACTCAATTTCTTTTTCGCAAGCCTTGATTGCCTTTTTGATACCGTCGGCACAATCGGCAAAGGATGAAATCTCTTCATCAATTCCGCTGATACGGTTGTTTGTGCTTCCGATACACTGTTTGATTTCAGCCGTTGATTTCTGCGGCATTTCAAAGCGGAACGCCTTTATTGATTCAACGGCCTCATCTTCACCGTCAAGACCTGATCTGATTAAAACGAATTTAACGGTTGCCTTTGTTTTCTGGAGGCTGAGCGTTCTTACATTTTCGCCAAGATTTTCATATTCGGCTTTGGGCATTTCATAAAGAGCAATGTCTATGCCCTTTTCCGCCAGTGCTGCAAGCTTTTCGGGATCAAGCTCGCCCCAACCTGAAAGGCGTTCAAGCTCGGCAGTCAAAGAAATGCGCTCTGCAAGAAGCTGCTTTTTCTCTTCACAAAGAGCAACAATCTCACGCGAAACGGCATACGCCTTTTCTGCATCAAGGCTCTTTTGCTTAACCTTTTTGTTTTTCTTATCCGACACACTGAAAAGCGCACTTTCAAGCAGAGAAACTCTTTCTTTGAGCTCTTCAAGCTTTTTGCCCGAACCTTCAACCGATTCAATGTGAAGAATGCCGAGCTTGCGGAGCTTTCTGAGCGTTTCGGATTTTTAACTATCATAATGCGTACACCTCCGTTTCTGAAGATGCATCGCCGCGTGCCGCTATTTTACGCTTTGAAATTTTGGAGCGTACAACGGCGCTGACCTGCTGGTCAGCCATATAAATCGAAATCTTTTTGATATTCTCCTCTGTTTCGGGGATTTTGACCTTTTCAAACAGGTTGACTCTCTGCGAGGTTGCACGAAGCTCCTTTTCAAGCAGCCTTACCTGCTCATCCAACACCTCCGCCTCAAGGTCAAGCGACATTGCCTTTTCCATATGGTTGGCGGCAATATCGACCCAGAGCGGCGTTTCATATAAATCATAATCTCCACGGGCGAAATCCGCACCCTCATAAACGGGAATTGTTACGCCTGCAATATTGCCGTAGCCTTTACGGATATTGCTGACGGTGATTATTCCGTCGGGGAAAGCGTCTGTTTCGCTGAAAACGGCAATCCAGGTGCTGAAACCTTTTTCAAGATCCTGCCTTGCTTTTTTTACCGTTTCGGCTTTGGCTTCAATGATGCGTATTTCGGCCTGAAGCTGCTGTTTTTTGAGTGTCAGAGTAGGCAAATATCTCCGATACATTTTGAGGGCATCTTTTTGTATCTTTAACTCATTTTTAGTCAGTTTGATTTTTGCCAAAAACCTTACCCCCTTAACCTACAGGCCAGAATTCATCTGTAAGGTCTGACTTTATACCTGTTTCATCCTTTTCGAAGCATTCTGCAAGGATTTTCCAGCCAAGGTCAAGCGCTTCTTCAAGAGAAAGGTTGACCGACAAATCCATAAGCTCTGATTCAAAAAGCTGACCGTATTTGAGAAGCTTATCATCCCAGCGTGTCATTGCAAAGCCCATATTCTTCTTTTCGAGAGTCTCTTTGTAAGAGGAATACAAACGGATCATTGCATCCATAAGCGCACGGTGGTCCTTGCGTGTTTTGCCGTTAACGTTCTGCTTAAGACGTGAAAGCGAACCGAAAGGCTCTATTCTGCCGCCCTTGAGGTAATACTGACCCTCTGTGATATATCCCGTGTTATCGGGAACGGGATGTGTTACGTCGTCGCCGGGCATTGTTGTTACCGCAAGAACGGTAACCGAACCTGAATCGTCAAAGTCAACAGCCTTTTCGTAACGCGAAGCAAGCTGCGAATAAAGGTCGCCGGGATAGCCGCGGTTTGAGGGAACCTGTTCCTGAGTGATGGCAATTTCTTTCATTGCATCGGCAAAGTTTGTCATATCAGTCAAAAGAACAAGAACGTCTTTGTTCTGCAAAGCAAACTGTTCCGCAACGGCAAGAGCCATATCGGGAATCATCATGCATTCAACCGTCGGGTCGGATGCAGTGTGAATGAACATAACGGTTTTGCTCAATGCTCCGCCGTTTGAAAGTTCCTCCTTGAAATAGAGGAAGTCATCATATTTAAGACCCATACCGCCAAGAACAATTACGTCAGCTTCAGCCTGAAGAGCAATTCTGGCAAGAAGCTTGTTATAAGGCTCACCCGAAATTGAGAAGATGGGAAGCTTCTGAGAAACAACAAGAGTGTTGAACATATCAATCATCGGGATATTTGTTCTGAGCATACGGTTTGCAAGAATACGCTTTGTGGGGTTAACGGAGGGTCCGCCGATTGTTTTCATATTATCTGTCAGTGCAGGACCTTTGTCTCTGGGTTCACCCGAACCGTTGAAGATTCTGCCAAGCAGATCCTCGCTGAAAGAAACACGCATTTCGTGACCGAGAAAACGAACCTCGTCGCCCGTTGAAATACCCTGACCGCCTGCAAAAACCTGAAGCGAAACAAGGTCACCGTCAATTTTGTTGACTTCGGCAAGTGATTTGCCGAAACGGGTGTTTATCTGTGCAAGCTCGTGATATTTTACGCCGTCTGCTCTGACGGTAATAACGTTACCCGTAATGGATTCAATTTTATTAAAAACTTTGTTCATTCTCAATCACCTGCCTTCAATAAAAGCTCTGCTTCACGGCTTAATCTGCCGCAGCCTTCTGCGTATATTGCATCAATTTCAGCTTCAGCCTTTGCAAAGGCTTCGCTTTCAAATTCCGTATAGTTCCAGTCGATGAACTTCTGACGCATACGGTTGAAGAAGCTGCGAGCATCATCTTTATTATCAAGAGAGTATTCACTGCCGAGAACGCAAACCAGCTTGTCGGTAACGTAGCGCTGGCGTTCTTTGCCGCAGTTTGCATCAATCAAATCAAAGGAGTTCTGCTGGAGATAAACGGAGTCAAGCATTTCGGATTTAAGATAAACAATATAGTCCGAAATGGTTGTGCCCTCTTCGCCGACAACCTTCATCATTGAGCCGATTTCGTCACCGCTTGTAAGGATATTTTTGCAGAAATCGGATTTGTCTGCGTCTGTAACGGTTTTATATTTTGACCACGAAATAAGCGGATCGATTGCAGGATATTTTCTTGCATCGGAACGTTCACGCGAAAGACCGTGGAACGCACCGACAACTTTAAGTGTTGCCTGAGTAACGGGTTCTTCAAAGTTACCGCCTGCAGGTGAAACAGTGCCGCCGATTGTAACGGAGCCTTTGCTGCCGTCGGGAAGAAGAACGTAGCCTGCTCTTTCATAGAAAGCGGCAATATAAGATTCAAGATAAGCAGGGAAAGCTTCTTCGCCGGGAATTTCTTCAAGTCTGCCCGACATTTCACGCAGAGCCTGTGCCCAACGTGAGGTTGAATCGGCAAGAAGAAGAACGTTGAGACCCATCTGGCGGTAGTATTCGGCAAGGGTTACCGAGGTATAAACCGACGCTTCACGGGATGCAACGGGCATTGAAGAGGTGTTGCAGATGATGATTGTTCGTTCCATAAGCGAACGACCTGTTCTGGGATCTGTAAGCTCGGGGAACTCTGTTATTGTTTCAACAACCTCGCCTGCACGCTCGCCGCAGGCTGCGATAATAACGATATCAACGTCGGCATATTTTGAAGTTGTGTGCTGAAGAACGGTTTTGCCTGCACCAAAAGGACCGGGAGTACAGTAGGTTCCGCCCTTTGCGACTGGGAAGAATGAGTCGATAAGGCGAACCTTTGTTTCCATTGTTTCAACGGGAGCAAGTCTTTCTGTGTAGCACTTGACGGCTCTTTTAACGGGCCATCTGAACGACATTGAAACCGGTATCTCTCTGCCTCTTTCATCAGCAAGAACTGCAACGGTTTCGCTGACAGTGTATTCGCCCTTATCAACGATTGACTTGAGAGTATAGTTGCCGAGCAGATAGAACGGAACAAAAATCTTGTGAGTAAAAGGTCCTTCGGGAACTGTACCTATATATTCGCCTGCACGAAGAGAATCGCCGATTTTTGCAGTGGGTGTGAATTCCCATTTCTTTTCGGCGTCAAGACCGTCGGCATAAATTCCTCTTTCAAGGAACCAGCCTGCCTGCTTTGCAAGCACGGGCAGAGGATTCTGCAAGCCGTCATAAACCTGACCGAGCAGACCCGGACCGAGCTGTGCGGAAAGCATATCACCCGTAAATTCAACGATATCACCGCACTTGATGCCGCCTGTCATTTCGTACACCTGAATCTGTGCAATATTTCCTCTGATACGGATAACCTCGCTCTTGAGCTTTGTTTCGCCAACGTTTACAAAACAAATTTCGTTCATTGAAACGTTGCCTTCAAAGCTGACGGAAACAAGGTTACCGTTAACACTTACTACCTTACCTGTATTTTCGGTCATTTTATAACCTCCGTTCTGTCTTTGTTCATAATGGAGTCATAGATATTTCTGTATGCGGCTTCTCCGCTTGCCGCATCAAACTTTCTTATACGTTCAATCAGCCTGAGCTTAAGACCGTAGTAAAATAAAAACTCTTCGGAAAAAGAATCCGTCGGTCTGAGCGTTTCAAGAAAATCAAGTCGGCATCGGTTAAGAAATTTTTCCGCTTCCATAGGACTTTCGATTTCAATAGCCGTGCGTGCCGCCTGCATTATTTCGGCAGAAAAAAACTGAACCTCGGAATCAAACTGCTTATTCATTTTTTCTGCACGGAGCTTTGCAAGCGCAAGGCGCAGATTGCGCTCAAATCCGTTCCACTTTTCAAGCAGCGGCGACGAAGTTTTTTGCGGATTTCTTGACGGAATAACGGAAACTTTATTAAGCTCATTCTGTATTTTTTTGCCGAGAAGTCCGTCGCAAAGCTCGGCAAAACGCTCCTGCGTGATTGGCAGAGGCGTATTTTCGCTTATGCCGTCAAGCGACGGCAGCTGTGATATCAGATAATATTCAGCCATAATTATTCAGCCTCTTTCAGAAGGGCGGTTACTCTGGGACTGAGATAGCCTGAAAGCATATCGGTTACAGCCTCGGCAGAATAATCGTAATAAACCGCACCGTTATTAACGGCAATACGGAAGCCGCCGTCAAAATTATCGTTTGCTTTAAGAGTGACGCCCTTTAGCATTTTTGCCTTAAGCTCTGCAAGCAGCGCTTCTTCAAGCTTTTCAAGGTCACTGTTGTTCAGAATTACGGATATATCCTCGGCTTCAGGCTTTCCTGCCCAGCATTCAACGGCATTGATAACAAGCTTTGCAAACGCATCTGAAGAGTAAACACCGTTTACCTTTTCGCCGACAATTGCTTTAAGCTCTCTTGAAACGCTTTCTCTGAAGGAGATAAGCAGGTTTCTGCCTGCCTGACGGATTGCATCCTCACCCGATTTAACGGTTTTTTCGTTCTCTGCTTTTGCGTCTGCCATAAGCTTGTCAGCTTTAGCCTGTGCATCGGCAATGATTCTTTCAGCTTCGGCTTTTGCAGATTCAACGATTGCATCAGCCTGAGTTTCAGCCGCTTCAACACCGTCTTTTTTAATCTGCTCAATAAGTTCCTGAAGTTGCATTTCCATAACCAAGTCTCCTTTTCGGTCTTTATATTTGTTATATTTTTCCCTAAAAAAGCATAAAGGAACCAACATCCTCTGCAGACAGCTGGTTCCATTAGTTAACATTTATTTTCATACATTATATCACAACTCAACAATTTGTCAATACTTCTATTCAGCTGAAAATCACGTTTTTCCGCTATATAAAATTAGTAAAAATCACAGATACGTCAAAAGCAGTCAAATCAAATCGAATTTGTTCGTTGTAAATAAGAAAACTGTCTGTTATAATTATGTTGAATTTCAGTTACATAAAACGGAGGTTTTTGAATTGAACAAGCCTAACGTAATTATCATAATGACAGACGATCAGGGTTACGGCGATTTAAGCTGCATGGGTGCAACCGATTTCAGAACACCGAACATTGATGCCGTTGCGCAGGACGGAATAAGATTTTCTTCAATGTATTCCGCCTCCCCTGTTTGTTCGCCGTCAAGAGCATCGTTGCTCACGGGCAGATATCCCGGCAATGCAGGTGTCAGAGCCATTCTTGCAGGTCACCGCAGGGCATCGGGTCTTACGCCCGAAGTACCCACAATTGCAACCGCTCTCAAAAAGCTTGGCTACAAAACGGGTATTATGGGCAAATGGCATCTTGGTCTAAAAGAGGAATGCCGCCCGAATTCAAACGGCTTTGATGAGTTTTCGGGTTTCCTTGCAGGCTGCATAGATTATTATTCCCACATTTTCTATTGGGGCATGGCAGACGGCAACACAAACCCAACCCATGACCTTTGGGAAAACAACGAAGAGGTTTATGAAAACGGTGAATATATGACCGAAAGAATCACACGCAAAAGCGTTGAATTCATTCAGAATCACTGCGATGAGCCGTTTCTTCTGTACGTTGCATACAACGCTCCCCACTACCCGATGCACGCACCCGAAAAATACATAAAAAGATTTCCGTATCTTTCAAAAGACAGACAGATTATGGCAGCTATGATAAGTGCGGTTGACGACGGTGTGGGCGAAATCAGAAACGAGCTTATCCGTCAGGGACTTCTTGAAAACACAATCATTTATTTTCAGAGTGACAACGGTCCGTCAAGAGAATCACGAAATTGGCTTGACGGCACACAGGATTATTATTACGGCGGTACCGCAGGTGTTTTCAGCGGTCACAAATTCAGCCTTTTTGAAGGCGGAATAAGAATCCCCGCCATTCTCAGCTGGTACGGCAGAACAAACACAGCAGTTGAAGATGCGCCGCATATTTCAACCGACGTTTTTCCGACCATTCTTGAGCTTTGCGGAGGCAACCCCGATGAATACGAGCTTGACGGTATGAGTCTTGTGCCGATGATTGATGGAACGGGAACCGCAGAGCACGAATATCTTTTCTGGGAAATGGAGGGTCAGACTGCCGCAAGAAAAGGAAAATATAAGCTCGTGCTCAACGGTCAGCTTGTTGAGGGCGAAGAACAGAGAGCGGAGGTTTTTCTTTCTGACCTTGAAAGCGATCCGAGCGAAAAGCATAATCTTTGCAACGAATTGCCCGAGCTTTGCAACGAGATTAAAGAAAAAGCGATTCAGTGGCGAGAAGAAATAGAAACTGTATGGAGCGAAAAATTTGCAGACAATTACAAAAGTCTGACATAACCTGAATAATTGACAAAAGGGACTGTTCAAGGCAGCCCCTTTCGCTTTGATATAGAATTTTCAACTCAATGGTGATGATGGTGGTGTTCGTGGGTAATAAGCTCAACGGAGCAGGTTTCTTCGCCACAGCTCTCATCTTCGTTTTCAAGTTCAAGCGTTGCGTGACAAATACCGTGTTCAAGCAATTCTTGACGCACCTGAGCCTTTATCCTTACGGGGTCGGAATTTGCCACAACGTGCATTGTTGCGCAGTTATTTATGCCGTCAAAACTGCGGATATGAATATGATGAACGTCAAGAACGCCGTCAATTGCGCAGATATGCTCCCTTATTTCATTTATATCTGTTCCGCTCGGGGTTTTTTCAAGAAACAGGTCTGTTACCGTTTTCAGATTCTTGACGGCATTCACAAGTATAAACGCCGAAACTCCTATTGACACAATCGGGTCAATCAAAGCAAAATCAGTGAATTTCATAACAACGGCACCAACAAGAATAACCGCCCAGCCGAGAACGTCTTCAAGCATATGCAGGTTAACTGCCTTGGTGTTAAGTGAATCTCCCTCACGGGTAAAATATGCTGCAGCAAAATTGACGCACACGCCGACAACCGCAAAAACAATTACTCCGTTATATTTTATTTCGGCAGGATTAAGAATCCTGTTAACGGCATTCAGAATAACCGCAATCGAGCCGAAAAGAAGAATAAACGTGGTTATGATGCTGCCGATTACCGAATACCTTGCATAGCCGTAAGTATATTTTTCGTCAGGCTTTCTTTTGCTGATTTTTTCAAGAACAAACGATATGCCTATGCTTACCGCATCGCCGAAATCGTGGACGGCGTCGGATATAACGGCAACGCTGCCTGTATATATTCCGCCGAACAGCTCAAAAACCGAAAATAAAGAATTCAATATAAATGCAAGCAAAATGCTTTTTTCCGTTTTCATATCTGCCTCCTGTTGACTGCCGTCGTATTTTATGGTACAATCACTCTGTTACCGAACTGTTTGTTCAATATAATTATACCAAAACAACGCTTATTCTCAATATATGCTGTTGCCCGTTTATTCAATACCGAACAAAAAACGAAAATTGTATGGAGGCAAAATGGACAGACGTCAGAGAAAAACCAGAGAAGCCATATTCAGGGCATTTACAAATCTGCTCTCGGAAAAAGATTTTATGCACATCACCGTCGGCGACATTATTGACCGTGCGGATATCGGCAGAGCCACGTTTTATGCTCACTTTGAAACAAAGGATTTTTTGCTGAAAGAACTCTGCGAAGAGTTATTCTGCCACATTTTTGACTCGATGAATAACGAGCATTCAGACCACAGACACATATTCAACTGCGATGCGCCCAAATCGGTTTTTTTGCATCTTTTCAGGCATCTGAGCAAAAATGACAATAAAATTCTTGACCTGCTTTCAGGCAGAAACAACGAGCTTTTTCTGCAGTATTTCAAAACAAATCTCTGCAAGCTGATTGAAAACCAATTGCCGACTTTCAATGCTGATAAAAACAACAGCCTGCCTACGGATTTCCGCATTAAGCTGATAGCATCAACGTTTGTTGAAACGGTCAGGTGGTGGGTTGCTAACGGTATGAAAGAAACTCCCGAAACGATAACAGAATATTTTTTGTGTGCAGTATAAACGCAAAAACCGCTCCGTCATTATGGCGGAGCGGTCATCTTGTTGAAAAACCTCTTTTTCGGCAAGATGAGGCTGTTGAGAAAGGAAGCTGAATGCCGTTTTCTTCGACCGAAGGTGTACAAAGGTACTCCGATGGGAGAAAAAACGGCAAATAAACGAAATATCATTGTTTTATGCGGGATGTCGGGTCGCCGTCCCCTACAATAAATAACTGCGGGATGAAGGCATCCCGCCCTACTCTATTTTCGTTTATGTTTCAGCGACTTTATCAACAGTCGAACCGCTCCGTCATAAAAGATGGAGCGGTAGTTTTTATTTATAGCGTGTGCTGTCAACAAACCTTGTCGGGCGGTGCGGAAAAGCTCTGAAGAAATCGTCGGCATTGCCGTTGATTTTTACGCCGTCAATATAAACAGCGGTCTGCGCCGTATGTCCCTCGCCTGCAAGCATAAGTCTTGCAGCAGCTGCGGCGGTAAGAGAAATATCGTATTCGCCGCCCTCGGTCTGAGTGACAACTGCTTTGCCATTTTCATATTCAACCTCAAAAACGCCTGCGTTACGCTGAATATCATCCGTGCTGAGCAATCGGAATTTTCCGTATTTCTTGGGGTAAACGTTACTTTGAAGCAGCTTTTTAAGATTATAAATTCTGCCTGCCATTGCTCCGCCGTATTCATAAGCCGCTTTATCTGCTCTGTCGGCTAAACAGGCAAATGCCGAGCCCTGATACTGTTTGCCGACAACCAGAGATTTTGCAATGCCGTCATAGTTACGCAAAAATCCGATTAAACCGTAAAGCGCTTCGGGCGTAAGCACAAACAAATCCTCAACAGAAACCTCGTCGGGTCTTTTAACGGTAAAACGCACGTATCCGTCTGCAACTCCGTTTGCATCACGCCTGAAATACGTATAATCAGCGCTTTCATAAGGCGTTGCGCAAAAATCCTTTTCGTTATCACGGATTGCAATAAGGTTTTCTTTGGCTGCGCATTTATTATGAAGTTCACTTATCTCTTCATAATGTTCACCCGTATACAGAATAACGTCGTTATTCCTCGGAATATGTCTCAGGCTTTCAAACGGCACTCTTACCGAAAACATACGGTTGAGGTTTGCATATCCGAATTTTTCATAATATGAAATTGAGAACGGCGAAAGAAAACCAAGCACCCAGCCTTTTTCTTCGGCAAGCTCGCTGATTTTGTCAAAAACGGCTCTGACGCCGCCTTTGCGGCGATATTCGGGCAAACTGCAGACGCCGTCGACAACAACGGTATCAAGCAGATTTCCGCAGTAATTGACCTTGAATTCACAAGCTTCAGTGCCTGCGATAAGTCTGCCGTTGTCAAAGGCCGCAAGCACGGGACAATTGACCGTGTTGTCAACCTCCGCATTGAATTCCCATATGAACGATACGGCTGATACCTTTTGAAAATCCGCTGCTTCGTTTTCTTTTATGTATCTGACTTCCATAGCTTTTCTCCGAGTAAAATTCAATTATATTCTTTAACTATTTCATTAATTGCTCCCATAACGGTTGAGCCTGCGTTACTGCCTGTTGAAAGCATTTCTTCATAGTGTCTTTGCGGCTCACCCCAGAGCTTTTCGCCAAGGTCGGTATTCCACAGGGAATCCGCAATGAAAGGAGCATAATCGTTGTCGGGAACAATATATTCGATTGCATCGTTGCAAAGACCCATAACAAGAACGGTTTTATCTTCACCTAAAAGGTCAGCAGTGCAGTCAAGCTCCCAATCCTTGCCGAGATAAGACTGCGTTTTGTCAACAACGTTGCCGTAAACAAGCTGCGGAACAAGCTCGCCCGGAACGGTGAGCATAACTATATCCGTGCCTAATTCAAGATAGCCAACTTCGCTGATGATTGAATAACCGCTTTTTGCGTTTCGGTCACGCACGGTTGTTGTGCCGAGCAGACCCGAAACCGCACCAAGCTCAAGCAGACCGTATTCAAGCGGAACTGTAACCTCACTCATTTTAACGTTGATTAACGGAGCAACGGGCTCTGCCTTTGTCTGTGCTTCAAGAATAAGCCTTGCAAACTCATAGCCGAGCTTCTTTGCACTCTCGTAGTCTTTTACCCTCGGGTCGGCGGCAATCTGGGCATTGATTTCTTCAACAATTCCGGGAGTCTGAACAGCACCTTTGTCAACGGAAATCGGCGACTGTGCGCCCTGGATGAACGCAAAATTCATACCTGCCGCATTGACCTTTTCTTCAATGTAATGCGGAAAATCAGCGGAAAGCAGTTTTGTTGCTCTGTCAATTGTTGTGGGGTGTGCGCCGAGGTTTGCAAGAACTGTTGGCTTTGAATCCGCTGCATCGGGCACAAACTTGAAGCAGGCAATAGCGTGCTGATAGCCTTCCATATCATATCTCTTGTTGAAGATATAACCGTATTCATCATCCATATAATTGTTGTTTCTTTCGCTCCTGCCGATGGTTGCGGTTTCAAAATAATAAAGCTCGCCGCTTTCCATACTGGTGTAAGCTTCAACAATCGCGTCAGCCGCACCGTTAATCATATAACCGTGGAATTCACTGTCAATGCTTCTTGACGGATTGAGGAAAGGAAGAAACGAAAACAGATTTCTGAAAACGGTAAGAATAAGCGGTGCAAGACCGAAGCCCTGTGTATCAATAACAGTGTGGCAATGAGTGCTGTTGATGTTTATTGCAACAATGTCGCTCTTTATGCCCTTTTCTGCAAGCTTTTTTCCGCGGCGGCACGCATCTGACGAACGTCGTCATTGCAAACGCCGATGCCGTCAACCGAGACCATAACAACAGTGCCTCTGCCCGAATTATCGTTGATTGCAACGGCATTTGCACCCTGGTCGTCATAAACGCCGTTTATCTTCTGGGTAAAATATCCGCCCGTATAATATTCCTTTGAGCCGTCTTTGAGGTTTTCGGGCACCATACTTGCTTTGCCGAAACCGAGATTCCACCTTGCACCCTCGGCAGGAGCATCAAGGAATTCGCTCATACCCCCATAGAAATTTGCTCTGTCGCCTGCGTAGTATTCATCCACCGTATCGAAATTCTTGGGGAAGAGTGCGCCGAATCCCATAAACACGGCGTTGAGCAGACCGTTGATTGCGTTGGTGGCAAAAATTATTCCGCTGTTATCGGCGGCAACGGGCTCGTTTGCCGTTGCAAAAACAGAGCCGCCGAGCATAATAACAACCGCCGTAAATGCAGAAAATGCTCTTCTGAGGGTATTTTTCATAGTTCTCTCTCCTTATAACCGAAATGTTGCGAGGGATATATTTTATTTTATCATTAATAAATGCGAATGTAAATGATTTTTTATTGAAGTTTTCATAGTATAAACAGTAAAACTCCTTCGGCGGTAATCCGTCGGAGGAGTTGGTGTTTTGAAACAGATAATAGCAATCCTCCGTCTTTCGGCTGCGCCGAAATCCACCTCCTTTGAAAAGGAGGCAACTACAGCATCAGGCTTACTGCTGTGTTATAGCCGGAATTTTGGGCTCCTTTTGAAAGGAGCTGTCACGGAGTGACTGAGGATTGCAAATTCACGGCATTTCGGCGGTTATAAATCGCCGAAACTAAATTTTCACCTTGCCGTAAAGGCATCTTGTGGCTTCTTTTTCAATAACAAGTCCGCAATAGTTGCACTTTATGCACTTTGCCTGCTGCTGACCGTTCATAAATTTATTGACAAGGTCGGGCTCACAGATAAACGGTCGGCACATTGAAACAAAATCAGCCTTGCCGAGTTCAAGTATGCTCTGCATATCGTCAACCTTATGAATTCCGCCGACAACAATAACGGGAATTGAAACGTTCCTTTTGATTAAAGCAGCATTTTCAACGTTGAAGTTTTCAAGCGGCGACGGCTGTTTTATAAGCGGATTTATAAGATTCGCCGCAGGGAGCGCAATTTTTTTGAGAACGTCCGGGAAAGACGCACAGGGTTCTCTGTATTTGAACACCGCATCCATCGGCAAAAGCTTGCTGCGCATTGTGTTCATTCCGTCCTGAACGGTGCCGCAGGAAACCTCGATTGCATCGCAGCCTGCCGCTTCAAGACGTTTGCAGATTTTAACAGACGAAGCAATGTTCATACCGCCTTTTCTGTTATCATCTGCGCTGAGTTTTATCCACACGGGCAGATTCGTTTTTTCTTTGATTCCCTTAATGATAAGTTCAACCGCTTTGCATCTTTTTTCAAGACTGCCGCCCCATGAATCGGTTCTCCTGTTGCCGTAAGGCGAAAGAAAATCGTGCAGAATATAGCCGTGACCGCCGTGAAGCTGAACGGCATCAAACCCTGCTTTTTCGGCTCTGATTGCTGCCGATATGAAATCGTCAATAATCTCTCTGATTTCGCCGTCGGTCAGCTCCTTTGCCTTATCGGGATAAAAGGTGTGAAGCACGTTTGAAGGTGCAACCTTTTGCTCCCCTATCTTTTTTGACGAAGTCTGTCTGCCGCAATGCGCAAGCTGCAAAACAACGGGTGTGCCGTGGCTGTGAACGGCATCGGCAAGCGCCTTGAAGCGCTCAATCACGCTGTCATCATAAATTTTGAGCATATCGGGATAAGGCGAAACACCGTTTTTGCTGACCGCCGCATAGCCTGTTATTATGCAGCCGACACCACCCTTTGCAAGGCGCTCGTATTTTGCAATAAGCTTTTCGTTGGGTGCGCCGTCTTTGTCGGCAATACCGTCGTGCGTTGCACTGCGGATTATTCTGTTTTTAACCTCAATACCCGAAATAACGGATTTTTCAAAAAGCATATTTATCTCCTGTTTTCACTTTTCTCTTTTTTAACGAAGCAATCTCCATTTTTGCTGTCTGATGCTGCAGGGCATATCCTCGCCGTCGTTTGCATAAAAAACGGTCAGCAGCTCTCCCCCGTCAAGCTCAACGGTTGTGGGATAGCCGAGGTCATCCGTTGCAAGATTTTCGCAAATCGGGATATCCGTCTGCCAGCTTTCACCGCCGTCAAGGCTGACCATTGCCATAATGCCGTAAGGCGGTTTACGTCTGCCGTAAGCGGAAACAAGCTCGCCTGTTGAAAGCAGAATAAGGTGAGGCGGCGCTCCGCCTGTTCTGTCAAGAAGCATAACGGGTTCGCTCCACGTTTTGCCGCCGTTATAAGAAACGCTTTGATACACGGTGAACAAACTCTCTTCTCCACCGTCAAAAAGCTCTGAATTTTCGCCTCTGGTGTGGCAAATCAGCTTACCGTCGGGCATTTCAATAAGGTTCGGTTCATTAAGTACAACATTTTTATCAGCGCAGGTTATTTTGCCGATAAACTCGGTTTCGCCGTTTTCGGTATTCATACGGTGAATTTCAACGCCGCCGATAATATCGTCGAACCTTGTGCCTGCCCACAAAACAGTGCCGTCTTTAAGTTGAACAGGTCCGTGGGGTGAGGTTATCGGCGAACGGTGTATTTTGCCGAAAGTCAAGCCGCAGTCACGGCTGATACGGAACGTTGCGCCAAGATACTTTTCTTCATCCTCGGGCGTAATCGTATCTATGTAGCTCTGAACGTATTTGTTATTCTGATTATATCCCCTCTGCATTTCGGCAGAGTTGTTGAACGAGGTAACAATAACTCCGCTCTCGCCAAAAGGACATATGCCCGTATCCCTGTCATCAAGCGGCGTATCAATCACGGGCGCAGGCAAGGTATAGGTTTCGCCGCCGTCACAGCTGTAAGATATAACGGATTTGCCGAAAGGACAAACGTGCTCAAGTCTGAATCCCGATGCGCCGACGGCAATTTTACCGTCCTGCAAAATTGCAACCGTAGGCCACGCAAAATAACCGTGGTGACTGTCGGGGTTTGACATAACGGTTTTGATATCGCCTATTCTTTCAATTTTCATTTTCATTCACCATTCCTGCTTTTTCTTTCTGCTGACTTTCGTAAAGCTTTCTTGCTTCAAATGCGGCAAAAACAATGCACACAAGCGAATACACCGCAAATATCAGGTGCGGCAAAACGTTTGGGTTATCCTTTACCATCCGCGCATTGAGCGCAATGTTCAGCAAGCCGTTGGCCACCATAAAAATCGGATATTCAATGTATGCAAACATCGTCAGAAAATAAACAATTATACCAAGCAGAGTTGTTACGCCGTCAAGATAAACGTAGTCAGAGCCGATAAGCGGCAGAATTATCCACAGCGCCGCCAGAGAAGCAACACAGCATACCGAAAGCAGAACCAGTCTGCGTGCGCCGAGCTTGCGCAAAACGGTGGAATTGCCGCTTTTGTTTTTGTTCCAGCGGATAAAGGTTATAAGTTGAATCGGGAACGAAAAAAACAAAGCGGAAAGTGCCGCACCGTGGATTTTGAATCCGAAATAAACAATCGCATAAACAATGGAATTGAAGCTGCCGAGCAGACTTGCATATCTGTTGACACGTGACTGCAAAAGCGCAATCACGAGCGAAACGTAAAGAGGCATTATTTCGATAAAGTTCTGCTTATTATAAATTGCCGAAACGGTAATGCCGACGGCGGTGCAGGCCATCATCACAAATATAACTATATTTTTGGCGCCAACGCTTTGCTTCGGCGCCGATATTTTTTCTTTCACCGTTAAGCCTCCCGACATACTGATAACAGAATACTATCATTTTTATTCCGAAAACGCAACAGGTTTTATTGACAATAAGAAGAATATGGAATATCATTATATCAATAAATCCAAACCATAAACAAGGAGGCTGCACCGTGTATAACATTGAACTCGGAAAAACAGGTCTCAGCGTGCCGACAGTTGCCGTCGGCTGTATGCGAATCAGCGATATGAGTGAAAAAGAGGTTGGTGCTTTTATTGACACCGCACTTGAAAACGGCGCAAATTTCTTTGACCACGCCGATATTTACGGCGGCGGCAAAAGTGAAAGCGTTTTCAGCAAAGCCGTTACGCCCTCAATGCGAGAGAATATTTTTATTCAGACAAAATGCGGCATAAGACAGGGAAGATTTGATTTTTCTTATGAGCATATCATAAACTCCGTTAACGGCAGCCTTGAAAGACTCGGTACGGAATACATAGACGTTTTGCTTCTGCACCGTCCCGACGCTCTCATGGAGCCTGAGGAGGTTGCAAAAGCATTTGATGAATTAAAAGCAACAGGCAAGGTGCGTCATTTCGGCGTTTCAAACCAGAACCCTTATCAGATGGAGCTTCTGCAGAAAAGCCTTGATATGCCCCTTTGCGTTAATCAGCTTCAGTTTTCAATTATGCACGCACCGATGATTCAGGCAGGCATAAACGTCAATATGTATAACGATTCCGCAGTCAACAGAGACGGCGGCGTGCTTGATTACTGCAGGCTCAACAAAATCACCGTTCAACCGTGGTCACCGATGCAATACGGCTTTTTTGAGGGTTGCTTTATCGACAACGAAAAGTTCCCGAAGCTCAACGAGACGCTCGAAAGCATCGGCAACAAATACGGCGTTTCAAAAACAACAATCGCTTTTGCCTGGATTCTGCGTCACCCCGCAAAAATGCAGCCCGTTACAGGCACAACAAATCTCACCCGTCTTGCAGATTGCATAAAGGCAAGCGAAATCACGCTCACCCGTGAAGAATGGTATGAAATCTACCGTGCGGCAGGCAACGTTCTGCCTTAATCGCACCGAAAGGCTGATATATATGAAAAAAATGATTTCGGCATCGCTGATGTGTGCCGACCTTATGAACCTTGAAGCAGGAATCAGAGAGCTTGAAAAAGCAGGAACCGATTATCTGCACATCGACATTATGGACGGTGCTTTTGTGCCGAACATCACTCTTGGCTTTGACCTGATTAACGCCATAAAAAAGATAACGGATGTTCCGCTTGATATTCATATGATGGTAAACGAACCCTCAAAATTCATTGACCGTATGAATCTTGATGAAAACGATATTCTGTGCGTTCACCTTGAATCGGAAATACACGTTCACAGAACGCTTGAAATGATAAAAGCAAAAGGCTGCAAGGCAGGTCTTGCAATCAATCCGCAAACACCTGTTGAAAACGTCCGCCATCTGACGGATTATTTTGATATGCTGCTTGTTATGACTGTCAGCCCGGGATTTGCAGGTCAGAAGATGTTTGCAGGCGCAGAGCTTAAAGTAACTCACGCACGCAACCTTTTAAAAGAATGGAATTGCGAAGAAAAGTTGATTGAAGTTGACGGCAATATCAGCCTTGAAAACGGACGAACACTGAGCAAATGCGGCGCGGATATTTTTGTTTTGGGAACAAGCTCGCTTTTTCTCAAGGATAAATCTCTGACCGATGCCGCAAACGACTTTAAAGCATATCTGGAGAACTGAAAATGTATAAAAACATAAAAGCTGCCGTTGCAGGCAGCATAAATATGGATCTGATTCTGAAAGCACCTCATATCCCCGAATGCGGTGAAAACGTTGTAGGCTCAGATTACGGCTATGCCAACGGCGGCAAGGGCGCAAACCAGGCAACAGCTCTGGCAAAGCTTGGCGCAAAGGTTAAAATGATCGGCAAGGTTGCCGACGACGCCAACGGCAGAAAGCTTGTTGAAAATTTAGAAAAAAACGGCATTGACGCTTCGGGCGTTGCAAAAGACGGCACGCAAACGGGTCTTGCCGCAATTCTGCTTGACGGTGAAGGCAGAAACCGCATAATCGTTTATGAGGGTGCGAATGCACAAATCAATCCCAAAGAAGCCGTTGAAGCGATTGACGCGGACACTCAGCTTCTTCTTGTTCAGTTTGAAACAAGCGAAGACGTTGTTACCGCCGTTGTCAATCACGCAATAGAAAGCGGAATAACCACCGTTATTGACTGCGGACCCGCAAAAAACTTTGCCCTTGAAAAGATGCAGGGTGCAACAATTCTTTCGCCCAATGAAAGCGAAACAAAGGCTCTGACGGGAATTGACCCGAAAAACGAAGCGGACGTTTTGCAGGCATCTGTAATCCTGAAAGAGCGCAGCAAGGCTGAATTTATTGTTCTTAAGCTCGGCGAAAGAGGATGTTCCCTCTATGACGGCAAAGAGCTGAAATTCTTTTCTGCTTTTGAAAGCAAGGTTGTTGACACAACCGCCGCAGGTGACTGCTTCACCGCCGCCCTTGCTCTTGAATACGTAAGAAGCGGCAACATCGAAAAAGCCTGCATAACGGGCAACAAGGCAGGCAGTATTGCGGTCAGCCGCCTCGGAGCGGAAAACTCAATGCCGACCGTTGATGAGGTATTCGGTCTGAATTAATTTTTACTTTAGATTGAAAAATTTATTTTTTCATAGTATAATTATATCAAATCTATTTATAGGAGGAACATAAAAATGAGTTCTGTCAAAAAGTACGTTGCGGAATTTATCGGTACGTTTGTGCTTGTATTTTTCGCTTGCGGCACAGCCGCAGTCACAGGCTGCAAAACCAACGAAATCAATGCAGCTTATTTTCTGACCGCCCTTGCTTTCGGTCTTGTTATTGTAGCAATGGCTTATTCAATCGGCAACGTTTCGGGATGCCACATCAACCCTGCCGTTTCAATTGCAATGCTTGTGAGCAAAAAGCTCAGCGTTGTTGATTTCATCGGCTACGTTGTTGCTCAGTTTGCAGGTGCAATTGCCGGTGCCGCCGCTCTTATGGGCGTTATAGGCAAAGAAATGGGTCTCGGAGCAAACGGTCTTTATCTCGGCTCAATCGGCAAATCGCTGATTATTGAAGTTATTCTTACGTTCGTTTTCGTTCTTGCCATTCTCGGCGTAACCTCAAAGATTGAAAACGGTTCCGTTGCAGGCATCGTTATCGGTCTCACACTCACTCTTGTTCACATTCTCGGCATCTATTTCACCGGCACTTCAGTTAACCCTGCAAGAAGCTTCGGTCCTGCTCTGTTTATGGGCGGTGAAGCACTCAGCTGCGTTTGGGTATTTATTGTTGCTCCCCTTATCGGCGGCGTGCTTGCAGCACTTGTTTACGGTTTTCTTGACAGCAAAAAAACCCAGCAGTAATTAAAAGCAAAAAAGCTATGACCGATACCGTTGATGCGGTACCGGTCATTTTTTTAATCTTTTTTGAGTTTTTCAAGCTCGCGCTTGGCTTTTTCTTCAACTCTCTCGATTTTCTTGTTATATTTCTGCTGAAGCTTATCCTGTTCTTTCTGGATCTTATCCTGTTCCTTCTGCATCTTCTTTTCAAGCTTTTCCATATCTTTTGCAAATTCTGCGTATGTTTCTTCCTGTTCCTTGCGCTGTTCCTCTTCTATCTCTCTGTCTTCCATCCACTTGACGGTATCACGCAGTGATTCTTCAAGTGTCATGGGATTGTAGCCGAGTTCAGTTTTTGCCTTGAAGCAGGAGAAATTGCAGTTTTCAGAAAGCTTGCGGATTGAATATTCATTGAGCAGAGGCGGAAGCTTGAGAACTTCAAAAACCTTCTCAATTTCAGGAAGAAGTTTCACAATTATACTCTTGCGCAGTTTAAATTTCGGCGGTTTTTTGTCGCAAACGTATGCAAGAGTTCTGATAAATTCATCGAGAGTATGAGCATATCCGCTGAGGATATAACATTCACCGTTTCTGCCCTTTTCGGCAGCGGCAACCATACCCTTTGCAACGTCTCTGACGTCAACAAAGTTATAGCCGCCAAAGTCCATTGTTACAGGGAAAAGTCCCTTAAGATAAAGGTTGAGCATTGTGCCGACGCTTGAGGTGTTATTGTTGTCGTAAGGACCGATACAGCAGCTGGGATGAACAACGCAGACCTTTAAATCATCATCTGCGCTGTCAAGAACGTACTGCGTTGCCGATGCCTTTGACTTTGCGTAAGCACCCTCAAGCAATTCGGGGTCAAACGTTTCTGCCTCTCTGATAACGTTCATAACATTTCCTACAGGAATCGCATCAACAGACGAGCAAAAAACAAGAGTTTTAACTCCGCATTTTTTGCAGGCGGCAACAACGTTTTTTGTTCCCTCGTAGTTAACGTTCCAGACCTGCTTATCCTTTGTGCCGGTAATATCAACAACACCTGCAACGTGATAAACGGTGTCCGCACCCTCAAAAGCCTGCTCAAGCTGTTCGGGGTTAGTTACGTCGCCCATAAACTTTTCGCAGTCTATGCCGTCAAAGTAAGGGCTGTCCGTGCGAAGCAGAAGGCGCATTTTTTCGCCCCTTGCTTCAAGTTCCTTTACAAGCGCAAAACCAACGTAGCCTTTGCCGCCTGTAATTACATTTAATTTCTTGTCCATATTTCCCTCCACGTATTATACGTTATTAATATTTTAACATTAATCTGAAATTTTGTCAATTTTTGCTCTGAAATAAAGGCACCTTTAAATAACCATATTATCCATTGACTTTTTGACGGCTATGGTGTAAAATGCTATGTGTTAAAATTTAGGTAAAAAGAGGTTTTTACAATGAAAATTGATAAACTCTGCGGCGAAAGATTTAAAGAAAAGCCCTCGGATTGCGTCATCGACAGCCATGCTCTTATGCTCAGAGGCGGTTATATGAAGGGCGTTGCCAACGGCATTTATTCTTCATTTATGCCGCTCAGAAGAATTACAAGAAAAATTGAAAA
>JAGBAK010000042.1 GCA_017938985.1 Clostridia bacterium
TATATGAGCGACCCTTATGTTGTTATTATGCAGATAACAAGCACAAGAGAAATCAAAGGCCTTGAAGTTGCGGACAGAGTTGTTGTTCAGCTTGTTAACACCGATCCTAACGTCAGAATGAAGGATAAAATTGTTAAAAAGGCAGAACGCAAGGGTCTTTACAACGCAATGGATATCGGCTGCATCTGGCTTGAAAGAGAGCTCAAAGAAGGCGCATAAAAAATTACACCGTTGGGTAAAACCAACGGTGTTTTTATGTTTAGTGAATAGTTAAGAGTGAATAGTGAATAGTTCAGGAAGGGCTTCGCCCTTACCCGATTTTAATAAAATCGAATTATAAGCAGTGTAGGGGCGGATATTATCCGCCCGCATTTCTTTTATTCATACTTTGCTCTTTCGCCGCCGATATATTTTGCTCTTGTTTTAGCGGCTGAAAGCTTCGCTTCACCGATAACGTTGTTTTCGAGTCGCAGGGGGACTGCAACTCTTTTGAGGTGCATACCTATGAGTGTGCAGCCGATGTCAATACCCGCGTCAGCTTTGATTTCTTCAACGGCAACGGGATTCTTCATCGTATGCCAAGCCGCAGTTGCAAACGAACCGCCTGCTCTGGGGTGGGGAACAACGCAGACCGCTTCAAGACCGAGCGCGTCTGCGTTTTCTTTTTCAATGATGATTGCTCTGTTCAGATGCTCGCAGCACTGGGCGGCAAGATAGATGCCGTTTTCGGCAAAAACGCTGTTCAGACCGTCAAAAATCTGCTGTGCAACGTCAACTGTACCGCTTGTGCCGATTCTTTCGCCGATAACCTCGCTCGTTGAGCAGCCGATAACCGCAACCGCACCCTTACTTATGCCTGATTTTTCAAGCAGCTCTGCAGCCGCAGCCTTTGCCTGATTAAAAATGTTATCCATATATTTTAACCTGCCTTGAAGAATGTTGATATTGTTTTGCTTTTTGATGCTGATTTTTGCAGTGCAGTTACAAGCGCAACTGCCGCAATCGCACCGACGGCGCCCTGTGTTACGTTGCCCAAAATACTGCCTGCAGCGGCGATTCCGTAACCTAAAATAACGGCTTCATAGCCGAAATAACCAAGCACCATTATTGCTTCAGCCGCAATAACAGCAACCGTTTTTGCAATTATTTTGTGTTTGGAGTTAAACAGTTTGTTGAGCGAAACATAAATGAAATAAGCGGCAACCGCCATAAGCGCTTTTATTATAAACGTTGCGGGTGCATACTGCATATAGCCTGCAAGCATATCCGCAAGCGCCGAGCCGAGACCTGCCGCGATTGCTCCGTAACCTGCACCGAGCATTATACCAGCCGTTAAAACAAAGCAGTCGCCAAGGTTAACGTAGCCGCCTGTAGCGGGCATGGGAATCTGTACAATGTAAGTTGCAACGCAGATAATTGCGGCAAACAATGCTGCTGAAATAAGTTTTTTTGTCTTTTGAATGTTCATATTGCTTCCTTCTTTCTTTGTAATTAAGTATAGACCAATTTGCTTGGTATTTCAAGCGTTGATTTCTTGTTATTTTTAACATAAATATGCTTATATTGTCTTGAAAAAATGGTATGTCTGTGATATAAATAACTTATTATGAAATCAGGAGGAGCCTATGAACTTCAAAGCTTACCATAAAGATTTAGACAGCCTGCATATCGGCTGCGAAAAGCCGAGAGCCTATTTTATTCCTTATCACGATGAAGAGAGCGCACTTTTCGGCTGCAGAAAAAAATCAGAATTCTATACCGACCTTTGCGGCGAATGGAATTTCAGATTTTATAATTCATTTGAGGACCTTGAAGAGAATTTCCTTGAGGTTGGCTTCAATGATAAAATCGACGTGCCCAAGTGCTGGCAGACAGAGCTCGGCAAGGGCTATGACGTTCCGCTTTACAGCAACCTTTTTTATCCGTTTCCGCTTGATCCTCCGTTTGTTCCCGACGAAAATCCCTGCGGTCTTTATAACAGAACGTTTAACGTTTCAAAGAAAGACGGCAAAAAGTATTATATAAATTTTGAGGGCGTTTCTTCCTGCTTCTATCTGTTCGTGAACGGCGTCTTTGCCGCTTACAGTCAGGTCAGCCACAACACAAGCGAGGTCGATATCACCGACCTTATTAACGACGGCGAAAACAAGCTTGACGTACTTGTCGTCAAATGGTGCGACGGCTCATACCTTGAAGATCAGGATATGTTCCGCCTTTCGGGTATTTTCAGAGAGGTTTATATTCTTGAAAGAAACGAAAAGCACCTTAAGGATATCTATATCAAAACCGAATTATCCGCTGACCTCAGAACCGCAACCGTAACAAGCGAAATCACCGCCGATTGCGACGTTGAATTCAAGCTTCTTTCCGCTGACGGCAAGGTTGTTCTTGAGGGCAAGGGAGTTGAGTTCACGCTCGAAAATCCTGCTCTCTGGTCAAGCGAATGCCCCAACCTTTATAAACTTATTGTTATTTGCGGCGACGAGATTATTCCGTTTAACCTCGGCTTCAAACGCCTTGAATTAAGAGGCAACGTGGCTTATCTGAATAACGAACCCGTCAAGCTTTTCGGTATCAACCGCCACGATTCAAACCCCGAAACCGGCTATTACTGCGACTATGCGTTTATGGTGCGCGACGTTCAGATTATGAAGCAGGGCAACTGCAACTGCGTGCGTACTTCCCACTATCCCAACGACCCCAGATTCCTTGACCTTTGCGACGAATACGGTCTTATGGTTGTTGACGAAGCTGACATTGAAACCCACGGTATGGGATTTGAATACCGTGACACGTGGGATTGGATGCGCTGGTCAAAGCTTTCAACCGACGATGAATGGGAAGCCGCTTACGTTGACCGTGCGGAGCGTTTGTTTGAACGTGACAAAAACCACGCAAGCATAATTATGTGGTCACTGGGTAACGAATCAGGCTGCGGCAAGAATCACAGAGCGATGCGCAATTATATCAAGAGCCGTTGCCCCGATGCTGTTGTTCACTATGAAAACGCACATCTTGAATTCAAGGCTGTGCCTGTCGGTGAAAACTACAGCGATAGTTCCGACGTTGAGAGCCGTATGTATGCCGAACTTGACTACACCGAGAAATACGCAACCAATAAGAACGCCAAAAAGCCTTTCTATTTCTGCGAATTCAGCTGTTCAATGTCAACGGGCAACATTCACGCTCATTGCGATTTGTTCCGCAAATATCCCGCAATCTGGGGCGGCTGCTTCTGGGAGCTGACCGACCACGCAGTTAAAGCTGAAAACGGCGGATTCCGTTACGGCGGCGACTTCGGCGATTATCCGCATAACAGCGTTTGCTGCATTGACGGCGTAATCTTCCCCGACAGAACGCTTCGCCCGGGATTCTATGATATGAAAAAGGCATATCAGGAGTTTGAGGCTGACTATGCAAACGGCGAAATTTCCGTTTTCAACCGCAGATATTTTGAATCGCTCAGCAATATGTATATCATCTGGAAGCTTGAGGTTAACGGCAAGGCAATCCTTGAAGGCAGAATTGACGATACCGATATCGCACCGCAGAGCACAAAGATTTATAAGCTTTTTGATTCTGTTGAGGATAACGAAAACTGCTATCTGACCCTCACTTTCCATTATAAAGAAGCAACCGCTTTTGCCGAAGCTGACTACGAAACAGGCTTTGAGCAGTTTGATTTGTCGGCTGATATTGAGAAAGCAACAGAAACAAAAGCTCCCGAATACGAAGAGGGAGCAAGATATATCACCGTTAAAGCAGGCGAGGTTGAATATAAATTCGATAAGTCCTACGGCAGAATTGCATCTGCAACCGCAGGCGGAAAAGAATTGCTTGCAGAGCCTGTTAAGATTGAAACATGGGCGGCTCACGGCTACAACCAGCTTGGCGATGCTGATGACAGAAGAAGCGCCGAAATCCACAATGCAATTCAGAAAACATATTCAGCTGAGGTTAAAGCAAGTGATGACAAGCTTTCTGTTGAATGCAGAATTTCACTTGGCGGACCTGCAGTTGTACCGATTATCAACGGCACTCTGACCTATAATTTCTATGCCGACGGCAAGGCTGAAATCGCATTCAGCGGCGAATTCCGTCAGCTCCTTAAGGAAATGAATATGCGTCTGCCCAGATTCGGCTTCTGCTTTGCATTAAAAGGCGACTGCGACAATATGACTTATTTCGGCAAGGGTCCCGTTGAGAGCTATTGTGACCGTCACAGAGGAACAAGATTCGGTATGTTTGAAACAACCGCCGCCGATAATTTTGTTCATTATGTCAGACCCATCGAAAACGGCTCGCACTTTGCAACAAATTACGGCAAAGTAAGCGACGGCAACGGCTGCGGCTTTGAATTTACACCCGTAAAGCCTGACACTTTCTGCTTCAACGCAACTCATTTTACGCCCAAGATGCTTGAAAATGCAAAGCACGATGATGAGCTTGTGCCGAGCGAAAACACTTACGTTTATCTTGATTATAAGATTGATTCAAGAAGCGGCAGGGGAATATACGAAACCCTTGAACCCGAACGCAAGTGGGATTTCGAGCCTATTGAATTTGCAGTTGAATTCAAGCCTGTAAAATAATCAACAAAAATTCCCTGTCACAGCAAAAATGTGACAGGGATAATTTTTACTTATTTTTAGGCGGATACGGCTTTTTTTCGTCTGTTAAATCCATAAGGTAATCAAGGCTTGTGTTATAGAATTTTGCCAATATCATAAGATTTTCGCAGGTGGGCATCAGCTCACCTGTTTCATATTTCGAAATCATACTCTGCGGTATGCCTGTTTCCATCTGAACTTTCAGCTGTGTATAATCATTTATAACTCTTATCATCTTGATGTTTTTCATAGCACCACCTCATATATTCAATTTAATCATAAAATATGCTTGACATTTATATTATTATTGAATATAATATTCAACAGGTGAATAATTGTGCTGAAAAAACGTGTTATTTTGACCTTGCTAGCAATATTTTCTTTAATTACAGGATTGTTAATCTATTTGTTTTTGCGTAAGGATACTTATTTGCACGGTTATTTTTCCGCTGAATTGTGCAATTATGTTTACGTAAACGTCAAAAGCAATATTTTAACTGATTTTATCAGATATTATCTGCCCGATTTTTTATGGGCGTTTGCTTTTGGGGCGGCATTGACTGCTGTTTCATATTCGCATAATCGGATTGTAATAATATTGTTTTCAGCAGTTTCGTTTTTAATCGGTGTTCTTTTTGAGTTTGTGCAGTATTTCGGTATTGTTAATGGTACATTTGATTATTTTGATATTCTGATGTATGCTGTTGCGGCGTTGACGTGTGCCGCAATTAACATAAAATTGTTTAAAGGAGTTAATTAAAAATGAGCAAAAAACTTTCAGCAATTCTTGCGGTATTAATGGTGGCATTATTTGCATTTTTTGCAATTGCAAGCAGCTCGGACGGAGAAAAAACAGAGCAGGATGCAGGCAAAGCAGATGCACAAAATGCTGACAGCAATGTTGGTGAATATTCAGTTGATATTAAAAGCGCAAGACTCAGCGAAAGCTGGGACGGTAAAGACGTTGTTGTTATAACTTACGGCTTTACTAATAATTCTGATGATTCAGCTTCGTTCGGTGTAGCGTTTGAAGATAACGCATATCAGAACGGTGTTGGTCTTGAAAGGGCTTATACTCTCAAGGACGGTGACCCTTATGATGACGGAAATCAGTATAAAGATATCAAAACGGGCGCAACTCTTGATGTCGAAGTTCCCTATGTTCTTAATGATACTGAAACAGACGTTGAGGTCGAAGTTGAAGAACTCTTTGGCTTAAATGACGATATGGTAACAAGAACGTTCTCAATTAAATAAGAATTTGTGTTTAACCGGTGTGCCGTTTGGTGCACCGGTTTAGTTTTTCGGTAGAGTTTGATGACGAAAACAAGTAGGGACAGCCCTTGCGGCTGTCCGAAAAGCAGAGTTATATTTGCAACTTCGCAGGGGACGGGTATCCCGTCCCGTATTGGACTTAAAGAAGAAAGAATAATGAAGAATTAAGAAAGATTAAATTTTAATCGCTGTTATTGCTGAAAATACATATTGTATTATTTATTATTATCTGTTATAATTAAAAGGTAAAATTTCCGAAGGGAGAATACATATGAAAAAAACACAGTGGTATAAAGACGCGGTTTGTTATCAGATCTGGCCCCGTTCGTTCTGCGACGGCAACGGCGACGGCATCGGCGACCTTGAGGGCGTGCTCTCAAAGCTTGATTATCTCAAAGAACTCGGTGTTACCTGCATCTGGTTCTCACCTCTTTATTGCTCACCCAACGCTGACTTCGGCTATGATATTTCTGACTATAAAAATATTTCTCCCGATTACGGTGATAACGAGCTTTTCAAAAAGGTTCTTGATGAAGCTCACGCAAGAGGCATGAAGGTTATAATGGACCTTGTTGTTAACCACAGCTCCGACGAGCATGAGTGGTTCAAAAAGGGCATTGATAAAAACAGCAAATATCACGATTATTATATCTGGCGTGACGGCAAGGACGGCAAGCTTCCCAATAACTGGTCATCTCTCTTTGAAGGCAAGGCTTGGGAATACTGTCAGGAAAACGGTCAGTATTATCTCCACCTTTTCTCAAAGAAACAGCCTGACCTCAATATGGACAACCCCGAGGTTCGTCAGGAAGTCAAGGATATTATGAAATTCTGGCTCGATATGGGCGTTGACGGTTTCCGTGAGGACGTTATCACATTTGTTTCAAAGCGTGAAGGTCTGCCCAACGGTTTCCCCATTCCTCAGGCTTGCGGTATGGAGCATTATGCAGACGGTCCGCATATTCACGAATACCTTGCCGAATTCCGTGAGGTTCTCAACGAATATGACTGCTTCGTAGTCGGCGAAGCTCCGATGATGACAGTTAACAAGGCTCTCAAATATATCAAGGAAGGTCCTGCACAGGAGCTTGATATGATGTTCCATTTCCAGCATATGGAAGCTGACTGCCTGTTTATGGACTGCCTTACTCTGCCTTTCAGCCTTCGCAGACTCAAGAACTCGTTCTCAACCTGGCAGACGGGTCTTTACGGCAAGAGCTGGAACGCTCTTTATATGGAAAACCACGACCATCCCAGAATCATCAACCGCTTCGGCAGCCTTGATTACAGGGTTGAAAGTGCAAAGTCAATTGCAAACAGTTATATGCTCCAGTGCGGCACACCCTTTATTTATCAGGGTCAGGAGCTTGGTATGACAAACATCGACCTGCCCGAAGTTGAAGATTATCAGGACGTTTTTGCAATCAATAACTTCAAAACTCTTCGTCTTTTCGGCTTCTCGGAAGAAAAGGCAAAGCAGCGCCTCAAGGAATCCAGCAGAGGCAACGCAAGAACTCCCGTTCAGTGGAGCGGCGCAGAAAACGCAGGCTTCACAACAGGCACGCCCTGGATGCCCGTTAACCCCAACTACAAAGACGGTGTTAACGCAGAGGCTGAAATGGCTGATCCCGATTCAATTTTCAACCATTACAAGGCACTCATCAAGTTCCGCAAAGAAAATCCCGTTGCCGTTTACGGCGCATACAAAGAATATAACAAGGCAAGCAGCGACCTTTACGTTTTTGAGAGAGTTTATAACGGCGTAAGTATGCTTGTTATCTGCTCATACACCGATAAGTGCGTTAACTTCACCGCACCCAAGGGTTATGACCTCACAAAGGGTAAGGCTGTTCTCTGCAACTATGCCGACACACCTGTCGGCAAAAACGCATTCACAACCAGACCCTATGAAACAAGAGTATATCTTTTTGATTAACATTCATTTGATTTTATGAGTTTTCAGTGTAGGGGCGGCTATCAGCCGCCCGCTGCCAATAACTGATTTAACGGGCGGATAATATCCGCCCCTGTACTTGTAGGGACAGCCCTTGCGGCTGTCCGCAATATAACCGGTGATTAAAATGAACATCGAAACCATAAACCAATACGGCAAAAAATATATGATACCGCCCGAATTCGAGCGCATCGCCTGCCGGGCAATTATAACCGACGGCTCAAAAATTCTGCTCTCGCACGAAATGAACACGGGCGTTTTTCTTTCGCCAGGCGGCGGTCTTGAAAACGGCGAAAGCCTTGAGGAATGCGTTTTGCGCGAGGTGCTTGAAGAAACGGGTTACAGGGCAAAAATCGTTGCGCCGTTTGTTAAGGTGAATGAATATTATTTTGAGAAGCTCTATATCAGCAACTATTTTGTTTGCGAAATAAACGGTAAAGAGAATCAGAGCCTGACCGAAACCGAAATTATTCACGGCGTTGAGCCTGAATGGGTTGAAATCGAAAAGGCACTTGAGATATTCGGCAGCTATGAAATCGTTGCCGACGGCGAGCTTGCGGCTCAGTATAAAAGAGAGTTTACGGTTTTGAGTAAATATAAAGATATGAAAAAGATTAAAGTGATGACGTTCAATATCCAGCATTGTCTGGACTATCTGAATGATAGAATTGACATTGATTTGTTTGTAAACACAATCAAAAACGTTAACCCCGATATCTGCGGTCTTAACGAGGTCAGGGGAGAGGGACCGCTTGACGGTTACACCGATCAGACCAACGCACTCAGTGACGGCTTGGGATATAACCGATATTTTGCAAAGGCGATTGACGTTCAGGGCACAAGCCCTTACGGCAATGCGTTTGTAACGAAATATCCGATAAAAAGCGCCGAAACCGTTGCAATTCCCGACCCCGTATTAAAAAACGAAATCGGCAAATATGAGTCTCGTTGTATCCTCAAAGCGGTTGTTGATGCAAACGGCACTGACTTGCTTGTGCTTATTTGTCATATGGGTCTTGCACTCGGTGAACGCAAAAATGCCGTAAAAGAAATCTGCGGTATTGTTGACAGCACCGATATGCCGCTGATTCTGATGGGCGACTTCAACGCTCTGCCCGATTCCGAGGAGCTGAAGCCTTTGTTTGAAAGGCTTTGCGACACCGACGCTCTTGCGGCGAAAAGCGGCAAGTTCACTTTCCCGTCATACAAACCCAACATAAAAATTGACTATATTTTCTATAAAAATCTCAAATGCGTCAGCGTTGAAACGCTTGAAAAGGTTGTTTCCGACCACTATCCGATTGTTGCTGAATTTGAGGTGTAAACCCGACTTTACATAAACTTTTTCCGATTTGTAAAGCAAAGTTGGTGGTAATTCTGGTTAAAACGGTGTATGATACAGGCGTGTTCAAAAACGAAAGGAGATATTTTTATGGGAACGTCAATTCTTTTGGTGTTTATTATTCCTGCTATGATTTTTGAAGTGCTCTTCAGCTTTATTACGGGCGCAATGTTCGGCTATCCCACGGCGAAGGTTGAGCTGCCTTATGACGAGGCAGCGGGTCTTGTCTGGGAATACGATAACGTTGACGACCCCTACGTTAAGCTTTCAGAAACCGAAATCAAAGACGGCAAACAGATTTTTTATTTTGAAAGCGCAGGCATCGAGATTTCAACCGACGGTGAAATGATGGACCTTGTTTTCACCGATAAAAACGGCAACGAAGAGGTTTATTATTGCATCACGTCGGCAAAAATCAATGAACCGGGCATTTATTCCGCTGATGAATGCAGACTTATGGAAATTACGCTGACCGCCACCAATCCCGAAGAGGGCGGCAAATGGATTGTCACCGAAAACGGCAATTATATTCTCAATCAGGAATCAACCGTATCCGAAACGCAGACGTATACCGTTGTGGTTACGCCGGGTAACAAACGCGGCAGCTACGCCGAATACGGTATGTTCGACGTTAAATTTGCATACACAAACTCGCTCGGTGTACCCGAAGAGCTTGTGACCGCTGTTTATAAATATGAAAACGGCGAGCATTATCTTCATAAAACAAAATATGAAACCGTTGACGATTTTCTTGATAAGTTGTTCGGCGCTGTTTTTGACAGCATAACGTACTGATTTTTGGCTGAATAAATATTTATAATTTTTGTAAATAAGCCTTGACAATTGAGTTTTATAGGAATATAATTGTAAAAAAATTCACAGTGAAGGTATAAATATGAACTCTTCGATCACAAGATCAAGTGAATATTTCTTTAGCTTCAGCGTAGCCTTTTACTTTGGCTATGCTTATTTTGCTGCGAAAAATTCACAGGTGAGAGTTCAGAAAAGCTTTTAAGAATTTAATTTGTTTTTGAACAGTATTTTTTAAAGTCTCACTTGTTTTTCAACAGGTGAGGCTTTTGTTATTTTTGAAAGGGGACAACA
>JAGBAK010000043.1 GCA_017938985.1 Clostridia bacterium
GGTCAGGGCAGCCGCCTGGGCATTCTTACAAAGCAAATTGCAAAGCCTGCCGTGCCCTACGGCGGCAAATACCGCATCATCGATTTTCCTCTTTCAAACTGCGTTAATTCCGGCATTTATACAGTCGGCGTTCTTACACAGTATCAGCCCCTCGAGCTTAACGATTATATCGGTAACGGTCAGCCCTGGGACCTTGACAGAGAAAACGGCGGCGTTCACGTTCTTTCACCCTATCAGCAGATAAAGGGAACTGAATGGTATAAGGGCACCGCAAACGCTATCTATCAGAACATCAATTTCATTGAAAGATATGACCCTGAATACGTACTTATTCTCTCGGGCGACCATATTTATAAGATGGATTATTCTAAAATGATTGATTATCACAAGGAAAAGAACGCAGACTGCACAATCGCTATGCTTGAAGTTCCGTGGGACGAGGCAAGCCGTTTCGGTCTGATGATAGTCAATGACGACGGTTCAATCAGCGAGTTTGAAGAAAAGCCGAAGAACCCCAGAAGCAACAAGGCTTCAATGGGCGTTTACGTTTTCAACTGGAAGAAGCTGCGTCAGTATCTTATTGAGGACGAAGCAAAGGAAGGCTCAAGCAACGATTTCGGTCACGACCTTATTCCCGCAATGCACGAAAACGGCGAGAGAATGTTTGCTTATCAGTTTGACGGCTACTGGAAAGACGTCGGAACAATCAACAGTCTCTGGGATGCAAACCTTGACCTTCTCAATCCCAAGGTTGACCTTAACCTTGACGACGACAGCTGGAAGATTTATTCAAGGTCACCTGCCGCACCGCCTCACTATATCGGCGAAAATGCGGTTATCGAATCATCAATGATAACAGAGGGCTGTGACATCGAAGGCCACCTTGATTTCTCGGTTCTTTTTGCAAACGTAACCGTTGAAGAGGGCGCAGAGGTTAAGTATTCAATCGTTATGCCCGGCACCGTTATCAAAAAGGGTGCGGTTGTTCAGTATTCGATAGTTGCTGAAAATGCGGTTATCGAAGAAGGCGCGGTTGTCGGCGAAAGTCCCGAAAATATGGCTGACGTCAATGACTGGGGCGTTGCCGTTATCGGTAACGGCGTAACCATCGGCAAGGGTGCAAAGGTTGAACCCAAAGCAATGGTTGATGAAGATATGGGAGGTGCTGAATAATGGCTGCAAAAAACGTTCTCGGTATAATTTTTTCAAACGCATATGACGAGGTGCTGCCTGAGCTTACAGCTTTACGCACAATGGGCTCAGTACCTTTTGCAGGCAGATACCGTCTTATAGATTTCCAGCTTTCCAATATGGTTAATGCAGGTATTCCGCAGGTTGGCGTTATCACAAAAAGCAACTACCGCTCTCTTATGGACCACGTCGGCAACGGCAAACCCTGGGACCTTTCAAGAAAAAGAGGCGGTATGACAATTCTGCCCCCGTTCAACACGCCCGAAACAGGTATGTTCAAGGGCAAGGCTGATTCTCTTTACGGTTCAATCGGCTATATCAGCAGCTCCGACAAGGATTACGTCATTATGGCAGACTGCAACGTTATCTGCAACATAGATTATGACAGCCTTCTTAAAGCTCATATTGCCAAAAAGGCGGATATCACAATCGCTTATGCAAACGGCATTCCGCCCGCAACCGCTTCCGCAACGGAGCTTACAATGGACGAAAACGGCAGAATCACAGCCGACAGATACGTTGATTGCTACAGCAGCAACGTCAATTATTCTCTCAAGATTATGGTTATCGGCAGAACGCTGCTTGAACGCCTTCTTCACGAGGCTCACGGCGCAAGAATAGATGATTTTGAAACAATCGTCATCAACAACCTTGATTATCTCGGCGTTTACGGCTACGAGGTTACGGGTTTTGTAAGAACCCTGCAGTCGCTTCGCAGCTATTACGAAGTCAGCATGGAAATTCTTAAACCCGAAAACAGAAAGGCTCTTTTTGCAAGCCCTGTTTATACCAAGGTCAGAGACCAGTTCCCTGCTGTTTACGGCATCAGCGCAAAGGTGAAGAATTCGCTTATTGCCGACGGCTGCAAAATTGACGGTGAGGTTGAAAACTGCATCCTTTTCAGAGGCGTAACCGTTGCCAAGGGTGCAAAACTCAAGAACTGCATCATTATGCAGGGCAGCTATATCGGCGATAATTCATCCCTTGAATGCGTTATTGCGGACAAGGCGGTTGTTGTTAAACCCAACAAGAAGCTTTGCGGTGCTTCCAATTATCCCGTTTATGTAGGAAAGGGTATTGTTATCTGATACCTCCGCATATTTGTGCGGTTAAAGAAAGAGTGAACTGAAAATTTATGTCAACTAAAAACATTTACACCGGCGTTGCCGTAATGCTTGCCCTTGTTATGCTGCTTGTTGCGCTTATGGCGACAGGCGTTATCGGCAAAAAAGATGATGAAGAAACCGAGATTCAGTCCTATATTGCCACAAGAATCGAGATTGAAAGCGGCACCAACGAGTTTGGTGATATAACTTTCTATACGGTGCTTGAGGAATACGTTGAGCTCGGCGTTTCGTCCGACCATACCTATAAACCCAAAACCAGACCAACAACAACGGAGGACCCGTTTGTTGAGCAGGACAGCTACGTCTACGTTACCAACGAAGACGGCAGTCCCGTTTACGGCGATGACGGCAAGCCCGTTACGGAGGTTGTTAAGGTTACGGTTGATAAAAACAGCATAACAACCACCGAGCCCGTGTCTCCCGAAACGGTTTATCAGCAGGTAACGGATGAACACGGTGCGCCCGTATTTGACGAAAACGGTCAGCCTGTTACGGAATCTGTTACTGTTGAATCAACGGCTGCAGCCACAACCGACAGGTGGGCAGAGGAATCACGCTCGGATAACGGATTTTTGCCCGATATCGAGATAC
>JAGBAK010000044.1 GCA_017938985.1 Clostridia bacterium
ACAACGTTCTTCTATGGTAAGATGGGTATAACTCATATAAATCCTCCTTGGTTTTTGTTTTGTAGCAATCACATTATACCATGGATTTATATGAGTTACTTTATTTTCTTAAACTGTTGCACTTGATAGTATAATTCACCGTGGTTTAATTTTGTTAATCATATTATAATATGATTAACAAAATTAAACCGAACAATCTCACAGAAAGGATAAAATATAATTATGAAATTCAATATCGGTGAACAAATAGCTTACTACAGAAAACTAAACGCTATGACGCAGGAAGATTTATCCCAAAGATTGAATATTTCCACCCAAGCCGTTTCAAAATGGGGCGAATTTGACCCTGACCGCTGGGCAGCTTTTTATAACTGGCTGAATGAAAAGAATCTTCTTGAAGCAAAAATCGACCCCGATTTCGGCTTCACAAACAAGTATCTTCCCGAATAATATGGAAAAGTTAGAAGTAAAAAACGTCAGCAAAAGCTTTGACGGTAAACCGATTCTGGACGATATTTCCATTGAGCTGAACAAAGGCGAGCTGGTATGCCTGCTCGGTATCAGCGGCGGCGGAAAAACAACGCTTTTCAATATCATTTCAGGACTTTTGTCGCCCGACTGCGGTCAGGTGTTGCTTGACGGAAAAGACGTTACAAATCAGCCGGGACACATAAGCTATATGCTGCAGAAAGATTTGCTTTTGCCCTACAGAACAATCGAAGATAATGCGGCGTTACCGCTTTTGCTCAAAGGCGTTAAGAAAAAGTCCGCGCGTGCGCAGGTGTCGCCGTTGTTTGAACAGTTCGGTCTTGAGGGAACGCAGAAGAAATATCCGTCACAGCTTTCGGGCGGTATGCGTCAGCGTGCCGCACTGCTTCGCACATATATGTTTTCAAAGGACGTTGCTCTGCTGGACGAGCCCTTCTCCGCTCTGGATACGCTGACAAAAAGCTCAATGCATAAATGGTATCTGAACGTGATGGATAAAATTCAGCTGTCAACGCTTTTCATAACGCACGATATCGACGAAGCAATTCTTATTTCGGACAGAATTTATCTGTTGTCAGGCTCACCCGGTAAAATAACGGCGGAAATCGTCATCAAAGAGCCGAAGCCGAGACAGGACAGCTTTAATCTTACGGCTGAATTTCTTGAGTATAAGCGTAAAATTCTGTCTCTGCTTTGAGTTTTTCAAAAACGGCGGATTGAATTTTTGCGGTTTTATGCTATAATTATCTCACAGCAAAAATTCAGCGAGGTGTTATTATGATTTTCGACGCAAGCAAACTGCAATGGATAAGAGAGCCTGCGGATTATTCAATATCTGCCGAAAAAATTGAAATCGTCACGGAGCCGAACACGGATTTGTGGCAGAGAACATATTATCATTTCAGAAACGACAACGCACCTGTTCTGCAGATGGAAACCGACGAGGAGTTTTTCTCTTTCACGGTCAACACCAACTATCAGAGCAAGCACAGGTTTGACCAGTGCGGAATCGTTATGTATCTTGACAGCGAAAACTGGATAAAAGCTTCCGTTGAATATGAAAACGAAAAATTTCAGCATCTCGGCTCCGTTGTTACAAACAACGGCTATTCCGACTGGGCAACAACGGAAATTGATGCCGACGTAAAATCAATGTGGTACAGATTCAGCCGCCGCAAGGACGATTACTGCATCGAATGCTCCGAGGACGGCGTTACTTTCAAACAGATGCGTGTGTGCCATATGTGGCACGGCAACGGCACAATCCGTTTCGGCGTTTATGCGTGCAGTCCCGAAAACTCTTCGTTCAGGGCAACGTTCACGGATATGGAAATCACCGAGTGCAAGTGGTTGGCACATGACGGACAGCAGCCCGATTCCGAATGAATCAAACCGTCAAATCGCATTAACCGAACGTTACGGTAAAAACAAAAGTCACTTTTGTCTGCTGACAAAGGTGACTTTTTTGTTATCCTGTGCGGATTTAATTCAATTGTTATTTCAATTTCATATTGCGCCAGAGCTTCACGTTGCATTGATACCGTCATAATCGACGTTATTGTAATAATCATCGTAATATTCATCATAGTATTCGTTGGCACTGTTGACATTTTCGGTTGTAGTACTCTCTTCAAAAAATTCGTCGCTGTAGCGTTCATCCTCGTAAACGTCTTCAAAAGAAACGTTTTCTTCACTGCTGTGTTCGCTTGTTTCTTTTCCGGCGGTTTTTCCGCTTTCCCTGCCGTCGTCATCTTTATTGCCCAAAACGCCGCTGCTGATTAACAGCAAAATACCTGCCGCAACAGCAACAACTGCCGCACTCGCAAAAGCAATGATATACCGCTTTTTTCTTCTGTCTGAAAAGTGACGGTTTTCTGCAGCTTCAGCCGTTTTCTCTGCGGTCAGCTGCCCGTTTTCTTTTGTTTTCATCTGTTTTCTTCCCCTTTGATTTCCACTTTAATTTAACTATAATGTAACCCCCTTGTTTTGTCAACACGAAAAAAGCCCACGCCGAAGCGTGGACTTTAACGTTATCAGATTTTTGCAACGCCGAGCACGTCAAGAATTGATGAAACAAGAATCAGAATGATGCACACGGGAGCAACGTATTTGATGATGATTGTGAAAAGAGTTTTTGCCTTGAAAGGTGCGCCGACCTCAAGCTCTTCGATAATTGCCTTGGGTTTGATAACGTAGCCGATAAAAATACAGGTAAAAAGAGCAACAATAGGCATAAGCACGCTGTTGCTGACAAAGTCAAACATATCGAGAATCGAAAGACCTGCAACGCTGATGAAATCCCATACGCCGAAGCCGAGTGACGAGGGAATGCCGAGAACAATGCAGAAAACGAACACTGCAAGGCAGGCGGTTTTTCTGCCCCAGCCAAGCTTGTCCCTTACGATTGAAACAACGGTTTCCATAAGAGAAATTGAAGAAGTGAGCGCCGCAAAAAGAACAAGCAGGAAGAAGGCTCCGCCTATGAATGCGCCGCCGGGCATTGAGTTGAACACCTTGGGCAATGTGATGAACATAAGGCTCGGGCCCTTGCCCAAAGCAGCTTCGTCTCCGCCCGAAAATGCGAAAACTGCAGGGATAATCATAAGACCTGCAAGGAATGCGATACCCGTATCAAAAATCTCAATCTGATGAACGGATTTTTCGATTGAAACGTCCTTTTTCATATATGAGCCGTAGGTTATCATAATACCCATTGCAAGCGACATGGAGTAGAAAAGCTGACCCATTGCCGCAAGAACGGTTGTTGCCGAAAATCTGCTGAAATCGGGCATAAGGTAATATTTAACGCCCTCCATTGCGCCGTCAATTGTTACCGAATAAACGGCAATGACGATTGTGAGAACAACAAGAACGGGCATCATAATTTTGCTTACCTTTTCAACACCCTTTTCAACGCCGAAAAGAACAACAAGCGCTGTCAGTCCCATAAATACAAGGAACCAGCCGATAGGCTCAAAAGGTTTTGCAATGAAACCGGTGAAATACGTATCGGATGCCGATGCCGCCGCATCTCCGCTTGCAAAAGCGAAAAGATATTTTGTAACCCAGCCGCCGATAACGGAATAATAGGGCAGAATGATTGCGGGAATAACCGCACCGAGAACGCCGACAAAAGCAAAACGCTTGTCAAGCGATTTGAACGCATTGATTGCGCTCTGACCTGTTTTTCTGCCGATTGCTATTTCTGCGCACATAAGCGCAAAACCGAAAGTAACCGCAAGAATAAGATAAACGAGCAGGAAGATACCGCCGCCGTATTTAGCCGCAAGATAAGGGAAACGCCAGATGTTACCGAGACCTACGGCAGAGCCTGCAGCAGCAAGAACAAATCCTATTTTGCCCGTGAAGCTGCTTCTGTTTTGTGCCATAGAAAGTCCTCCTTAATTACAAGATAGGTGTTATTATCTCACACACGAATGTTTTTTACAAGAGTATTTTTAACTTTATTCAACATTTTTTGCAAAAAACATAAGTTTTATTGCAAGCATCATTGCATTATCTTTAAAAATATGATACTATGTATTGATTATAAATTTTGGCGGTGGTTATTTTGAAAGCACTTAAATCCGTTCTGTTTTACATATGGCAATTCACCTACGGAATTGCGCAAAACCTTATCGGTCTGCTTATGCTGGCAATTTACAAATCAAAGGGTGCGAAAAGCGAGTGGTACCACAACGCCCTGATTACGTATATTGATAAAAAGAACTTCGGCGGTGTTTCGCTGGGTATGTTTATTTTTATCAATGCCAAACGACAGGGCGACAGCCTGCACGATATTAAAGTCCACGAATACGGTCACACCGTGCAGACAATGATTCTCGGACCTCTGTGGCTTTTTGTGATAGCCATTCCGTCGGTCATCTGGTGCAACCTGCCCGTTTTTGTTAAAATGCGAAAAGAAAAGAACGTTTCATATTATTGGTTTTATTGCGAGGGTTGGTCAAACCTGTGCGGTCTTTGGGCAACAAAAGAAAGATTCCTGACTGCCGATTACCTCAACAGGGGCAGATACGGCAAACCGATTAACCCCAACAGAAGCAAAAGAAAAGACATAAAAGGGAGGAAGAGAAATAAATGAATCAGAAAAAATATCTGAAAACAAGTGAAATCGGCTGTTTTGCAACGTCGGCTTTCGGCAGAAGCATGATTTACACCCTTATGTCAACCTATCTGCTGATTTTCTACACCGACGCCGCAGGCATTCAGCCCACACACGCAAGCTGGATTATCTTTGGCGCAAGAATTTTTGACGCCGCCAACGACCCCATAATGGGTATGATTGCCGACAGAACAAAAACAAAGTTCGGCAAATTGCGTCCTTATCTTCTCTTCTCTCCGTTTCTCATTATGGCATCAACAATAGCGCTTTTCTCCGTTCCCGGCTTTGAAAGCTACGGCGCAAAGGTTGCTTATGCCGCAATAACTTACATCATCTGGGGCATTTGCTTCACAATTCAGGACGTTCCTTTCTGGGGATTGAGCGCAGTTGTAACTCCGATTGAAAACGAACGCAACAGGTTCCTTTCAATCGCCAGAATCGGCAGCACCATCGGCGGTATTCTTCCCACGGTTCTTATCCCCGTTCTTCGCACCTCATCACTCGGCATCACAAAAGGTTACTTTGCAGGCGGTCTCATTTTCGGAATCACAGGTTCAATGATTTCGTTGCTCGCTTTCTTCGGCACAAAAGAAAAGGTTGAGCAGCCTGCCAAAGAAAAAGTTACCGTTAAAGAAGTTGTTTCCGCCTACACAAAAAACAAGCCTCTGCTTCTGCTCATTGCCGCAAGCGTTCTCGGCTCGGCAATGCTTATGGCACAAACGTCGGGTTCTTACATAGCGCTCTACCTTATTCAGGATTCGGGCATCGTTCCCAAAGGCTCCGTTCAGGTTGTTATGACCGTTGCCATCGGCGCAGGTATGATGATTGCAATGCTTCTTATGCCTGTTCTGCGTAAAAAGTTTTCACTCAAACAGATTTACATAGGCTCCGCACTTTTCGGGGCACTGCTTCACGTTATTCTTTATTTTGTCGGCTACAGCAATTTCTATGCACTCCTCGTTGTTCTTGCCGTTGTCGGTCTTCCTCTCGGCATTTTCAACGTTATCACCTACGCTATGGTGGGCGACAGTGTTGATTACCTCGAATGGAAAACAGGCAGGCGTTCAGAGGGCGTTTGCTTTGCTTCGCAGACATTTATCAGCAAGCTCACCGCAGGTATCTCGACCCTTATCACAGGCTTTGTTCTTGATTATTACAAATACGTTGAACCCATCAAGGCTAAAAACGAGTTCGGCGTTACAATTGAGCTTGCACAGGCACAGTCAGACGAAACACTCAGAGGTATGTTCATTATGATTTCGATTATCCCCGCAATCAGCCTTGCTCTTTGCGCAGTGCCGATGTTCTTTAATGACTACACAGGCAAAAAGAAGGATAAAATCATTAAAGAGCTTAATGAACGCAGGGAGGCAAAAAATGGATAACGAAATCCTCGGATTAAATAACGATAACGAGTTTGACGCCTTTTCGGCAGGAGTTGAACCTGGCGGACTGCGTAACACAACGCAGATAAAAGTGCTTATCACGTTCATAGTCGGCAGACTCAAAGAGCCGATAAGCTCCGATATGATGCTTGAAACGCTGCAGGTTCACGGACTTGCAAACTATTTTGAAGCAACTCAGGCGCTCGACGAGCTTCTTGCAAACGGCAACCTTACCGATACAGAGGGCAAGCTTCAGATTACTCCCAAAGGCAGACTTTCGGTTGCTGAGCTGTCGGACGATATTCCCCGTTCGGTTAAGGAAACCGCCCTTGCAGACGCAATCAATCTTCAGCTTATGGAAAAGCGTGAGGGCGAAAACTCGGTTGAAATCGAGCCGACCAAAAACGGCTTCAACGTTACGTTCAAAGTCACTCACAAAAGCAACGTGCTTATGTCGCTGACGGTTTACGCCGCCGACCTTGAGCAGGCACAGCTCATCAAACACAACTTTCTCAAAGAACCGTCAAGAGTTTATTCAACGGTGATTACATCATTATTTATCTGAAAGAGGTAAAATTATGCTCGAACAACTCAAACAGCAGGTTTACGAAGCAAACCTCAAGCTTGTGGAATATAACCTTGTTCTTTTTACCTGGGGCAACGTTTCGGCAATCGACAGGGAAACGGGTCTTGTTGTAATCAAGCCCTCGGGTGTTGACTATGCAAAGCTCACCGCCGACGATATGGTTGTTATGAATCTCAACGGCGAAAAGGTTGAGGGCAAGCTCAACCCCTCGTCCGATACGCCCACTCATCTTGAACTGTACCGCCGTTTTCCCGAAATCGGCGGCGTTGCGCACACACACTCAACGTTTGCGGTTTCGTTTGCACAGGCTGCGTCGGATATCCCTGCCTACGGCACAACCCACGCAGATTTTGCTTTCGGCAGCGTACCCTGCACAAGAGACCTTACAAAAGAAGAAATCGAGGGCGAATACGAGCTGAACACAGGCAAAGTTATTGCCGAATGCTTTGAAACAAGGGGCATTGATTACAACGCAGTGCCCGCAGTGCTTGTCCGCTCCCACGGTCCTTTCACCTGGGGCAAAGACGGCTTTGATGCCGCAAAGAACTCCGCAATTCTTGAAGAGGTTGCAAAGATGGCATACTTAAGCAAAACAATGAATGCCGAGCCTGCAAACGAATTCATTCAGCATAAGCACTATTTCAGAAAACACGGCGCAAACGCATATTACGGTCAGAAATAAGAAGCTCAAAAAATTCTTGACACTCTATGCGTTTCGTTATAAAATATAATAAATATTTCCGATTTAAAAATAAAAACTGTTCGGATAAAGGGTGATAATATGGCTAAATGTCCAAAATGCGGCGTCAAACTGCACATATGGAATATAAAAGCAGAATGCCCCAAGTGCGGTGTCAACATCGCAAACTATGACTGGGAAAACCGTCTTGAAAAAGACGCCGAAGAAGCAGAAATCGCTTTTGCCAAGCTTCGCGAAACTCTTAAGCGTTTCAAGTATTCGTTTATCGGCACAAAGCTGCGAATTGCAAGAATTCCCGTCAGCGTGCTTCCTCTGTTTTCGTTTTTGCTTCCGCTGGGAATGATTAGCGTTTCGCTTCCGTTTTACAGCGAAAAAATAACGGTTAACGCCATTTCAATCGTCATGAACATAATCAATGGTCTTGACATCGGCGGAATTTTCAAAGGTATGAGTTCCGAATTTGTCGGCGATTCGTACAGAATGTTCGGCATTTCGCTGATTCTTGTTGTTTTAAGCGTTCTTTCGCTGCTTGTCAGCCTTGTATTCCTGCTCACAAACTTCAGGAATTTCAAAAGCAAGGGTCTGTTTATAACAAACCTTGTTGCAAGCGCAATGATGCTTGCAAGCTCCTTCACTTTCAACAAGTTTTCGCAGCTCGTTGCAGACGGCTCTTTTGCCGCCCACTGGCAGAGCTCTCCCTCGTGGGGTGTTTACGTTTCGGCGGCGCTTTTCCTTGCATCGGCAATAATCAACCTGTGCGTATCTCTTCAGAAGGTTGAACTGCCTGCAGACGAAGAAAAAGCAGAGCCTGCAACCGAAGAAAAAGAAGAAGAAACAGTCAACGCATAAAATTCAACATAAAAATAACGGGTTGCCTCGCTTTTTTGTGAGACAACCCGTTTTGTTTATTTAATTTCTGTTACGGACGTAAAATAGTTTCCGCCGTCTTTGATTGCGAATTTCGCTGACAATTCGGCTGCTCCGCCCTGACCGAAGCCCTTGTTCGGGTCACGCATACCGTCAGGTCTTTCGCCTTTCATCGGCATATCCTCAAAGCCTTCGGGCGGTTCAAATCCCTCGGGCATCTCGGGTCTTGTGAAATCTTCGGGAATTTCCATTCCTTCAGGCATTTCAGGGCGAGTCATACCCTCGGGCATTTCGGGCGGAACCATACCGTCAGGTTGCATTCCCTCGGGTTGCATACCGTCGGGTCTCATTCCGCCGCCCATATTTTCGGAGCCTGCACCCTGAAGCTGAACATCGTCTTTCCAGAGCGTGTAATCGCCTGCAGCAAGAGCCTCATCAGAGATTATGAGATAGGTAAATCCGTTTGTTATTTCTTTTTCAGCAATAACGGTATCCTGCGAATTTTTCAGACTGAAAGTTCCGCCCTGCTGTGTCTGCGCAAAGCTGAAAACCGCATAATTCTGCTTGCTTTCCGATATTCTGTCAAGCATATTGCCTGTTGCAAAAACCTTGCCGCCGCAGATATGAATGCCCATATCGGAATCAATGCCCGCATCGCCGCTGAAAGCGCAGGCCTGAGCGGTTACGCTGCCGCCGTTGATAACAAGCCAGCCGTTGGAGTCAATGCCGTCGCCCTCACCTGTTTTGCCGTCAACAAAAATATTAACGCTGCCGCCGTTTACGGTTGTTACCGAAACGCCGTCCTCGTTGGTATTAATGCCGTCATTACCCGAAACGATGTTGATATTGCCGCCATTTATTGTCAGATGGAGTTCAGAATCAAGTCCCTCGTTTTCGGCGTTGATATTGAGCACACCGTCCCCAACCTTTCCGCCGCCGACGTTCATCGTCATTTTTGAATAAAACGCCGCATCATATTTATGGAGCTTCTTTGCATCCTCAACCTCTGTGCCGTCTGCGTTAAGCACAACGCTGTCGGGCTTATAGATACGTGCAACGTATGAGCCGCTGATATTGTTCACAGAGCCGTCAGCTATTATAACGTTTGCGCCTGCGGCACTTGTGTCAACGTCTTTTGTTGCCGTTTCGGTATCCTTTTCACCGCATTCATAAACGTTATAGAAAATAATTGCAGGTGCAACCTCGCAGGAAATGTCAGCGTTATTGAGAATCAGGGTTACAACCTCATTCGGGTCATCTTCTGCACCGTCGCCCAAATCAACGGCTATCTGACCTTTTGAAAGCTTGCCGCTTATAACGTAGCTGCCTGCTTTTGTGATATGCACAACAGTATGTGCCGCAGCTTCCTCTGTGGTATGTGCGTCCGCTTCGGTGCCTTCTCCGTATTTGAAATCGTGACCCGATTCATAATAAACAATATCGTTTGCAACGTAAACGGTCTGCGAAGAATCAGCCGTAACCTCGTTGCCGTCTGCTTTTATGCCGCTGTCAGACAAAACAATCTGCGTGCCTTCAAAAGATTCGGTTGCGGCAGGTACGGTTGCCGCCATTGTTCCGTTGTCCGTTGCGTTGTTTGTTGCGTTCTTTCCGCAGCCCGCAAGCATCCCCGTAAGCATAACGGCGGATATTGCAAATGCAAAAAACTTTTTCATAAGCACATCTCTTTTCACATTAAGATTTGTGCTAATTATATCTTTGTTAATCGAAAAGAATGTTTCAATTTTTTAAATTTTTTATTAATTTGCTTACACTATAACCGTTGACGGATAATAGTGAAGCAGAATCTCCTGCCACGTGCTGCCCTGCCTTGCCATATAGTCGGCACCGTACTGACTCATACCCACTCCGTGACCGTGACCCTTACAGGTTACGGTCACTTTTTCGTTTGTGCATTCAATCTCAAAGCTGTTGCTTTTAAGTTCAAGAGCCTCTCTGATTTGTGCACCCGTAAACGTTTTGCCCCCAATAACCGCAGACGTAACGTATCCGTTTTCGGTTTTGACGTCTTCAACCAAATCCTCGCCGTTTTCTGCGCTCACGCCGAGCTTTTGTGAAAATTCAGCAGGAGTAAAAATAACAGTGCTTATAAAATCGGGCGAAAGCTTGTCACCCTCCCCCGGTACGCTCTGCAAATAGGGATAATCCTCTCCCCAAAGGCTCTGAGCGCTCTGAGTCTGCCCTGCACTGATTGAATGATAAACCGTAAGCGCCGCTTCGCCGTCATAAGTAACAATCCGTCCCATAACCGCATCAACCGCCGAAGCTATTTTCTTTTCGTTTTCTTCAAAATCCTCTCCCCAGTTTTCAAGCCTTTCCTGCTTTGAGGCGTAACCCTGATGCATCTGAGGACTGTCGCTTATAAAATCAGACGAATTATCCGTAATCCGTTTTGCATAGGTATAACTTACAACCGCCTGCGCTTTGAGCGCCTCTTCGTGGTAATCGGGCGGCATTTCAGCCGCTACGCAGCCGATAAGATATTCACGCATTTCAAGCTCCGTTGTGCTGCCGGTTGCAGATGACATAACCGTAATATATTCGGCGCTGTCTTTCACCGCGTGAGATAAAACGGGTCGGATATCTTCCGGAACTCCGTCAGCGTTTTCATCTGCCGTGCCAACCGCCGCAAGAGGGCACAAAAGCATTGCAACCGCAAGCAACGCCGCCATAACCGCATATTTGCGCATCAGCATCTTCCTTTCGTCTTTGTGCGTATTAACAAAACTTTTGCCGCTTTGCCCTTTAAACATACGCCGTTTTGTATACTTGACTTTTATTTATATAAAGGTGTATAATACTGTTAATTATATAGTATAATGGAGTAATAGCATTAACTGCAGAGTAAAAGGAGGAAACAGAATATGTATACCGATAATAAAATATCTGACTCCAACATTAATATTTTATGCGACCAGATTCGTAAATATAACCACATCGAACCTTCCGACTTTGACCGTTTCAACGTTAAAAGAGGCTTGCGTAACTCAGACGGCACAGGCGTTATGGCAGGCATTTCGAGAGTATGCTCCGTTGGCGGCTATCTGATTGATGACGGCGAAAAGGTTCCCTGCGAAGGTCACCTTTATTTCAGAGGCTATGAGATGTCCGATATCGTAAACAACGTTATTGCCGATGACCGTTTCGGTTTTGAAGAGGTTATCTGGCTGCTTCTTTTCGGCTCACTGCCCACAAAAGACCAGCTTGATAATTTCTGCGATATTCTTGCAAGATGCCGTGAGCTTCCCGATGATTTCATTGAGGATATGATTATGAAAGCTCCTTCGCCCAACGTTATGAACAAGCTTTCGCGCTCCGTGCTTGCTCTTTATTCTTACGATAATAACCCCGATGATACGTCACTTGAAAACGTTCTGCGCCAGTGTATCAACATAATCGCAAAGCTGCCTGCCATCATGGCTTATTCTTATCAGGTAAAGCGCAGACACTATTACCGTAAGAGTATGTATATCCACCCCACAAAGCCGGGTCACAGAACAGCTGAAACAATACTTAACTCAATCAGACCCAACAAAACCTTTACCGATAAAGAAGCAAAACTGCTTGACACCTGCCTTATGGTTCACGCTGAGCACGGCGGCGGTAACAACTCAACGTTTGCAACAAGAGTTCTTACCTCCAGCGGAACAGACACCTATGCCGCAATTGCAGCAGGTATCGGCTCGCTCAAAGGTCCCAAGCACGGCGGTGCCAACAGCAAGGTTTCGGAAATGATAGGTCACTTTAACGAAAACGTAAACGACATCACCAACGAGGGTCAGGTTGCCGACTTCCTGCGTAAGATTATACGCAAAGAGGCAGGCGACGGCTCGGGTCTTGTTTACGGTATGGGTCACGCTGTTTATACGCTCTCTGACCCCAGAGCAAAAATTCTCAAGACAAAAGCACAGGAATTTTCCGCAGGAACAGAGTTTGAAAAAGATTTTGCTCTGCTTAACCTTATTGAAACTCTCACACCCGAAATTTTTGCCGAGGTCAAGGGCAACTCAAAAGCTATGTGCGCAAACGTTGACCTTTATTCGGGTCTAATTTATAAAATGCTCAGCATTCCTGCCGACCTTTACACTCCCATTTTCACCGTCGCAAGAGTTGCAGGCTGGTCAGCACACAGAATTGAAGAAATTCTTACAGGCGGCAAAATCATCCGTCCCGCCTATAAAAACATAAACGACGTTCACACCTATATCCCGCTTGAAAAGCGTTAAAAAGAGGTTGTTCTTATTATGAAAAACAAAATTTTAAACAGCGGCTTCGGCATCGGCAACGTCATATTTGTTGTCGCCCTCATCATTGCCCTGCCGTTAAGAATTTATCAGTATTCAAGCGGCGTTATTGAGCCTGTTACTGGCTTTTTCGCAACAAACGATTTCAGCGTGTACGTGCTTTACGGCGTTATTGCTCTGGCTGCGGTTGCGTCGGTTGCTCTCGGATTTGTTAACCGCAAGAAGCTTGCATACGAAACAAGCGCACAAAAAAATCCGCTTCTCGGCACGGCTTCTGCAATTGCGGCGCTGAGCATAATTCTTGACGCCGTATTCAACATTAACATTATAGGCACGCTCGAAACAGGCGTAACAAGCGCACAGCCGTCCACCGAGAAAACGGCTTACTACGTTGTTATTGCCCAGGCAATAGTTTCGCTTCTTGCCGCTTTGTTTTTTGCGGTGCTTTGCATCAACTCTTTTATGGGCAAAACCCTGGCTTCGGAATTAAGAATTCTCTCTCTTACTCCCGTTCTCTGGACAATGCTCAGAATGGTTTCGCGTTTTATGAGAACAATAAGCTTTGTCCGTGTTTCGGAACTTATGTTTGAGATGTTTATGCTGGCGTTCCTGATAATGTTCTTTATGAACTTTGCGCAGTGTAACTCAAAGGTAAACGACGAAAACTGCGCCTGGAAGCTTGCCGCTTACGGTCTGCCTGCAGCGCTGCTTGCTCTTGTCTGCTTTGTGCCCCGTGAGATTCTTCTCCTTGTCGGCAAAGGCGATATAATCTATACCGAATCGGTAACGGAATTTTCTGACCTTGCGGCTGCACTTTTCGTTATTGCAACCGTTCTCACAAAGCTGACCGTCAAGGCTCCCGAATCAACCGATGCCGAAAGCTCAGACTCAACCGCTCCCAAAACAGACGATGCATCCGTCAACGAAATTACCGAATAAAACCGAGGAATAACCGATGTTTTTAAAAAATATGCTCCTTGCAGGCGAACAGGTTATCATACTTTACCTGATTGCCGCAGTCGGATTTGTTGCCGATAAAGTCGGCTTCTTTCCCGAAAAAACCGCAAAAAACTGCACCGACCTGCTTTTCTATATCGTAACGCCTGCCGTTATTATCGAAAGCTTTCTGAATCTTGAATATAACAGCGAAACAATCAAGGGGCTTTTCATAGCTCTCGGCTGCGGTTTTATTCTTCACGGACTTTGCGTTGTTATGGCTCCGCTTCTTTTCAGGCGCTGCCTCAACCAGGACAAGGCGGCTATTTTCAGATATGCAAGCTGCTACGGCAACTGCGGCTATATGGGTTTGCCGCTTGCAAATGCGCTTTTCGGCTCCGAAGGTGTTTTTTACTGCTCGGCAATTGTTATTTCGTTCCAGATTTTCAGCTTCACCCACGGCATTTACGTTATGACCAAGGGTATGGAAGGCAAGCAGAAATTCGACCTGAAAAAGCTCGTTCTCAATCCCGGAATTATTTCGGTTGCAATCGGAATGCCGCTTTTCCTTCTCTCGGTTGATATGCCGAGAATGATTCTTTCGCCCATCAGCTACGTTGCAAGCCTCAACAGTCCGCTTGCTATGCTGATTTTCGGCACCTACATTGCAAACACAAGCTTTAAATCCATATTCAAAGAATGGCGCATCTACGTTGTTGCGATAATCAAACTGCTTGTGACTCCCGCAATTCTGCTTGTGCTTTTCAAGCTTCTCGGCATAGGCGGAGTTTTGCTTGGGTCCGTTATGGTGCCTGCAAGCGCACCGAGCGCCAGCAACACGGCTCTTTTTGCCGCAAAATACGGCAGAGATACGGGTCTTGCTTCACAAACGGTTGCAATAGTCAGCTTTATTTCGATTATCACAATGCCCGTTATGATAGCCGTTGCGCAAATGGTTTAACACCGACCCCGCTTGATTGAAGGTGATTTTACGGATATCAACAGAATAATGGACTCCGTTTCGCCGCTGTGGGGTGTTTGCAAATTCAGCAGCATTGAGAATAATCTTTTGGAATGCAGGGCAAAAAACAGACTTCCGCAGAATGCCGAAAGCGTTCTGGTTGCCTGTTTCCCATATCTGCTGCCAAAAGAAAACTATAAAGGCTCCAATATATCAAAATACGCCGTGGTTACGGATTACCACGACGTTGCAATAAACAGGCTGAAAAATGCCTGCGAAGAGCTTTCAGAGCTTTATCCCGAAAATACGTTTGTTCCGTTTGCGGACAATTCACCAATCCCCGAGGTCAGAGCCGCACTTTGCGCAGATCTGGGAGTATGCGGCAAAAATTCTCTTCTCATAACAGAAGAATTCGGCTCATATGTTTTTCTTAGCGAAATAGTAACCGACCTTAAATTTGAAACAACCGAAAACGCAGCGAAAAACTGCATCGGCTGCGGCAAATGCGTCAAAGCCTGTCCTGCCGCCGCAATAAGCGAAAACGGCATCGACAGCACAAAATGCGTTTCCGCAATCACCCAGAAAAAAGGCGAACTGACCGAAAAAGAAAAAGAACTTATGATAAACTGCGGCTGTGTCTGGGGCTGCGATATCTGCCAGGATATCTGCCCGATGAACAAAAACGCCGCCGTCACTCAGATAAAAGAATTTCTTTCAGACCCCGAACCCGTGCTTACAGGCGAAACCGATTTTGACGGCAGAGCCTATGCGTGGAGAGGAAAAAAAGTTATCGAACGCAATCTATCAATCATAAATCAAGGAGAAAACGGCAGATGAGCACAGCGGATTTCAATCTGAATAATCCTCTTGAAGCAACACTCAAGGCGATGCTTGCCTCGGGTCGCTTTCCGCACGCCGTTATTCTTGAAGGCGGTTCAGCTCCCGAAAGGCTGACCCTTGCAAAAAAACTTGCGGCTTCACTCGTCTGCTCGGCAGGCAAGGCAGAAGCTCCCTGCGGCGTATGCTCGCACTGCAAAAAAGCTGCCGCCGATTCTCATCCCGATATCCCCTTCTATACCGTTGAGGACAAGCCCAGAGCTTTCAAGGTTGAATACGTAAGGGATATCCGAAACAACGCTTACATCATTCCGAACGAAGCGGATAAAAAGGTTTTTATTCTTGAAAACGCTCACACAATGGGCGTTGAGGGACAAAACGCAATTCTCAAAATTCTTGAAGAGCCTCCCTCATACGTCAATTTCATCCTGCTCTGTTCGTCAAAATCGGTCTTTCTGCCCACCATACTTTCAAGAGCAACGGTTTTCACTGTCGGCGAAGCAAAGGCTGAGCTTGATGACGAAATCAGAGCTGCAGCCGTACAGGCTGCTTTGAACGTTGCCAAGGCTGCGGCGGCAACCGACGATTTTGAAATTGTCAAAGCAGCGGCGGTTTTTGAAAAAGACGCAAAATTGCTTAAAGTTGCATTGCCCGTTATTCAGGAAGTTTTTGCTGCGGCAATGCGTGAAAAATATAACGCTCCCGACGGCGGCGACGAATTCGGGACAATCCCCGGCGAGCTTGCTTTAAAGCTCAGCCGAAGAGCGTTGACAGACCTTGTTGATGCCTGCGACAGACTTATGGCAAGCGTTCGCATGAACGCAAACCACAATCTGATGCTTACCGCGCTTTGCACAACCTTGCGCAAAGCCGTTTCAAAATAGAGTTACAAGTAATCCAAGGAGGTTATTATGGCAGAAGTTATAGGTGTTCGCTTTAAAGAAGTGGGCAAGGTATATTATTTTGACCCCGACGGTCAGACACTGAAAAAAGGAGAAAAGGTTATTGTTGAAACCGTGCGCGGCATTGAGTGCGGCGAGGTTGCTATGGATAACAGAGAAATAAGCGACGAAGAAATCGTGAAGCCTCTCAAAAAGCTTATCCGCACAGCCACACCCGAGGATTTGCAGACCGTTGCCGAAAACAAAAAGAAGGAACGCGAAGCATTTGAAATATGCCAGAAAAAGATTGCTCACCACGGTCTTGAAATGAAGCTTATTGACGTTGAGTATACATTTGACGGCGGCAAAATTCTTTTCTATTTCACCGCTGACGGCAGAGTTGACTTCCGAGAGCTTGTAAAAGACCTTGCAGGCGTTTTCAGAACAAGAATCGAGCTTCGCCAGATTGGCGTGCGTGACGAATCAAAAATGCTCGGCGGTCTCGGCATCTGCGGCAGACCCTTCTGCTGCGGCAGCTTCCTTGGCGAATTCCAGCCTGTTTCAATCAAAATGGCAAAGGAACAGGGTCTTTCGCTCAATCCCACAAAAATCAGCGGCGCTTGCGGCAGACTTATGTGCTGCCTTAAATATGAGCAGAACGCATATGAGCATCTTTTAAAAATCACACCCAAGCCCGGCGCAATTGTTGAAACAAAAGAAGGTCCCGGCACGGTTACCGACTGCAGCCTGCTCACGGGTGTGCTCAAGGTTCAGCTCCACAATAACCCCGATGCACCGCCCAAACCCTTTGACCGCAAAGAGGTAAAGCTTGTTCGCGATTCAAGAATCAAGGTTGATAAGGCAGAAATTGAAGCTCTTAAAGATATTGAAGACTGATTTCCTTAAAAAAGCACTTGCATTTTTAAAATAATGTGTTACAATGAATTTGAACTTATTAATAAGGAGGAAGATTCACATGGCATACATTATTGATGACGCTTGCATCTCCTGCGGCGCTTGCGCAGCAGAATGCCCCGTTGAGGCTATTTCTGAAGGCGACGGCAAGTACGTTATTGACGCTGATGCTTGCATCGAATGCGGCGCTTGCGCAGACGCTTGCCCCGTTGAGGCTCCCAAGGCTGAATAATTGTACAAAAAACAAAGCCCATCCGAAATGGCGGGTGGCCATAAAACAGTTTCAGTCCCGGTAGGATTACCTGCCGGGACTGTTCTTGTACAACTTACAGCAATGTGATAAAATGGACAAAACAATTAGACAAACTTGAATTTGCAGGAATAATTAGTAATTCCACTTAGATTCTCCCAATAGGGGATGTTGTTTTTCATAGAAAAGAGGTATGCTTTTTCTACAAACAACAAACGGAGGTAGAGAAAATGAATCAACAAGCAACGGGAAAGTTTATAGCACAAAAAAGAAAAGAGAAAA
>JAGBAK010000045.1 GCA_017938985.1 Clostridia bacterium
CAAAAACTATATGATATTGGCATCTGTATTTTGAATGGGCAGAACTTTTTATTTCGTTGGGTTTATTTTTATTTATATTCATGTAAAAAACCTCCTTGTATTTTGTAATGCGTCGCTAAACGCCTACATTATACTTGGAGGCTTTTTCTTCTGTCTATATCTTCGGCTCGCTTTAAGCTCGCCTGTTTTGTTGTCGCTCCGCGCGTTTTTTCACCCCCAGTAGAACTGGGGGTTATTTCCACGTATAAATACATCAATAAGCAAGCCGCACGGATTTTTACGTCCGTGCGGCTTTGGTGGTTTTATAAGGTTATTAGTTTTTCAAGTTCAGAAAGCGAAAATTTGTGAGAAGAACCCAAGAATACCGTTGTATTTCCAAGTGAGGCAATCCCAGATGAGATAGAAGAAACGGAGTGAGAAATATTCTTTGGGAGTGTTAATGATTTCGATGAGCTTTTCAGCCTGAGCCTTATACTCGTTAAGCTTTGCTTTTTCTGCTTCGCCCATATTCTCGTCTGCAAGGAGTTCGTCAATCTTTGTTTTGAGAGCTTCAATATCATCTTCCCAGAACTTTGTTACTCTTTCTTCGTCAAACATTTCAAGTTCAACTCCGATGTCTGCAACATCCTTTTCTGCTGCTGCGATTTCTTCAAGGAGAGCTTCAAAGCCTGCCTTGATTTCTTCATATTCAGCCTTCTGCTCGTCGGTGAGGTTATCGGGGTTAACCGCTTCGATTTCAGCAATCTTATCTTCGATAGCTGCCTTGTCGTCGCTTGAAACATTTTCAGGATTGAAGTTATTTTCGATGTCCTTGATTTCTTCAAGCTTTTCTTCTGTTTCGGTAATCTTATCTTCAAGACCTTCGATGTCCTTAATCATATCTTCAAGAGCGGTCTTTTCGTTTTCGGTTACGTTATCGCTGTCGATGAGTGACTGAATATCTTCTTTGAGCTGTGCGAGATCTTCGTTGTCGGTCGACTTGACTGTTTCTTCGTCATAGGACTTAACGGCTTCATCAATTCTCTTGATTTCCTCTGCAACCTCTGTGAGCTTTTCAACGAGTTCGTCTATTGACTTGTCGGTTTCTTCAAGAGCAGCCTTTTCATCTCCGGTGAGATTATCACCGTCTGTAAGAGCCTTGATGTCGTCGATGAGCTCGCCGAGTTCGGGAATATCGTCTGATGTTACAGTTTCCTTATCGTAACCGTTTACCGCATCGTCAATTCTTTCGATTTCTGCGGCTGTATCATCAATCTTTGCAAGGAGAGCATCAAGAGTTGAATCAAGTTCGTTGAGCTTTGCTCTTTCGTCAGCGGTGATGTTATCGCCGTCGGTGAGCTTCTTGATTCTTGCGATAAGGTTTTCAATATCTGCCTTGTCGCTTGATTTTACGGTGTCAATGTTATAAGCATTAACTGCCCTTGTAATTCTTGATATTTCATCTGCCGTGCTTCTGATTTTCGCGGCAAGTAAATTCGCTTTTGCGTTAAGCTCTTCAAGATTTGCTCTTTCATCATCGGTGATATTCTGACCGTCGGTGAGAGCCTTGATATCGTCGATAAGCTGTAAAATATCTTTATAGTCGCTGTACTTAACGGTTGCTTCATCATAAGCGTTTGTTGCATCGTTGATGCGGCTGATTTCTGCAACGGTTTCATCAATCTTTTCGATGAGCTTGGTGCAGGTTTCGTCTGCATTTTCAAGGAGAGCTCTTTCGTCAGTGGTGATATTCTTTGTATCAAGGAGAGCCTTGATATCGTCGATAAGCTGTAAAATATCTTTATAGTCGCTGTACTTAACGGTTGCTTCATCATAAGCGGTTGTTGCATCGTTGATGCGGCTGATTTCTGCAACGGTTTCATCAATCTTTTCGATGAGCTTGGTGCAGGTTTCG
>JAGBAK010000046.1 GCA_017938985.1 Clostridia bacterium
ATTGAAATTTGGGAATAAGACTTGTGAGCAACAGGTCTTATTTTTGTTTTTGATTTTTAATTGGTACACAGACGCTGCATGCACAACCAAGCTTGCAGAAAATGCAACAGTAGGTGCACAGGTTGTTAACCTTTATGCAAAGACAACAGCAGGCACCTTCACAGCAAACTTCTGGCTTGACGATGCAAAGACAGAGCTTTACTACACAGCAAACGTTGTCTTTGATAAGGAAATCAGACTTCCCGACACCCTCGAAGCTCCCACAAAGACAGGTTATATCTTCGCAGGTTGGGATCCCTATGTTGGTCTTATGGACGAAGAAGGTAAAGACTTCGTAGCAATCTGGTATGAAAACGATGTAGTTACAGCAACATTCTATGTTGACGGTGCTGTATACGAAATGTTTGACAACCTTACCTACGGCGCAGAGATGGAAATTCCCGCTCCTCCCGTTAAGGCTGGTCACAGATTCGACGGCTGGGCACTTAAGGGCACAACAGACATCGTTGACCTTCAGGGCACAACAGTTCCTGCTGAATCAGTTGAATACGAAGCAATCTTCACAATCACAGAGTTCTATGTAACATATAACAACTATGTAGCATCAGAATTCGGTCCTGCAGGCACACCCACTCCCGCATATGAAGCATATGCAATTGACGGTGTTGCAGTTAAGAATGCATACAATCTTAACGATGCAATCGTTCATCCCGCAGCTCCCGTTGTTGCTGTTATTAAGGACGGCACAACTCATACCGAATACTACACCTTCTCACATTGGGAAGATGCAGACGGTAATGTTTGGGCAGACGGTGCAGCGATGCCCGCAAACGACGTAGCTCTTTACGCTAAGTATGACAGAGCAACTGTTCAGCTTGCTGTAGTTGAAGGTTCCACCGGTGTCCTTGAAAAGGCAAACGCAACCGATATGGAACAGTGGTATGCATACGGCTTCGCCGGCAGACGTATCAACTCTGCTGAAGTTCCCAAGTTGTTCACAGTTCAGGGCGACGGTTACTATGTAATTGAAAACTCCGAGCTTTCAGGAACATTCGGCACAGGTGCAAAGATAGTTGTTTATGACCGTCTTACCAACGAGTTTGTTGAAGAATATTACATCATCATCTTTGGCGATGTTGACGGTAATGCACGTATCGACGTTAATGACTCGTCGGCAATGGTTACTGAACTTGCGTCACCCACATGGTCTAACAGAAGAAACGGCGTTCCTTACAGAATTAAGGCAGCCGACCTCGACCTCAACCGCAGAATCGATACTAACGATTCCACACGTCTTATTAATGCTATTGCAGGCGAAGTTTCAATAGACCAGACAACAGGCGAAGCTAAGTAAACAGGTTTATTAATTACACCCGAAGAGGTAACTTAGGTTATCTCTTCGGGAAAACCAAAAAGCAAAAGGATATCCCTTGCAAATTTGGCTATTATGGGATTATTCCCATTTATATATGCAGTTCCAAAAATTAAGGGAGGAATAACTTGCATGAAAACATTCAAACGCACCCTTTCCGGTTTTCTTGCCTTGTTGATGGTTTTCAGCTCTTTCTCCGTTCTTGCCACTGCAGTCGAATTGGACGATGGCAACAAAATTACGGCTGAATTCTACACCGATTTTTTTGTTCAGAACGATGAAGGAGTCTGGGAAAAGACAGATAAGGTTAAAGCCGGAAAAACGGTAAAAGCGAGAGTTTCAATTGAAACAGACTACGCTATAGGTTCTTCACAGGTTCTCTGGGTTTATAACAGAGAATTCTTTGAGTGGAGTGATGAAGGAATTGCCACCTTAAGCGAAGGTATTTATAATGCATCAAGCATTTTAAATCCCGATGAAAATGCAGCAGCAAGCAGCGTTGGCGGTTTCTTTACCCACAGAACCGAAGTTGTAGAATATGAACCTGCTGACGATATGATCTACGATGGTCTTGTACCTGGTGATTATTTCGATGACAAAGGCTGGTTTGCTTTAAACCTTAACCAAGGTGTTCCCGTAGAACTCAGCAAAAATGATTACTTTGTTGAATTCACATTCACAGTTAAGAAAGATGCACAGGGTGAGGGCTTCCTCTTTGTTCCCGTGGAGTCTATCAGAAGTCCCGAATGGTCTTATTCACCCACATATCTTCAGCGTGCTTCCGGTCCTGACAACCTCAACGTTAACGTTCCGGAACAGGCTATGAGTATGCCTTATAATTTAATTCCCAAGGATACTAACACAATCAAGCTCTATTCAGAAACATCCACAACATATACACAGAACGTATATACAATGGATACAACGGGTAATTACAGCGCAGCTGCTGTAACAACAACACCCACAGCCGAAATCGGTTCAACAATCAACGCTGCAAGCTATACTGCTCCTGCAGGCTTCTCAGTTGATACCGCAAAGAGCACAGCAGGCGACGTTACAATCGAAGATGAAGGCGTATCATCAATCGATATTTACCTCAGCAGAAACAAGTATAAAGTTACTTTTGACGGTAAAGAAACCGAACAGTATTTTGATGCTGTAATCGTTCCCGAAACAGCAGAAGAAAAAGAAGGCTACACATTCGCAGGCTGGTATGCAGGCGAAACAAAGCTTACCGAAACAACAAAGGTTCCCGTTGACGGTGCGGCTTACACAGCTAAGTACACACCCAACGAAGTTGGTTACACAGTTAACAAGTACTTCATGAACACTGACGGCGAAACATATGCAGATGCAGTTCCCGAAGCATTCCCCGGCAAAACAGGCGATGAAGTAACCTACTCAACAGAGGTTGAAGGCTTCACACTTGACAAAACACAGGGCAAACTTTCCGACACCGTAACAGGCGACGGCAAACTTGTTCTTGAGGCTTACTACACCCGTAACAAGGTTCAGGTAACAATCAACGGCAAGACAGAAGAGATGTACTACGGCGAAACAATCGATAAGCCTTCAGATCCTCCTGCAGACCCCGGTTATGAATTTGACAAGTGGGTTGACGAAAAAGGCGACGAAGTTAAGTGGCCTGTAACAGTTGGTACTGAAGATATCGTTATCGAACCTTCATTCAGCAAGCTTCCCAGAACAGTAACATATAAGTATGTTGGTGCTCCCTCAGGCTACGATGTTCCCGCTCCCAAGATCGCTTACATCGAAGATCCCATCGAGCTTCCCACACTTCCCACAGTTGAAGGCTACACCATCAGTGATTGGGTAATCACAGATGCAAACGGTGACGCTATCACAGACGGCAAGGTTGGTACAACAGACGTAACAGTTACAGCAACCTGGACTCTCAACGCTTACAAGGTAACTCTTGACCTTGACGGCGGCGAAGCTGCTATCACATCAATCGCAAAGAACCACGGCGAAACTCTTCACGCTGACGAACTTCCCGATGTTGTTAAGGCAGGCTATGACCACCTCGGCTGGACAGTTGACGGTGCAGACGCAACATTCCCCATGACAATCAAGGGCGATGTTATTCTCAAGGCAAAGCTTGCTCTTCATAACTACAGCATTACTTACGCATTCTCAGGCAACAAGCCTGCAAGCGTAGACGTTCCCGCAGCAACAACAGGCACAATGGGTTCAGCTATTCCCATGCCCACAATCACAGATCCCGAAGGCTATTCATTCGGCGGCTGGGTTGCAACAGATGCTGAAGGCAACGAAATCACAGACGGCAAGGTTGGCACATCAGATATTACCGTAACAGGTAAGTGGACTCTCAACCGCCATGACGTATCATTCGCAACAGGCGTTGAAGGCACAACAATCGACACAATCACAAGACCTTACGGTACTGAAATTACAGCTCCCTCAACAGATATCTCTGCTCTTAAACCCGGCTACACATTCGGCGGCTGGAAGGATAAGGCAACAGGCAGCGTTGTAACGTTCCCGTTCTCAATGCCTGACAGAAACGTTGAACTTGAAGCTGTTTGGACAGCAACTCCCAGAACAATCACTTACGTTTACGTTGGCGCTCCCGAGGGCTATGAAGCTCCCGCAGCAAAGACAGGCGTAATCGGTGATACAATCGAACTTCCCGGTCTTCCCACAGTTGACGGCTACGCAGTAGGCAACTGGGTAATCACAGATGCAGACGGCAACGCTATCACAGACGGTAAGGTTGGTCTTACAAACGTAACAGTAACATCAACATGGACAAAGAATGCTTACGTTGTAACATTCTGGCTTGACGAAGACGGCACAAAGGTTCACCACACCGAAAACTATACATACGGTCAGGCTCTTAAATATCCTGATGCTCCCAACGTTCCCGGCTACATCTTTGAAGCATGGTCAGAAGTTGAGGGCATGGAAGTAACAGAAGCACTTGACGTATATCCCATCTACAAAGCAATTGAATACAACGTAACAGTTCTCGGTCTCTACGGCGATACAGTTGATGAATGGATTGCTTTCTACGGCGACGAAATCACTCTTGGCGACCTTCTCACCAAGGAAGAAATGGATCAGATGCTCGCTGATAACGGCGACTTCTATACATTTGATTTCTGGGCATATGACGGCGATGAAATCACAGATGAAACTGTTATCACTGTAACAGCAGACGTTGAAATCGAAGGTAACTTCACAGCTATGGATGCAAAGCTTATCTTTGATGCAAACGGCGCAACATTTGCTGAAAGCGGTTCCGGCATCTACGAAGTTGAACTTCTCTATGATGACGAAATCACAGCAAATATGTATCCCGCAATCCCCACATACGAAGGTCACACCTTCAAGGCATGGAGCCTTGACCTTGTAGGTCAGCCCATGGACGAACTCGAAAAGACAATCTCCATCACATGGACAAAGAACACTTATAACGTTAAGTTCGTTAACGGTCTCACAGGTGAAGAAATCGAAACCGTAACAGGCGAGTACGGCGACGCTGTTGAAGCTCCCGCTCTTCCCGTAGTTGCAGGTTATACCTTTGCTTGGGATAACACCGTAACATCAATCCCCGCTAAGAACGAAAAGGGCGAAGTTATGGCAGCAGGCGGCACAATGACAGTTACCGCTGTTCCCACAGCTAAGACCTATGCAGTTAACTACTACGTTGACGGCGAGATCTATAACACCCTTACCGTTGCATACGGCAAGCCCGTTGAATCAATCGCAGCTCCCGCAGCAGGCGATCTTCCCAGCGGTTACTCATTCCTCGGCTGGAGCCTTGATGCTGCTGCAACTCTTCCCGGCAACCTCGGCGTAGTCGGTGACGGCGACGTTAACGTTTATGCAGTTCTTCAGGCAAACGGCGACGTAGCTTATAAGGTAGAAATCTACCAGCAGAAGCTTGAAGGCGGCTATGAGCTTGTTGATACAGAAGAATTCACAAACGGTACAACAGGTAAGGTTGCTCCTTACGTAGTTGACCAGAACGTTGAAGGCTTCGTATTCAACGAAGGTGCTTCAGTTCTTGACACACCCGTTGCAGGCGACGGCTCAACAGTTCTTAAGGTTTACTATGACCGCAAGACAATCACTGTTGACATCAACGGCGACAAGCAGGATGTTCCCTTCGGAACAGAAATCGACCTTCCCAACGACGTTGATGACGGCGACGAAGGCACAGAGTTTGATAAGTGGGTTGACGAAGACGGCAACGAAGTAAGCGATCCTTACATTGTTCCCGATTCAGATGAACCCGTTGTTATCACTCCCGTATTCACAAACAAGGAATTCACAATCACATATTATAGGGACGGCGCTTCCGTCTATAGCCAGAAGGTAGCTTATAAGGCAGACGTTGAACTTGCTTACGGCGGTTCTTATATGCCCGATGGTTACGTATTCATCGGCTGGACACTTACTGAGGGTTCAGACGAAATCGCAACAATCGACACAATGCCTGCTCACGACGTAGATCTCTATGCTATCTACGAAGCAGACACAGTCATCGAATACACAGTTGAATTCTACAAGCAGAACCTTGAAGGCGGCTATGAACCTGCCGGCACAGAAACATATCATGACGGCACAACAGGTGAAGAAGCTCCCTATGTTGTTGACGAAGATAAGTTTGAAGGCTTCGTATTCAACGCAGATGCATCAATCCTTGATACACCTGTTGCAGGCGACGGCACAACAGTTCTTGAAGTTTACTATGACCGCAAGACAATCAAGGTTCAGATTGGCGACAACGAACCCGTTGATGGTCCCTTCGGAACAGAAATCGACCTTCCCGATGACGTTGATGACAAGGATCCCGGCACAGAGTTTGATAAGTGGGTTGACGAAGACGGCAACGAAGTAACCGATCCTTATATCGTTCCCGATTCAGAAGACGGTACACCCGTTGTTATCACTCCCGTTTATAAGAACAACTCCTTCGACGTAACATTCGTTGATGAACTCAACGGTACAACAAAGACAAACAGCTACGAATACACAACAAAGATCCCGAATCCCGGTTCACCCAGCGCAGTAGGCTATGAGTTCAACGGCAGGTTCACCAAGGACGGCGACAAGTATGTAGCAGGTACAACAACAGTTCCCAACGCAAACGTAACTTACTATGCTAAGTACACAGGTCTTCCCGTAACTTACATTGTTAACGTTTACTTCGAGAAGCTTGACGGCAAGGGTTGGGAAGACGTTCAGTCCACAGTTGTTGACGGTGTAGCAGGCGAAACAGCTAAGTACACCGAAACATTCGAAGGCTTCACACTTGATAATGATATCTCCACAACAGAAGCTACTATCAAGGGCGACAGCTCAACAGTTCTTGTTATCTACTTCACCAGAAACGATGTAACAATCACCGTTGACGGCGAAGAAAAGGATGTTCCTTACGGCACAGAAGTTGATGAAGACGATCTCAAGCCCGACGTTGAACCCGGCTACAAGGTAGACAAGTGGGTTGACGGCGAAGGCAACGAAATCACATTCCCCGTTGAAATCAAGGGCGGCGAAGAATTCATCCCCGTAATCGTTAAGGAAACATACTCACTCATCTTCAGACTTGCTGACGGCACAGTTGTTGAAGAAACAGCAGCAGTTGAATTCGATTCAGAAATCACTGCTCCTCAGGCTCCCGAAGCTGCTGAAGGCTACACCTTCGCAGGTTGGGTAGACGCAGCAACAAACGAACCCTTCAACGGCAAGATGCCCGCTAAGGCAACAGTTTACGTTGCAGTTTACACAAACAACGAAGCTGCTAATTACACAGTTAACATCTACATCATGAACACAGAAGGCGTTGAAGAACTCTCCGGTTCTTACACCGCAACAGCCGCTATCGGCACAACTCAGTCAGTTGTTCCCGGCAAGGTTGACTTCTGCACTCTTGACACAGCCAAGAGTAACACAAGCTGCGTAGTTCTTGCAGACGGCACAGCTTCCATCAACCTCTACTTCGTAAGAGGTCTCTACACAGTAAGCTTCGACGGCGTTGAAACTTCCGTTTATGCCGGCGCAGTTATCCCCGTACCCGCAGATCCCGCAGTTGAAGGCAAGACCTTCCTCGGCTGGACACCTGCAATTCCCAATGTAATGCCTGAAAACGATCTCGAATTCACATCAACTTGGGAAGACGTAACTTACACAATCACTTACGTTGTAAACGGCGACAAGATCGTTCATAACTACAAGTTCGGCGATACGGTTACCGCTTATGAAGTAACAGAAGCTCCTGCAGGTCTCACATTCAAGGGCTGGTCAGACACCGTTCCCGCAACAATGCCTGCAGAAAACATTACCGTTTCCGCAATCTTCGAGGCTGCTGCATACACAGTAACCTACCTTGATGCAGAAGGTAACGTATTCGTATCCTACTCAGTTGCATTCGGCGCAGAAATTCCTGTTCCCGCAGACGCACCTGCTAAGGAATTCTACACCTTCAAGGGTTGGTCAGCAGCACCCGCAACAATGCCTGCTGAAAATATCACAATCGAGCCCATCTTCGAGCCCGTTCCTGTTCGTCTTATTGCCGCTCCCGGTTCAACAACCGTTATCGACAGAGACAACATGGTAATCTACGGTCTTGACATCGGTCTCTCAGCTAAGATTCTTGACGATAACTTCCTTGATTACGAAGGCGACGGTACTCTTGTTATCAAGCCCGTAACAGAAGGCACAAGCAGATACGGCACAGGCGCTGTTGTTGAACTTTATGACAACGCCGACGGTTCACTCGTTGAAACATTCCATATCGTTGTATTCGGCGACCTTAACGGTGACTCACATGTAAACGGTCTTGACGTTTCCATCGCTTCTGACGAAGCATTCTGGATCACTGACTGGTCAATTGAAGGCGAAAACTTCGAGGCTTACAAGCTCATCGCAGCTGACCTTGACCACAACGGCTTCATCGACACAACAGATGTTTCCAACATCAAGAACTACGTACTCAGCCTTGTTGAAATCGATCAGGTAGCAGGCAAAGTCGTTCGCTCCTAACCTCTGACATTATTCGCGGGGAGGGGAGAGTCTCTTCTCCCCGTGAATTAGAGATATGTCACGCAAGAGTGGCGGCACACCACTCTTTGACTCCGGCTCACAGCACAGAACCGGAGAAATAACAAGGAGGAATTCTCTCATGACAAAAATCAAAAGGTTAGTCGCTGTTGTACTGGCTTTATTGATGATTTTTGGTTCAGTTTCAATCGTTGCTTCCGCTTGGGATGCAACTACTGACGACGGTTTTACGTTAAACGTAAACACAAAAATCTTCAGACAAGTTGACGGCGAATGGATCGAAACTACCAAAGTTAAAGCAGGCGAAACGGTAAAGGCAAGAGTATATCTCGGAACAGATTATTTTACCAACGGCGGCGACCTCTTATTCTTCTATAACACAAGCTTCTTTGAGGATGCTTATTCAAGCGACCTTCAGACACTTGCTGTTAACACCGCTGTTTATGCCGGCGGTAATTATGGTATTACCGGCACTTTCTATAACTCACTGTCCGCAACAAACGTTGAAGGCAGACTTGTAAGACTCGGCGTTATTGATCAGAATTTCGCTGATAAACACAACTATTTTGCAGTGAGCTTCTCACTTGCAGGCGATAAGAAGAACAATCTTTTACTCGCAAATGAATGGTTCTGCGAATTTGACCTCAAGGTTAAGGCAGACGCAAGCGCTGCTGATGCAGGCGATATGTTTGCTCTTGCAAACACATTCAGAAGTGACGCAGTTAAAACAAACTACTGCAATATTTCCAAGGGTCCCTCATTCGGCTACAACGAAGATGTAGTTGATATGACACAGTGGAATGCAACCGTATCGGTTGCAAGCCAGCCCGTTACTCTTTACACAAACTACGTTGAAGCAACCTTTGATGCAAACGGCGGTGTATTTGCTGACGGCGAAGCTGAAAAGGTTCTTACAGGCGAAGCCGGCACGGCTCTCAATGTAGGCGCACCCGTTTACGAAGGCTTCACCTTCAAGGGTTGGGTAGCTGAAGGCACAACAGAAGTTCTTCAGGACGTTGTTGCTCTTCCCCAGGCAAACGCAACTTACGTTGCACAGTGGGAATCAGCAGTTGACAAGTATGACGAAACTCTCGGTTTCAGAACAGAAATCTACAGACAGAACGATAACGGCGAATGGGTATTCACTGAAAAGGTAATCCCCGGCGAAACAGTTAAGGCAAGAATTTTCATCGACACCACTTATTTCACCAATGCCGGTGACTTCGTTGTGTTCTATGATAACGATTTCTTTGAAGAAGTTGACCCCAACTTCACAGAAGGTTCTTACACAGACCTCGTAACAAATGATTCCGCAACAAGCTCAGCAGCTATCGTTGCTGCAGAAGGCACATATTCACTTGTTCCTTCTTCGGCAAGAGTTATCAAGAGACTTGTTGAAGCAGGTCACATCACACAGGATTTTGCTGAAACACACACAGCATATCTTGCAACCTATAAGTTTGTTCCTGCAAACAGTGCAGTTCTCAGCGGCGACGAATACTTCGCAGAATGGGAACTCAAGGTTAAGGATTCCGCAACAGGCGAAGGCGATTTCTTTGTAGTTGAAGAAACTATCCAGAACGCAAGCGCTGCAGGCCAGAAGGCTTATATCAACATCCCCCTCAGCTATGAAGGCGGCACAGATGACGATTCAATCTCACTCTTCGAGGTTAACGTTAATACTGAAGTTGAAAGCAATCCCGTAACCACAGTCAGCGCAATCAACTTTGACGCTAACGGCGGCGAATTCGCAACAGGCGAAACAACGTTCGTTATCGAAGGCGACATTGCTGATCCCGTTGATGCAGCAACAATCCCCGAAGTAACCAAAGACGGTTATACATTCATCGGTTGGGTTCCTGCAGACCTTGCAGATCCCACAGAAGCAGACGTTGTTGACGTTCCCACAGAGATTCCCTTTGATGAACTCTTCCTCAAGGCTCTCTGGATCAACGAAGTTACAATCACAATCGACCCCTCAAACGGTGATCCCATCATTGAAGAGACCGTAACAGCAGGCGATCCTTTCGATAAGCCTGAAGATCCCTCCAAGGAAGGTCATTATCTTGCAGGTTGGGTTGACGGTGACGGCAACTTTATGACAGAGCTTCCCGATAACTATCCCGCAGAGGATACAACCTACACAGCAGTATTTGAAACATACACTTACACAGTTGAGTACTATGTTCTCAATTCTGAAACACTTAAGTTTGACAGAGTTGCAGCTGTAAACACAGCTTACGGTGAAGAAATTCTTGCAGTTCCTCCCACATACACACTGCCCGAAGGCTTCACACTCAGTGCAGCTTACACAGACATTTCTTTCACAAACGCATTTGCAGCCGGCACAACAATGCCTGCTGACAACGTTCAGCTTTACTACCAGGCAGTAGCTAACAAGTATCCCGCAACCTTCGATCTTGACGGCGGTAACATTGACGGTAACACAGACGATGTTGTTATCGAAACCATTTACGGCCAGCAGATCAAGACTCCTGCAGACCCCGTTAAGGAAGGCCATACCTTCACAGGTTGGACTCCCATGGTTGGTATGATGGATTCCGAAGGTGCTGACTTCATCGCTACTTGGGAAGTAAACGATTACACAGCAACCTATATCGTTGAAGGCAAAGTTTATGAAGCATATGACATTCCCTTCGGCGGTGAAATGGAAACTCCCGCAGCTCCCGTTCTTGAAGGTTATAACTTTGTAGGTTGGGATCCTTCACCCATTCCCGCAACAATGCCTGCTGAAGATCTTACCTTCACAGCAGTGTTCGAGAAGAAGGATATCACAATCACTCTCAAGCTTGACGGCGGCGAATACGACGGCGATCCCGCTGATATCGTAATCGCAGGCAAGTACGGTGATGCTGTTACAGCTCCCGATGCAGCTCTCCTTGCTAAGGAAGGCTACGTATTCGGCGGTTGGGAACCTGCTCTTCCCGATGCACTTCCCGCAGAAGATGCTGAATACACAGCAATCTGGAATCCCGCAACCGATACACCTTATCAGGTATGGGTATATCTTGAAAACACAGACGGCACATTCCCTGCAGACGATGCTCCCAGCCAGGTTATCAATATGACAGGCGTGACTGACTCTGTTATCAATGTTGCTATCCCCACTCCCTATGGCTTCGTTCTTAACGAAACAAAGGGTGACGTTGCAAACGATGTAACAATCGCTGCTGACGGCTCAACAGTTTATAAGATTTACTTTGACAGAGAGAAATACGATATCAAATTTGACGGCAACGGCGGCACAATCGCCGGCGAGCCCTCAACAACAGATGAATACCGTTATCTCGCTTCCGTAACTGCTCCTGCAGAAGCTGACCTTTACAAAGAAGGATACACCTTCCTCGGTTGGACTCCCTCAGTTGACAGCGAAGCAACAAAGGACGTAACATACGTTGCACAGTGGGAAGTTAACTCCTATGACGTTAACTACATGATCAAGGGTGCAGACGGCGCTGAAGACGAACTCTTCAAGACCGAGTCCTTCAACTATGGCGATGCTCTCACCGTAACAGCTGATAAGCCCGAAAAGACAGGTTACAGCTTCGGCGGTTGGACAGATGAAAACGGCGCAACTTATAGGTTCCCCGCAACAATGCCCGCTGAAGACATCACCGTTTATGCAAAGTTCACTCCCAGAAACTATGAAGCTAAGTTCTATGAAGAAGCTGATGCTGATGCTCCCTATGACATCACAAACGCTGACTTCGACGCTCCCGTTGAAGCTCCCGCATCACAGCCCTCCAAGGAAGGCTATGAATTCGGCGGCTGGTCAACAGACGGCGTAACACCCGTTGATTTCACAAAGGAAATCATGGATGAAGAAGGCAAGGACTACGTAGCAATCTGGAACGCAGCAGAACAGGATATCCCCGTTGAGTATTATTACATGGATACAGACGGCACATATCCCGCAGCAGCTGATAAGACAGAAACCGTTAAGTTCAAGACAGGCGAAACAGCAACAGTAGCTCCCGCTGATGAAGCAAACTACACAGTTGATGCTGACAAGTCAGTTCTTGAAGCAGTTGTAGCAGCTGACGGTTCAACCGTTCTTAAGGTTTACTACAAGCTTAACTCCACAAAGCTCACCATCGAAGTTGATGGCGAAGAAACAGTTATCGAAGGTCTTGTTGGTTCAGACGTTCCTGCAGACAAGATTCCTGATACTGACAAAGACGGTTACACCTTCAACGGCTGGGTAGACGAAAACGGCGATCCCGTTGACGTTCCCGCAACAATGCCCGAAGAAGACACAACCATCAAGGCTGATTACAGCATAAACAGCTACAACGTAACATATTATGTTGACGGCGAAATTTATGACGGCCCCAATTCTACAGAGTTTGGTGCTCCCATTGCTGAGCCCTCAACTCCCACAAAGGTTGGCTATTCATTTGCCGGTTGGCTTGATGATGCAAACCACAAGCCCAGTGATTACGGCGTAATGCCCTCAACAGACCTCGAATTCTATGCACAGTGGACTGCTAACGCAAACATTGGCTACGTTCTCGAAGTTTACGAAATGGGTACAGACGGCACATATCCCGCAACTCCCACAACAGTTTATAACTTCAATGACGGCGTTGTAGGCGATGAAAGAACTGTTACACCTACCGTTCCCACAGGCTTCACACTTGACGTTGAAACAGAAAACACTGCAGAAAAGAGCGTTCTTACAGGTAAGATCCCTGCAACAGGTACTCTTGTTCTTAAGGCTTACTACACCAGAGATCAGTATACACTCTATATTGACGTTGACGGTGACGTAACAGAAGAAGTTTACTATTATCAGCAGGAAATCGCTGACATCGCTGATCCCGTTAAGAAGGGCTGGACCTTCACAGGTTGGGAACCCGAAGTTCCCGCAACAATGCCCGCTAACGACGTAACAGTTGTTGCTCAGTTCACAAAGAACTCCTATCCTGCATCATTCAACGCAGGTGAAGGCGCATTCGCAACAGGCGATAAGACTGTTGAAACCGACGTTCCTTATGCAGAACCCATCACAGCTCCTGCAAACAACCCCGTAAGAGACGGTTATAACTTCAAGGGCTGGTCAACAGACGGAACAAACGTAATTGAAAACCTCGGCAGAATGGACGATGACGGCGCTGAATTCATCGCTGTTTGGGAAAAGGCTGAAGTTACAGTAACATTCTATAACTACCTGCCCTCAGAAAAGGGTCCCGCAGTTCCCGACGGTCAGGCAACATACGTTTATGATCAGGCAACCTATCTCTACGGCGAAACAGTAGTATTCCCCGCTGATCCCACAATCCAGGGTCACGAAGATCACTACGTATTCATCGGTTGGGTAGATGCTGACGGTAACGCAGTTGAACCCGGTATCACAGCTCCTTCCGCAAACCTTGACATCTATGCATCATATGAAAGAGTTAAGGTTATGCTTATCCCCAAGAACGACACTTGCACAACAGTCATCGACAGAGCAGGTCTCACAGTTGATGATTACACAGCAGACAGCGAGTGGTATGTATACGGTCTTGAAGAGATCCTTTCACTGAATCTTCTTCTCAACGAATACATTGACGTTCAGGGCGACGGCAAGATCGTTGTTACAAAGATCAAGGATAACAGTAAGTACTACGGTACAGGCTCAATCATTGATGTTTACGATAACGTAACAGGCGAGCTTGTTGAAAGCTTCAGAATCGTCATCTTCGGCGATATCGACGGTGACTCCTATGCAAACGGCGTTGACCTTTCAATCCTCTCCGAAGAAGTTCTCAGCCTTACATACTGGTCAATCGACGGCGCTGATGAATATTGCGCATATAAGGTTAAGGCAGCAGACCTCCGTCCCGACGGCGTAATCGACGTTCAGGATAAGGCTCTCCATAACAAGCACGTTCTCAGCCTTGGTTACATCAACCAGGAAACAGGTCTTGTTGAAATGTAATTGCTGATTACACTTGAAGCAAACAATAATTAAATAAAAGGGCCTCCGACCTCGGTCGGGGGCTTTTCCCTTGCCTGCGGATTGCGATAAAGTCGTTTTTTCTCGCTCGGCGTACCTTTGTACGCCGTCGCTCAAAGAAAACACCTTTCTCATCAACCGCAGACAAGGGAACCGATTTATGTGTGTTGACCCGATACATCTGCATAGAAAAAAGCAGTTTTTTCATCTCTGTGAAGCAAGGAAACTGATTTGACGAAAGCGATAAAGTCGTTTTTTCGCTCAACGTAGCTTTGTACGTCTGAGGATTGCACATAAGGCGGCAACGAATGTTGTTAATTCAACTTTGTAGGGACAGCCCTTGCGGCTGTCCGAAAAAATTTTCGTAACGGAATCGGTTTTGAAGCAAGTAAGCATTTAATGAATAACAAAAAACAGCAGAGGTTTCCGTCAGGATTCCTCTGCTGTTGATTTCAGCTGTTGAGCATTGCGTCCTTATATCTTTCAAAAAGTCTTCTTGCTTCATCAACCGTGTTTTCTTCCGAGGGAGCTTCAGGGTTAACGGTGGATAGCCATTTCTTTTCAAACTCGGCATATCTCTTGTAGAAATCGTTGCCTCTGTATATGTTTCGTTCACAATGCTGTTTTCTTGTTGTGGTTGAGAAAAGTCTCCTCTTGGGGAATTCATATGCAAGACGTTCAAAGAAGCTCTGCCAACGCTTTGCATAATACGTTTTCATAAGACCTCCCCATTCTTTCCAGGCGTAATCATAGTTCACACTGTTGCTGAACGGACCCCAGATTGTGAGCTGAACAAGCAGGTTGAGTTCAAAGTTTTCCTTGTCCTTTTCTGTAAATGCAAGCTCACCTGCTTCCTTAAGGTGCTCATAAAGAGTCAGCTCGGGTCTTGTCTGAAGCAGTCCGTCAAGCTCTTCGCAAAGCTTGAGGAAAGCGTTTGACGAACGTTCAAAAATCTTAACGTCTTTGTTTTTGTAGCCGTACATAACGTTATCATAAAGAGTGCCTGCGTAGTTACTCATAACCTGTCTCACAAGGTCGCAGGCATCATAGGCATAGCCATCCTTGCTTGCGTTTTCGGCGTTCAGAAGAAGTTCGGTTGCCTTGATAAGCGTTTTGTTATCGTAACGGAGCTCTCTGAAATCGTTGGGTGCGGTGTGGCGCAGGTCTGTTGCAGGTCTTGCGCAGATAACCGAGCCCGTCTCTCTGCCGGTACAGTTTTCGCTGTAGCAGCTTTGGCTCAGCAGAAGCATAGCATCGGCGAGGCATCTTTCGCGGCTGCCGTAGCGACGGTATGCATAGTTGCGCAGCCATTCCTCAAGGTCAACCGCTTTGTCTTCGGTCATCATCTGGAAAGCAAGGTCAAAATAGAGGGGATTCTGCATAATGCCCTCCATAAACAGACCCGTACCCACGCAGTTTTCGCTGCCTTCGGTCAGATATTTGTTATCGGCAAGCGCCTTGATGCTGCCGTGCAGAGTGTTTCTGTCACCGAAATTCTGCAGAGTGCCGAGAATGTAATCATATCCCCAGAATTCGTTTGTTTCCTTGTGCTTTGAGCCGTCAATGTCAAGAATAAGCAGTTTATCCTTGGACACAGCCTTAACTATTTTTTCGCGCAGTGACCAGCTTTGCATAACCCATACGGCGTCCTTATCAAACTCAGTATACATTGAGCTGATTTCGTAGCCGACCTTGAAAAGGTAATCCCTTGTTTTAACAGAGGGTTCGTTTTCGTGGAAGGGGTCGCAGGCGTAATAATGATATGCGCCGAAAAGCTGACGCTGTTTTTCAAGCAGAGCCTTTCCGAACTTTTTAAACAGTGGGTCAGTCGGGTCAAGCTGATAGGTAAAGGGGAAGTTGCACCACGAGGGGATAAGACGCAGCTTTGCTTTTTTGAAAAGCTTTGTAACGCTCTGAGGCACAGTGCCCGTGTAGCCCTGTTGAATGGGGGTCATGCCGAGCTCAACCTCACGGTCAATAATCCTTTTGCCAAGCTCAACACGGCTCTCAATATATTTAACGTCTGTCAGGCTGAAATAGCCCGTGATGTTTGTCATAAGCTGCCACGGCCAGAAGCCGGGACCTGAAATGAACTGCATTGCGCCGTTCTCGCTGTAAGTGAAATCACGCAGTGTGTAATACCAGACTGCCTCTGTGCCAACAACGCTCAGGGGCATGTTGATGCCGTTCATCGCCATAAAGTCAATTTCTTTTTCCCATTTATCCCATTTCCAGTAAGCAAAGGAATAGCCGAAGGTGCAATAGTTGAGGTATGCCCTCTTTTTCTGGGGGATAATCTTTTGAAGTCTGCCTTCAAAAAGGGGAGCGGAGCTTACGTTGATTTCTCTGTTGCCGCAGTGCGAAAGGTTAACGCCGCAATAGGTTTTGAGGTATTCATAGTAACCCATTGCCTGGCTGATTTTGCAGTCGCCGCAGATAACGATTTTGTCATTTTCGCAAAACACGTCAAAGGTGTTTTTACCGTCAACAGGCTCAATTGTGCGCAGTTCAAATATATCGGCAATTTCGGGTGTATTTCTGAGAATCAGGTTTTTCAAAAATCATCTCTCCTGTTTGTTGCATAATCAATTAATTATACTATGCTTTTAGCAATATGGCAAGTTTTTTGATAAATTAACAAACAGTTTAACAAATAAATTCCGGAAAGGTGTAGAATAATAAACAAAAAAACTTAAAAAAAGCAAAATAAACCTTTACACTTGGCAATAAATAAAGTAAAATATATTATGTGCAATTATAAACTGCGAAAAGTGCGGCTGATTGCACGGTGAATATTTTTAAAGGCGGTGTTTTAATGAAACCTGTTTATAAACGAATTCTTCTCAAGCTCAGCGGTGAAGTTCTTTCGGGCGCTCAGGGTCACGGCTTTGACTTTGACACAATCAACACCATCTGCACAGCGGTTAAAAAGGTCAGCGACCTTGGCGTTGAAATCGGTCTCGTAGTCGGCGGCGGCAACTTCTGGAGAGGTCGCTCGGGCGGCAGTATGGAAAGAACAAGAGCCGACAGCATCGGTATGCTTGCAACCGTTATGAACTCCCTTGCTCTTGCTGAAGTGCTTGAGCAGCTTGGCGTTGAGGTCAGAGTTCAGAGCGCAATCGAAATGCCCAAGGTAGCCGAAACCTTTGTTCGCAACAATGCAGTGCGTCACCTTGAAAAGGGCAGGGTTGTTATTTTTGGCGGCGGTACGGGAAATCCGTTTTTCTCAACCGATACCTGCGCAGCTCTCAGAGCGGCAGAAATCAACGCAGAAATCATTTTTAAGGCAACCAACGTTGACGGCGTTTTTGATAAAGACCCCAACAAGTTTGACGATGCGGTCAAATATGACGTTGTTACTCACACCGAAGTTCTTGAAAAGAACCTTAAAGTTATGGATTCAACGGCAGCTTCACTTTGCCGTGACAATAACATATCAATTCTCGTGTTTAACCTTGAAGACCCTGAAAATATCGTAAGGGCGATTCTCGGCGAAAACATCGGCACAATAGTTAAGGAGGGCTAAGCCTATGCAAACCGTATTCAACACAGCAGAAGAAAAAATGAGCAAAACCGTGAGCGTTCTTAATCACGAATATGCCGCAATCAGAGCAGGCAGAGCAAACGCCTCTGTTCTCGACAAAATCAAGGTTGATTATTACGGCACACCCACACCCATCAACCAGATGGCGGCAGTATCTGTTGCGGAAGCAAGAATTCTTACAATTCAGCCGTGGGACACCTCAACACTTCATCCCATCGAAAAGGCAATTATGGCTTCGGATATCGGCATCAATCCCCAGAACGACGGCAGAATCATCCGCCTTGTTTTCCCCCAGCTTACTGAGGATCGCCGCCGTGACCTTTGCAAGGACGTAAAGAAGATGGCAGAGGATTCAAGAATTGCCATTCGCTCCATCAGACGTGACTGCATTGATAAGGTTAAGAAGATGGAAAAGGCATCTGAAATCACAGAGGACGACCTTAAGCTTGCTGAAAAGAAGCTTCAGGATTTCACTGATAAGTATATCAAGGAAATTGATAAGGCAGCAGAAGCAAAAGAAAAGGATATTATGGAAATCTGATTTCTCATACTTTGCAGCAGGGGCGTTATGCCTCTGCTGCTGTCAGCAAATAAAAGCCAAAAGTGAGGTGCACTTAAATGACAAACGAAATGCGTCAGCAGCTTGTTTTGCCCCGCCACATCGGAATTATTATGGACGGCAACGGCAGATGGGCAAAGCAAAGAGGACTTGAAAGAAGCGAGGGTCACAAGGCAGGTGCAAACGTGTTCCGCCGCATCTGCGATTACGGCGCAGAGCTTGGCATTGAGTGTATGACCTTTTATGCCTTCTCAACCGAAAATTGGAAAAGACCCGTCAAAGAGGTTGAGGCAATAATGAACCTTTTCAGAGATTATCTGAACGAGGCACACGACAGAGAAGATGAAAACGAACAAAAGGGTCTGCGTATCCGTTACGTTGGTGAGCGTGAAGGCTTGCCCGAGGATATCATTTCGCTGATAAACACCCTTGAAAAAGGCTCGGCAGATAAAAAAACAGTTGTTAATATAGCCGTTAACTACGGCGGCAGAAACGAAATTCTGCATTCAGTCAAAAAAATCGCCGCTCAGGTTGAAGCGGGCGAGCTTAAAGCAGAAGACATTGATTTGAAAAATATAGAGGATAATCTTTTTACCGCAGGTCTGCCTGACCCCGACCTTATAATCAGACCCAGCGGAGAATATCGTCTTTCAAATTTCCTTATCTGGCAGGCGGCTTATTCCGAATTCTGGTTTTCGGATATTCTGTGGCCTGATTTCACGGAGGATGACCTTGATAAGGCAATTATAGATTACTGCAAACGCAACAGACGCTTTGGCGGCGTGTGATTTGCAAATTTACGAAACAGAGTGTGAAAAAATGAAAAAACGAATAATTACAGGTGTTTTGGCAGCTTTGCTTGCAATTTCTTTGCTTGTTGTTATAGGCTTGGGCCATATTAAATATCTGAGTATTGTTGCGGCAATTTTTTCTTCAATAGCCGCATATGAGATAATGCGTGTTTCAAAGTGCAAAAACAAGGTGCTTACAGGTCTTTCGTGCGCAGTTGCGGCAATTGTGCCGTTTTACATTGTGTTTGACCTCGGCAAATATCTGCCTGTTTCAACAGGTGTTGTTGTTGCTTCGCTTGTTATCCTTATGCTTCTCATAATGCTCAAATGGTACGAGCAAACACGTTTTGAGCACGTTACGCTTGCGCTTTTCGGTTCAATTGCAATTCCGTCATCAATTATGGCAATTTACAAGGTTGACGAGCTTTGTTCCGCATATCCGGAGCTGTTTCAGCGCTCGCACATAGTGTTTATGCTTCTTTGCACAATGTATGCGGCGTGGTTTTGCGATACCTGCGCATATTTTGTCGGCAGCAAGTTCGGAAAACGTAAGCTTGCGCCGAAAATCAGCCCCAAAAAATCGGTTGAGGGCGCAATCGGCGGCGTTGCAGGTGTAGTTATTCTTTCAATTATCACATATATTATTTGTGATATCACCTGCTTCAGAAACGATACGCTCAAAATCTGGATGGTTATTCCTGCCGTTGCGCTTCTCTGCGTTATCGGTATGTGCGGTGACCTTTCGGCTTCGGTTATCAAGAGAAACTTCGGCGAAAAGGATTTCGGCACACTTTTCCCCGGTCACGGCGGCGTGCTTGACAGAATTGACAGCTTCCTTTTCACAATGCCGGCGACATACATTATGCTTTCGGTAATTCTTGCCTTTGTTAAGTAAAGGGTGAACTAAATGATAAAATCACTTGCCGTTTTAGGCTCAACAGGTTCAATCGGCGTTCAGGCGCTTGAGGTTGCAAGGCTCCATAACTTAAGAGTTGAAGCGCTGACCGCAGGCAGTCGTGTTGATATTATTGAAAATCAGATAAGAGAATTTTCGCCTGCCGTTGCGGCTGTTGCAGACGAAAAAGCGGCGGCAGATCTTAAAATAAGAGTTGCCGATACCGCAACAAAGGTGCTTTCGGGCGCAGAGGGCGTTAAGGAATGCGCCGCTTGCGGTGCTGAAAGCGTGCTTAACAGCATAGTCGGCATTGCGGGTCTTGCTCCCACCGTTGCGGCAATTGAAGCGGGCAGTGACATTGCTCTTGCAAACAAAGAAACCCTTGTTGCAGGCGGCAAATTCGTTATGGGTCTTGCAAAAGAAAAGGGCGTTAAGATTTATCCCGTTGACAGTGAGCATTCCGCAATTTTTCAGTCGCTTCAGGGATGCACAGAAAAAAAGCAGATAAAGCGTCTTATTCTGACTGCTTCGGGCGGTCCGTTTTTCGGCAAAACCAAAAAAGACCTTGAGGGCGTAACCCTTGAGCAGGCTCTCAACCATCCCAACTGGAGTATGGGCGCAAAAATAACCATCGACTCCGCTACAATGATGAACAAGGGTCTTGAACTTATTGAAGCGGCGTGGCTTTTTGATATGGCGGCAAAGGATATTGATATTGTTGTTCACCGCCAGAGCATTGTGCATTCGCTTGTTGAATACGTTGACAATTCGGTTATCGCTCAGCTCGGTGTGCCCGATATGCGTAGTCCCATTCAGTATGCTCTCACTTATCCCGACAGGTTTGTGAGTCCCGTCAGACAGCTTGATTTGACCGAATTCGGCACGCTTACCTTTGAAAAACCCGACTATGAAACCTTTGCCTGCCTCAATCTGTGCAGGCGTGCAATTGAAAAAGGCGGCTTATACCCTGCTGCGGTCAATGCTGCCAATGAAAAAGCAAACGAGCTTTTCCGTCAGGGAAAAATCAGATTTCTTGATATTGCGGCTACGGTTGCAGATGCTCTTGAAAATGCACCGTGTAATGATAATTACAGCCTTGCCGACGTTTTTGAAACCGACAGGCTGATTCGTGACAGAGCAGAAAGGTTATTTATATGAGTGCAATTCCGCTTATAACCGCAGGTGCGGTCTGGGGCAAGGTGTGGCCCATCCTTGTTGCCATTATCTTTTTCGGGCTTATAATAGTATTTCACGAGCTGGGACATTTTCTTTTTGCCAAGCTTTTCAAGGTGCAGGTCAATGAGTTTTCAATCGGTATGGGACCTGCGATATTCAAAAAGAAATTCGGCGAAACAAAATATGCGCTCCGACTTTTTCCCATCGGCGGCTACGTCAGTATGGAGGGTGAGGACGAGGACAGCGAAAACGAGCGTGCTTTCTGCAATGCAAAGGCGTGGAAGCGTTTTATCATCATTGCGGCAGGCGGCGTTATCAACCTTATAATGGGTGTCATCCTTGTTGCGGTTATGCTCGGCGTGCGCAATGATTTAATAGGAACAACAGAAATTTTCGGTTTCTATGACGATGCCGTTACCAACACGCAGGGCTTGCAGGCCGGCGACGAAATCAAAAAAATCAACGATAAAACCGTTTTCGGCGAATTCGATCTCGGTTACCTTCTGGCAAGCGACAAAGACGGTGTTTACGATTTTGTTGTTGAAAGAAACGGCGAAAAGGTTAATGTTAACGATGTTGAATTTGCAAAGCACGAGGATGGCTCGCTTTACCTTGATTTTTCAATTCTCGGCAAAGAAAAGACTTTTCTTAACGTTATTTCAAGGGCGATTCCCGAATCGGTTTCAATTGCAAGGATAGTCTGGATGAGCTTGTTTGACCTTGTCACGGGTCAATACGGTCTGAAGGATTTGAGCGGTCCCATCGGTACTGTAACGATTATTGCCGACACTGCACAGTCGGCGGTTGTCAAGACAGATTTTTCGCAGCTTTTCCTGATGCTTGCGCTTATTGCAATCAATATCGGCATCTTCAATCTTCTTCCTCTGCCCGCACTTGACGGCGGCAGACTTTTCTTCCTGGTTATCGAAATGATAATCAGACGCCCCGTTTCCAGAAAATATGAGGGCTGGATTCACGCAATCGGTTTGGTTCTTCTGCTTCTGCTGATGGTGGTTATTTCCTTCAGTGATATTCTGAAGTTAATCAAAGGACAGGTGTATTAAATGGCAATCCGTAACAGCAAAAAAGTCAAAATCGGCAATATTTATATTGGCGGAGGCGAAAAAATCGCAGTGCAGTCAATGCTCAATAAGCCTGCAAGCGATATTGAGGGCAGCGTTGCACAGGCGGTTGCGCTTGAAAAGGCAGGCTGCGAGATTATCCGTGCCGCAGTGCCCGATATGGCGGCGGTCAAGCTGATTGAAAAGCTTAAAGAAAACCTCACTGTGCCTGTTGTTGCGGATATACATTTTGATTACAGACTTGCGCTTGCAAGCATTGATGCAGGTGTTGACAAAATCCGTATTAATCCTGGCAACATCGGCAGCTTTGACCGCGTCAAGGCGGTTGCCGATGCCTGCGCAAACAGGGGAGTGCCCATCAGAATCGGCGTCAACGCAGGTTCTCTCGAAAAAGAAATCCTTGCCGAATACGGCTCTCCCTGTGCCGAAGCACTTGTCAAAAGTGCACTTAAGCACGTTGAACTGCTTGAAAGATGCAATTTCGGCGACACGGTTATTTCAATCAAATCATCAACGGTCAACACAATGGTTGAGGCGTATGAGCTTATGGCGCAGAAATGCGATTATCCCTTGCACCTCGGTGTTACCGAAGCGGGCACACACAATATGGCGCTCATCAAATCCTCAATCGGAATCGGCTCGCTGCTTCTTAAAGGAATCGGCGACACAATCAGAGTTTCAATGACCGATGACCCCGTTAAAGAGGTCAAGGCGGCAAACGATATTCTGCAGGCTATCGGCTTAAAGACCGATTGCCCCGACATAGTTGCCTGCCCGACCTGCGGCAGAACAAAAATTGACCTCATTGCTCTTGCAAACGAGGTTGAGGAGCGTCTTGTCGGCTGCAAAAAACATATCAAGGTTGCCGTTATGGGTTGTGCGGTCAACGGACCAGGCGAAGCAAGAGAAGCCGATATCGGTATTGCAGGCGGCGACGGCTGCGCACTTATTTTCAAAAAAGGCGAAACAATCTGCAAGGTGCCTGAAAACGAGGCTGTTGACAGGCTTATGGCAGAGATAGAAAGTTTATAAACCACAGTCAACCGCTATATGCGGTTGATTTTTTCAACGGAGTATTGTAATGCAAGAAAGAGGACTTTTATACTTTATTGGTGAACATATAAATGCAGGGCTGCGTGATATGTTATCGTGCGGCGAGGTTATCCGTATCTCGTTTGACGAAGACACTATGCAGCTTTTTATAACGGCAAAATTTGACCGTTACGTAGACGATAAATTTATTGTTATGGCAAGAAACGAGCTTAAAACGGCTCTCGGCATAAACAAGGTTACGCTCAAAGGCGTTTATCCGCAAAGTGCGCTCAGCGAAGAATGTGCGCCGCTGTTTTTGCGCCTGCTAAAAGAAAACGTTGCAGCTGCAAACGGTTTTCTTGAAAACGCAAAGGTCAGCGTTGACGCCACAGCGGTTAAATTTGATATTTATGACGGTGCTTCAATCCTCAACGAAGCAGGTGCGCCCGAATTTCTTGAAAAATATATCAGCGAATGCTTTGACGTTAAGGTTAAGGTAAGCTTTAACGGTCAGGCACATATCACCATTGATTCGCCCGAATACGTTAAAATGCAGGCGGAAAACGTTAAGGTTGAAACGGTCAAGGTTGAACCCAAAGAGCCTAAAAAACCCAAGAGAGAATATGACGACCTGCCGATTTCGCTCACAAATGCAAAAACAATTTACGGCAATCAGATTAAATCCAAACCCGTGCCGCTCAACGGTATCAGCATCGAGGACGGCAACGTTACCGTCTGGGGCAACACATTCGGTCTCGATATCCGTGACACCAAGGACGGCAAGCGCAAAATCATCAAATTCAATATTACCGATAAAACCAATTCATTCACCGTCAAGGTGTTTGAGCTTGCGCAGAATTGCGAGCAGCTGGTCAAATATATAACCAACGGCATAACGCTTATGGTAAGAGGTCACGTTGAATACGATGACTATATCAAGGATTATTGCATAAAAGCAAATTCCATTATGCTTATTGAAGAAATGCCCGTCAAGGACACCGCAGAAAATAAGCGTGTTGAGCTGCATATGCATACCAATATGTCAGCAATGGACGGTCTTTCGAGTGCTACCGCTCTTATCAAAAGAGCCGCAAAATGGGGTCACAAGGCTGTTGCGGTCACAGACCACGGTGTTGTACAAGCCTTCCCCGAGGCTGCTGCCGCCGCCAAGAAAAACGGCATAAAAGTTATCTACGGTATGGAAGCCTATTACGTTGACGATTCTGTCAAAGCCGTAACAGGCGACAGCGAAATGCCGTTGAGCGGCACGTTCATCATTTTTGACACCGAAACAACGGGTCTGCTCACAGGCGTTGACCGTCTGACGGAAATCGGTGCTGTCAAGATTGTTGACGGTGCAGAAAAAGCAAGATTCCAGACCTTTGTAAACCCCGAAAGACCCATTCCTCAAAAGATTGTTGAACTTACGGGCATTGACGACCGTATGGTTGCAAACGCACCCAAAGAGGATGAAGCTGTACGCAAATTCTTTGAATTCTGCGGCGACGGCGTGCTTGTTGCGCACAATGCAACGTTTGACACCGACGTTCTTAAATCCGCCTGTCAGCGAAACCGAATCGAATATAATTATACGCATCTTGATACCCTTATTCTTGCGCAGAGCCTTGTTACGGGCGTCAAGAATTATAAACTGGACAGTCTTACGAATTATTTTAAATTGCCCAAGTTTGACCATCACAGAGCCGATGAGGATGCAGGTGCGCTTGCTGGCATCTTTGCAAAGCTTATGGAGCTTCTCAAAGAAAAGAATATTGAAAATGTCAGCGAGATTAACGCCCGGGTAAAACCCGACCCGAGAAGATTGCCGACCCACCATATGATTCTTCTTGCAAAGAACAAGGTCGGTCTCAAGCATCTTTATCAGCTTATAACAAAATCAAACCTTGAATATTTCTATCGCCACCCCAGAGTGCCCAAGAGCGAGCTGCTTGCCCACAGAGAGGGTCTTATTGTAGGCAGTGCGTGTGAAGCGGGTCAGCTTTATCAGGCAATTTATTCAGGCAAGCCTAAAGAAAAGCTGCTTGAGTTTGCCGATGTGTGCGATTACCTTGAGATTCAGCCGAACGGCAACAATGCGTTTATGCTTCGCAACGGTATGGTTGAATCCGAAGAGGAGCTTAACGAAATCAACAGACAGATAATTCACCTTGCGGATGAGCTGGGCAAGCCTGTTGTTGCAACGGGCGACGTTCATTTTCTTGATGAAAGCGATAAGATTTTCAGAGAAATTCTTATGGCAGGTCAGGGCTTCAGCGACGCTTCGGAGCAGGCGCCTCTTTATCTTAAAACAACCGATCAGATGCTCAGCGAATTTGCCTATCTCGGCGAAGATACGGCGTATGAGGTTGTTGTTGAAAACCCGAATAAAATTGCCGATATGTGCGAGGAAATCAAGCCTATTCCCGACGGTACGTATCCGCCCAAAATCGAAGGTTCCGACGAAGAATTGCGCCGCATCTGCTATGACAGAATGCAGGAATATTACGGCAATCCCTTGCCCGAATATATCAGAGAAAGACTCGATAAAGAGCTTGAATCAATCATCAAAAACGGTTTCGCCGTTCTTTATATTATCGCCCAGAAGCTTGTCTGGAACTCAATGGATAACGGCTATTACGTCGGCTCCAGAGGTTCGGTAGGCTCGTCGTTCGTTGCTTTTGCGGCAGGTATTTCAGAGGTAAACCCTCTTGTTCCTCACTATATCTGCGAAAAGTGCAAGCACAGCGAATTCTTCTATAAGGGCGAATACGGCTCGGGCTACGATATGCCGCCCAAGGTCTGCCCTGTCTGCGGTGAGGATATGCACCGTGACGGTCACGATATTCCGTTTGAAACGTTCCTCGGATTCTACGGTGATAAGCAGCCTGATATTGACCTTAACTTCTCGGGCGAATATCAGTTCTATGCTCATCGCTACACCGAAGAGCTTTTCGGCAAGAGCCACGTTTTCAAGGCGGGCACAATCGGTACGCTTGCCGACAAAACCGCTTACGGCTTTGTTAAAAAGTGGATGGAGGAAAAGGGCATAACCCTTTCAAAGGCAGAAGAAGAAAGACTTGTTCAGGGCTGTGTCGGCGTCAAACGAACAACGGGTCAGCACCCCGGAGGTATGGTTGTTGTGCCTGCCGATATGGATGCGGAGGATTTCACACCCATTCAGCATCCTGCCGATGATGCCGATTCAATCCACAGAACAACCCACTTCGATTTCCACTCGCTTCACGATACAATTCTTAAGCTTGATAACCTCGGCCACGATGTTCCCACGCTCTATAAGCACCTTGAGGATATGACGGGCACGAACGTTATGAAAATTGACATCTGCGACCCCAAGCTCTATGAGCTTCTCACGTCGCCGGCTCCTCTGGGTCTTACGCCCGAGGATATCGACTGCGAAACGGGTACGCTTTCGCTTCCCGAGCTCGGCACACCGTTTGTGCGCCAGATGCTTATTGAGGCACAGCCGAAGAATTTCTCCGATATGCTTCAGATTTCGGGTCTTTCACACGGCACCGACGTTTGGATAGGCAACGCACAGGAGCTTATCAAAAACGGCACCTGCACAATTTCAGAGGTTATCGGCACACGTGATAACATTATGGTTTACCTTATCAACAAGGGTGTTGAAAAGGGTATGGCGTTCAAGATAATGGAAATTGTTCGTAAGGGCAAGGCAACAGCGCTGCTCACCGATGAACATAAGCAGGCTATGCTTGATAATGGTGTTCCGCAGTGGTACCTTGATTCCTGTATGAAGATCAAGTATATGTTTCCCAAGGCACACGCCGCTGCTTACGTAAGTGCGGCAATGCGTCTTGCGTGGTACAAGCTCTACAGACCCGTTGAATATTATGCAACCTATATGACCGTTCGAGGCGAAGATATTGACACTGTTGCCGTTCTTGGCGGCAGAAAAGCCGTTAAGGCAAGAATGGACGAAATCAAGCAGAAAATGCAGATGAAAACCGCCACGGCGAAGGAAGAAGGCACGTTCACTTCTCTTCAGGTTATCAACGAAATGATGGCAAGAGGCGTTGAGCTTCTGCCGATTGACATTTATAAATCAACCGCAAACCGCTACGTTGTTGAGGACGGCAAAATCAGGCTTCCGTTTTCGGCAATTGCAGGTTGCGGCGGTGCGGCGGCACAGAGCCTTGAAGATTGCCGTAACGACGGCGGAGGCGAATTTCTCTCAATTGAGGACTTGCAGCTTCGTTCAGGTGTTTCAAAGTCAATTATTGCTGCGCTTGAAGAGGGCGGTGCGCTTGATTCGCTGCCGAAATCAACACAGCTCAGCTTCTTTTAAACAGGAGTCATAATGAAAAAAGGACTTATTAATCATCAAAAAACGTGGTACAAGCTTGACAATGCGGCAAAAATATTTCCCGGTCAGAGTACCTCGTCATATTCCAACGTTTACAGGCTGACCGTAACGCTCAAGGAAAAGGTTAATCCGCAGCTTCTTGAGATGGCTCTGCTCAAAACAATGCCCCGTTTTCCGTCTTTCGACGTCAGAATCAGAAACGGCTTTTTCTGGCATTATCTTGAAAAGAACCCCAACGGTGCGCCGCCTGTCAGACCCGACTCTGCAAATCCGTGTCTGCGTATAAATCCCAAAGAAAACAAGGGCTATCTGCTTCGTGTTTTCTATTATGAAAACAGAATGTCCGTTGAGTTTTACCACGTTCTGACCGACGGGTTCGGTGCTTCACGCTTTTTTATGACGCTGCTTGCGGTTTATCTGCGACTTACAGGCAAGAATATTCCCGTTGGCGGTGCGGTGCTTGACGTTGACGAAAAGCCGAGCGAAAGCGAGAGCGAGGATGCTTATCTCAAATACGTTAAGCCGAACACGGCAAAGGCAAAGCGTGTTGAAAAATTTGCCTATCAGGCAAAAGGCAAAAGACTGCCGAAGCACTATATCAACGTAACCACGGGTTATATGCCTGTTGATGCTTTAAAGAAAAAAGCGGCGGAATACGGCGTTACCGTGACGGAATACATTGCAGGTGTTCTTGTGTGGATTATGTATAATCTGCAAAAAGAAGAGCCGTTCAACCGCAACAAACCCATCGGGGTACAGATTCCCGTTAACGTGCGTCAGTTTTTTGAAACCGAAACAGTACGCAACTTTATGCTCTGCTATTCTTTTCAGCTTGACCCCAGAATGGGCGAATATACGTTTCCCGAAATCCTCAGACAGCTTTCGCTTTATCTGCGTTATATCAACAACGAAAAGAATCTGCAGTCGATGATGAACGGAAATGCGGCAATCGAAAAGAATCCGCTTATGCGTGTAACGCCGTCATTTCTCAAGGATTTCGGCATAAACGTGCTTTATAAGATAACGGGCGAAAAGGCAACAAGCTCGCTGATATCAAACATCGGTCTTATAAAAGCGCCCAAGGAGATGGAGCCTTACGTTGAAAAAATGTCGCTCGTGCTTGCTCAGGGAATGGTCAATGCGGCAAGATGCGGCGTGGTTTCTTATAACGGCACTCTTGCCTTGAGCGTCACAAACATCTATGAAAGCACGGCGGTGCAAAAAGCAATTTTCACAACCTTTGTCAAAGAAGGCATACCTGTAAAAATTGAAAGCAATAAAAGTGTAATAACGGGAGGTGAGGTCTGATGTCATATTGCGTTAATTGCGGTGTTGAACTTGAAAAGGCTTGCAAAGCCTGTCCGCTCTGTGACACACCTGTAATCAATCCGAGAGAAAAGGCAGAGCCGTCAGAAAAGCCTGCATACCCCGATATGCTTCTCATTCCTCAGTCAACCAACAAGCTTTATCTGGCGTTTGTGCTTTCGCTGATTATTCTTATCCCCACGCTTGTTTCAACCATAATCAACGCCATGCTGTTTGATAACCCCGTTATCAAATACGTTGTCGGCGGCGCGGCGCTTGTCTGGGTCTGGTTTTTGCTTCCTCTTATGTGGAAAAAGCCAATTCCCGCGGCGCTTGTAACAATTGATGCGGTTTCTCTGCTTTTGTATTTCCAGCTCTTTAAAATAATCGGTCACGATACGGGTTGGGTTGATTCGTTCGTTGTTCCTGTTGTTATTGCGTTGTGGATAACGGTAAACGTGTTTTTGCTTTGGATGAAGAAAAAAAGGAGCAAATCAGCAATTGCCGTTGCAATGCTTGCGGCAATAAACGTTATGACCCTTATTTGTGAACTGAGAGCGAGCGCATTCTTTACGGGTAAGCTTCAGTTTGTTGTTTCGATTGTTATGACGGCGTGCTGCATTTCGCTTATGATATTCTTCCTTGTTCTTGACAAGAGCAAGAGAATGAAAATGTGGCTTCACAAAAAATTCTTTATTTAACTATATCTTGAAAATTCAATACTGTTGCATTATAATTACAAGGTAAATGCATATAAGAAAGGAAGATTTTAATGGGCAAAAAATTTGCAATTGCTGCAGGCGTTGCCGCAGGTGTAGCCGCAGGCATAAACGCTGTCAGAGCGGCAAAATATGTTCCCGAAAAAAAGGATTACGGTGAACCTTCGGTTGAAAACGTAAACGTTCAGCGCGCAATGGATAACCTTTCAAAGGCTATTTCAATTCCAACGGTCAGCTATCCCGAAAAAGAAAGAGTTGACTTTTCACAGTTTGAAAAATTCCATAAATTCCTTGAGGAAGCATATCCTCTTATTCATAAGAATCTTACCAAAGAAGTTGTTCTTGAAGCCAGCCTTATTTACAGATGGGAAGGCACAAGAAGCGACCTTGACCCCATTGCTCTGCTTGCACACCAGGACGTTGTTCCCATTTCTGCAGGCACAGAGGGCGACTGGACAAATCCTCCTTTCGGCGGCGTGAACGACGGTGAATTCATCTGGGGCAGAGGCGCCCTTGATATGAAAAACCATCTTATCGCAGTTATGGAAGCTGTTGAAACCCTGCTTGAAGAAGGCTTCAAGCCTGAAAGAGACGTTTATCTTCTCTTCGGTCAGGACGAAGAGGTTGTTGCCTCGGGTAACGGCGGCGCAAAGAACATTATGGATACTCTTAAAGACAGAGGAATCCACCTTGACAGCGTAATTGATGAAGGCGGCGCAATTATCCCTCTTAACGTCAAGGGTGTTATCGAAAACAAAGACCTCATCGGCGTAGGTATTGCAGAAAAAGGCTATACCGATATTGAAATCACCGTTACCGCAAAGGGCGGCCATTCTTCACAGCCTCCCGTGCATTCGGCTCTCGGCGAGCTTGCTCAGGTTATCAGAGACCTTGAGGGCAACCAGTTCAAGGCAGAGCTTATGCCTTTTGTGAGCGACCTTTTCTCAAACCTTGGCAGAAGCTGCACCTATCCTGTTAGACTTGTTACCTGCAACCTGCCTTATATGAAGCCGCTTCTCAAATACGGTATGACAAAGATTCCTTTCACAGCCTGCCTTATCAGAACAACCACCGCCGTTACAATGGCGGAGGGAAGCCCTGCTGCAAACGTTCTTCCTCAGAAGGCAAGCGTTGTTGTTAACTTCAGACAGATGCCTGGCACAACCGTTCAGGACGTTATTGACCACATCCGCAAGGTTTGCCGCAACAAGAATATTGAAATCAAGGTTCTCAAGGCAAAGGAAGCTTCAAGCTTCTCGCCCACGGAATCAAGAACCTTCAAGATTATCGAAGAGCTCTGCGTTCAGGAAAATAAGAACGCCATCGTTGCTCCCTATCTTGTAATGGGCGGCACAGATGCTTGCTATTATGAACCTGTTTGCGAAAACATCTTCCGCTATTCACCTTATAAGGTCAGCGTTGAACTGCTCCGTTGCACTCACGCAACAAACGAAAGAATCCCTGTTTCAGCAATTGAACCCGCAGTTGCTTTCTTCAAGAGATACGTTAAGAAGGCATCAGCAGAAAAATAAAGAAAGCGTGATAAAATGCTCACTGTTCTTATTGCACCCGACAGCTTCAAAGGTACACTTTCAGCGGCACAGGTGTGCGATATTGCAGAAAGAGCTTTTACAGATGCGATAAAAGACGTTAAAATAATAAAGCTCCCCGCTGCCGACGGCGGCGAGGGGCTTTGTGCCTGCTTTGAAGGTTTCGCAAAGGGCAGACGCATTGCTGCAGAGGTTTCGGGCGTTTTCGGCGAAAAAATGATGGCTGAATATTTTATGCTTGAAAACAACACTGCGGTTATCGAAACGGCTTCGTGCGCAGGCTTGCCGCTTGCAGGCGATAACAAAAATCCCGAAGAGGCAACAACTCTCGGCGTAGGCGAGCTTATGCTGCACGCAAAGCAAAACGGTGCAAAAGCCGTTCTGCTTGGGCTCGGCGGCAGTGCCACAAACGATTGCGGAGTCGGTATGGCGACAGCTCTCGGTTGGAAATTTCTTGATGAAAACGGAAACAGTGTTGAGCCTTGCGGTGCATCGCTTTCAAAAATTCAAAAGAGAAGTCCGCCCACCACATCGTTTGACCTGCCTGTTACGGCGGCATGTGACGTTGAAAACCCGCTTTACGGCAAAAACGGTGCGGCATATGTTTTCGCACCTCAGAAAGGTGCGGACAAAGAAATGGTGCAAAGGCTTGACAGCGGTCTGAAAAACGTTGCACGGGTTATTGAAAAGGACGTCGGCAAAGCGGTTGCCGCAACAAAAGGCTCGGGTGCGGCAGGCGGCATGGGCGCAGGCGCACTTGCCTTTCTCAACGCACAGCTCAAAAAGGGCATAGACATCATTCTTGATGAATCGGGGTTTGATGCTTTTGCGGCTGAATGCGACCTTGTTGTGACAGGTGAGGGCAGGCTTGATTTTCAGTCTGCCGACGGCAAGGTTATTTCGGGCGTTGCAAAGCGTGCGAAACGGCTCGGAAAAAAGGTTGTTGCCGTTTGCGGCTGCAGGGGAGACGGCGCCGAAAAAATTCTTGACTGCGGCGTCATCGAAATGTATTTTGCAACCGAAAAAGAAAAGTCTTTTGCAGAAATTCTTGAAACCTGTAAAACAGACCTTTATGCTGCCGCTTTTAAAGCTGCACTTAATCAAAAGGAGGATTTACAATGAATAAAATCAAAAAAATAATTGCAAGCGTTCTTGCTTTTTGCTTTGCATTCGGCGCAATGCCTGTTTGCTTTGCACAGGAAGGAGTAAAACCCGAAATGAAAGACTACGGTTTTGTTGAATGTGACGGCGTAAAAATTGAATACGGTGTATACGGTAACCTTGAGGGCGAAGCGCTTTTGCTTCTGCCTCCCAACGGCGGCGATATGCACAGCCTTGACGACACAATTCTGCCCGAAATGTCAAAGCATTTCAAAGTTATCACCGTTTCGCCCAGAGGTACGGGAAACTCGGGCTGGGCAGATGGCACAATGAATTTTGAAACATTTGCCGATGACGTTGCCAAAGTGCTCGACCATCTCAACGTTGAAAAAACACATATTTTCGGCTTCAGCGACGGCGGCAACCTCGGCTTTGTTTTTACTCTTAAATATCAGAGCAGAGTTTTGTCGCTCACCGTTATGGGCTCCAACATAAATACCCTCGGCACAAACACCTTTGATCAGATTCAGATAACTTGGCAGTATATCGTGCTTTGCGTTGAAGCACTTTTCAAGGGTGACACAGAAACAAAAATCCGCCGCGATATCAAGGGAATGATGGTCGGTCAGCCGAGCCTTACTTTCAAGGATATTGCCGAAATCAAGGTGCCGTTTTTCAATATCTACGGCGAGCACGATATGATTCAGCGCTGGCACTCCAGAAAAATTACAAAGTCAATTGAGGGTGCAAGAGAGCTTATGGTTATCGGCGGCGGCCACAGCACATGCTTTGAGCAGACCGACACAGTGATTATGCCTGCACTGCTTGATTTTTACGGAATTGAGGGATAAACCATGAACGGAATGACACGAAGAGAAAGAGAAGTAACCGATATAAATGAAATCATAAAAATTCTTGATACCGCAAAGGTGCTTCATCTTGGACTTGTTGACGGCGACGAAGCTTACGTTGTGCCGATGAATTACGGCTACACGCTTGAAGACGGCAAGCTGACGCTCTGGCTTCACGGCGCCAAAAGAGGCAGAAAGCTTGACCTGATAAGAGCAAACCCCAAGGTTTTCTTTGAAATGGAGTGCGGCGTTCAGCCGTTTGAGGGTGAAATCGCCTGCAAATACGGCATTGAATATTCCTCGATTATGGGCAGAGGCAAAGCCGAAATAATTGAGGATATCGAAATAAAAAAAGCTGCGCTTTCACATCTTATGAAAACGCAGACAGGCAAGGATTTTGAGTTTGAAGACAAAATGGCGGCGGTTGTGAGCATTATCAGAATCGACGTTTCGGAATTCACCGCCAAGCACCGCCCCGCACCGAAGATGGGCTAACAGTAACAAGAACGGGTTGTTCAAGCGAACAACCCGTTCTTGACTGTCGATAAAGTCGCTGAAACATAAACGAAAACAGAGTAGGGCGGGATGCCTTCATCCCGCCATTATTTATTGTAGGGGATGGCGACCCGACGTCCCGAATAAAACGATGACATTTCGTTTATTTGCCGTTTTTTCGCTTTTCGATGTATCTTTATACATCTTCAAGCGAAGAAAACGTCATTCAGCTTCCTTTCTCAACAGCCACATCTTGCCGAAAAACAAGTTTTCGACAAGATGAAACGGGTTGTTCGCTTGAACAACCCGTTCCTGTTATCTATCTTCCTTATCGTCAAGATGCTCTTTGAGAATGTATATAGGTCTGTTTTTGACCTGAACGTACATCTTTGAAAGGTATTCGCCGATGATGCCCAGGCAGAAAAGAACAAGTCCGCCGATAAGCAGCATCAGCGCAACAATTGTTGCGTAGCCGGGCACGTCAATGCCCCAGAATATTTTTTGAATAACAACAACGCCAAGGTATATGATTGAAACAAACGATGCAAACAGACCGATAAAGGTCGAGATTTTGAGCGGCATTGTTGAAAACGCAAATATGCCTTCGAGCGCATATTTGATAAGCTTGCGCACGCCCCATTTGGATTCGCCGCTTTCACGCTCTGCAACAGTGTAGGGGATATACTGAGTGTTAAAGCCGACGTAACTGAAAATGCCCTTTGAAAAGCGATGAAATTCCGACATCTGCAGGATTGCATCAACCATCGGACGCTTCATAAGCCTGAAATCCGATGCGCCGTTAACAAAATCAACGTCTGAAATCTTGTTGATAAACTTATAGAATGAAGATTTGACAAATGAAATGGCGGCGTTTTCTTTTCTCTTTTCCTGATAAGCCGTTACGCAGTCGAAATCCTCGTCGGAATTGAGCACGTCGAGCATTTCAAGCACAACCTCGGGTCTCTGCTGCAAATCGGCGTCTATAAGGCAGACAAGGTCGCCCTTTGCCTTTGTGAGACCTGCATAAATTGCCGACTCCTTGCCGAAGTTGCGGCTGAAGGTCAGCACCTGAACGTTGTTTTTGGAGTTAAGCTCGCTGTGAATATATTTAAGCTTTTGATAAGTTTTGTCTGTGCTGCCGTCATTGACAAACACGAACTCATAATCTTCAACCTTGGTTTCAAAAACACGGTTTACTTCGTTGAAGAATTTTTCAACGTTTCCCTCTTCGTTGTAGCAGGGGACGATCAATGAAAGCTTCATTTTTTACCTCTGAATTCTAAAACTTTATATACAATAATATTATATCAATAGTTTTGTTAAAAGTCAACAAAGATACCGCTTGAAAGAAAAAGGCTCCCGAAGGAGCCTTTGTTAATTTTAATCAAGAACGATTGCGTATTCAAGCTTGCCGGTGAGGTTCTTGAGGTTAGCAGCTATTGCCGAAATCTTGATTTGTGCGTTGCCAACCGTTACGCCAACGTCATAGTGCCAGGTACCGCCAACGATATGTCCGCTTGAGCTTACCTCGCAGATGATATAAGCGTTTGTGTATTCAAGCTTTATTGTTTCTCTGCCCGTTCTCAGCGTTACGCCAAGCTCGGCAAGTGCGTGGTCAATGCCGCCGAGTGTGCCTATGCCTCTTGAAACGGGACCGCCGTAATACTGTGTGCCGTCGGGTCCGTCAATCTGGTCTCTGAGATAAATGGCAACGTAGGTTTTGCCGTCGTCGGTTTCATATATGCCGGCTGATGTGACGTCGCTTGCAAGCAGGTTGCCTTTGCCGGGAACGTAGTCCACTTTGTAATTGTTGTGATCAAGAGCTCTGTCGATTATGGGTTCGGCAACTTTGAGTATTGTGCCTATTGCGCCGTCGCCGTCGATTGCGCTGATGAGCTTTATTTTCTGTTCACCGTCGAGTGATGTGTTGTATATGCGGCTCTTTTTAACGGCGTCGTTATAGAATGAAACAACTTCTTCGGCGTCGCTTGTAATGCATTCGCCAATGGAATATTCGGGCAGCTCAAGTCTTGCGTAGGGGTCTTCGGCAGGCGGTGCGGAGGGGATAATGAAACTGATGATTGACATAATGACCGACGTGAAAATTGAAACGATTTTTGCGATTAATGCTGACATAATAATATCTCCTTAAAAGTTAGAATTAATATTTATCGGCTGCCGCCGACAGCTTTTTAAAACGGGTTTACGTTATTCAGGTTTATTTTCTGATTTGGTACGGTTTTTTTCTTTTATGCCCATTGCGGCAACAACAAGACCTGCAATGCCGATGATGAACATTATTGAGGAAAAGATTGCGCCTGCAAAAAGACCCAAATCGTCCGAGCTGGGTAACGGCGTTGAGCGCAGCACGGTTGTGATGTTATAAAGCTCAACAAACTTTGACATACCTACAACAAACATTGCAATTCCGAGAATCAGTTTTTTCATTTTCAATCACCTCTCTTCACTTTTTTTGTTTTTGAAGTGTTCTTTGAACTTTCTGAAAGGCATACTGTAATCTATGTTATATGCGTCGGTCAGAGCGAGCATAAAGCCGACGCCGAAAACAGTTTTTTTCATATATGTTACCTCACTTGTTGCTTTTTTCGCGGGTGAATGCGCCGATAAGAGCTATGACAAGACCGATTGCCGAAAAAATTGAAACTCCCAGAACAAACCACGTGAACTCAGGATAAGTTATGACGGGATTATAATAACCGTAAGCGGCATAAAGAAAATTGTTGTGTGCTTTTAAAGCAAGAATTGCAAAAATTGAAGAAATACCAACAATAAACATCGCCAAGCCGACAATTAATTTTTTCATTGTTTATTCTCCTTCTTGATTTTACTCTTAATCTTTTTGAAAGCCTTAAAAATCAGAATTGCCAGAAACTGAACAAGCAGAACGGTGAGTGCAAGCACAATAACGTAAGAAATTGAAGAGAGCGGACAGAACCAGCTTTCATCAAAGCCGTTGTTCACTACAGACGTTATAATGAGCGATATCAGAAGTCCGATGCTGTTGCCTGCAAGCATTTCGGGAACTTTTTTCTTGTCATACCAGGCAAAAGCCAGAACTGCGATTACGGATGCAACAACAGCGGCAACCCAGCTTGCTTCGTCGTTCAGATAGTAATCTGTTGCAAGAAGGATGAACGGAAAAGGAATGCAAAAAGGAAGTGCGTATACTGCTTTCATAATATTGTTTTTCATAGTCTTTTCTCCTTGTGTGATAATGGTTTTCTATGTTTAAAACTCCTCGTTTGTTTACTGAAAAGCGGCGGTATCGCAGCACCGATATTTTCCGCCGCCGTCACGGTTTTCTCTCACGTTGCTGATATTTAATCAGCCTTCAAATTCGATAAAAGCGTATTTAATCTGAACTCTGTTGTATGTGTAGGTGATAAAAAGCTCGTTGCCGTCAGCAATGATTGCGGGGTATGAAAATTCAGAGAAGATGTTAATGGGTGTTGATTCAAGAACTGTTACGTCTTCCCATGTTTTGCCGTTATCCTTTGAAACGGCAAGCGAAAGCTTGTTGCGTATGCCTGAAGTTCTGATGGGGTTATATGCAAGCCAGAGCCAGCCGTTATCGGTCATAACGCAGTCAATGCCGCTGTTGTTGTTGTAAACACCTGTTGAATATGCTTTGCTCCATGTGTAGCCGCCGTCAAAGGAATCGCTTCTGTAGATATAGCCTGACTTTGTTCTGAACATTGCGTGAATGCCTTCGTCGCTTTCCCAGATTGTGGGCTGAATCATCTGAACCTCTTTGCCATTTTCGTCAACAGCTTCAACGTAAGCTGTTTTTGTAAATGTCTTGCCGCCGTCTGTTGAAATGTCAAAGAAGGCTTTCCAGCTGCCCTGCTCTGTTGAAGCGGGAGCAATGATGGTGCCGTCGGACGTTACAAAGATTTTGTTTCTGACGGGACCTCTGCCGCCGCTTGTGTCACCCTCAACAAGCACCTTGGGAGCAGTCCAGGTTTTGCCGCCGTCAAAAGAATCAACGTACTTTGTGACCCAGATTTTTGTATCCTTGCCGACTTTATAATAAAGTCTTACGAATGAGCCGAAATCGTGAAGAACGGGATTCCAGTGAGCCTGATCGTCTGTTGTTTCGATAACCTTTGCGTCACTCCATTCGCCGTCATAAATTGCGTACCAGATTCTTACGTCGCTGCCGCCTTCGCCCGAGCCGCCGAACCAGGCTGAAATGAGGTTGCCGTTTGCGAGCTTAACAACTGTTGAAGCGTGGGAGCTGTTGAAGAATTCTCTTTTGCCGAAGATTTCGCCCTGTTCCATTGTGAATTCAACGCTGCTTTCTTCTTCGACAGAAGCGCCGAGCAGATTCATAACGGCTCTGAAATAGTCTGTGATTTTTTCAAAGAAAGAAAGCGATGTTTTTTCTTCAAGCGGAAGAACGTCTGCCTGAGTTTTTGCTGCCGAAGCGGTTGCCGCCGCAGTAGCCATAATTGATGCTGCAAGAATAAGTGCGATTGCTTTTGATACTGTGTTTTTCATTTTATTTACCTCCGAAATTTGTTTGTTTTTTTGGCCTTTCACCTTAATGACGAAACAAAAACGGAGTTGGTCTAAAGAAATTTGAAATTTTTTTGAAAACTTTTTATTTTTTTTGAAAAACCGATATTCTCAGCTTCAGAATCCATATCGACAAGTTGTGAGTGTTGAGAAAGGAAGTCAGACGGTGTTTTCTTCGACAGAAGGCGTACAAAGGTACGTCGATGGGAGAAAAAACGCCGAGTAAACAAAAGATTTTATTTCTTTATACGGGTCGTCAGGGTCGCCGACCCCTACAATTAAATTCAGCGGGAACAAGCAGCTTCCCTGCTTTTAATTTTTTGTTTATGTTCTGACGACTTTATCGACAGTTAAAAAGAGCCCCCGGGGGAGCTCTTTTATATTATTGTATTAATACCAAAGGAAGCCGAGCAGCAGTATGCGGATAATCATCTGCCACCAGGTGTATTCAACGGTAACGTTGAATTGAACGGTTACGCCCTCATACTCAACCGAAACGGTCTGAGTGCCGACCTTGTTGGGGTTATAGCCCGTAATCTTCATCTTGCTTGTGTCGCTTACAACGGACCAGTTGCCGCCGTCGTCGGTAACAAGAAGTGAAAGACCGCTTACGTCGAGAGCTTCTTTATAAGAATATCTGAGCTTCGCAGGGGCAGTTTCAAGGGTGATGTAAGCCTTTGCATAAATCTCAAATCGGCTGAATCTGTCAACGGTTAAGGTGATAATTCCGTCAACAGGGGATACGTAGATTTTGTCATACAGTTCGTCTTTGTGATAGTGGAAGATAAGGAATTCACGGCAGGACTCAAAACCTTCGGGTACGGGGAAGCTGACTTCAACGGTCTTGCCTTCCTGAGGCTGAATTTCGCTTGTTTTACCTTCATCATCTGTATAGGTGAATCCGATATCCATAAGCTTAACAGCTTTGAGTACGCTTTCGCTGTCCTTGATGAGAATTGCACCCTGTTCTCTGTTGATGTCAATATCGTCAACAACAAGGTCAACGTCGCAGCCTTCTTCAAAGCAGTCTTCGTCAAACTTTACGGTTACGCCGTATGTGTTTTCTTTCATATTCTTTTCAAAGAAAGGCTCAAGAACAACGTTTCTGTCAGGCATAACGCTGATGTCAACCTTTTTGCCTGCAGCGTCAATCCAAGAGGCAAAGTCGAGACCGTCCTTAACGGGAGTTATGGGGCAGCTGAGCTTTTCGCCGGGGTTGAGAATATAGGTGTATTCCTTGTCGGGATAAACAAACGTTACGTAATGTGCGCCGTCGGGAATGGGTTCGTTATAGGTGTGGCTGCAATCCTTGCAGCTGTAGCTGATCTTTGTGTCTGAAACGGAAACCTCAAAATCGTGACCGATTTTTGCCTTGTTGTTTTCTTCGGCAATATTTGAGCATTCGGAGCAGACGTATACGTTTTTGCCCTGTGACGTGCAGTCGGAATCTGTTGATGAAGAGAGAACAAAGCGGCTGTCGAGGCAGAGCTTTCTGCTTGAAGCGTAGTGCCAGTCAAGTGTTACGCTTTCGTTGCAGGGGCAGGTGAATTCCTTTTTGCCCATCTGGCTGCAGGTAGGAGTTGCCGTGATTGTCTGTTTGTAATCGTGAACGTGGTCCGTATCCTTGTGGTCAAAGTGAACGGTTATATTCCTGAGTGCTTCGTCGTCAGCAACCGCAAAGCCGTTCCACTGTTCTTCCGTACCTTCAAAATAGATGTCGCGGATATTGTAACCGTCAAAAGCATTATCGCCGATAAACGTTATGCTTGCAGGGATAACAATTGCCGCAAGATTCTGGGCACTTATAAAAGCGCCTGCGTTGAGTTTTTCCACAGTGTCGGGAACAACGAAAACGGAGCCTGTTTTTGCGGCAGGGTAGTAAATAAGGTTTTTGCCGTTTGCGCTGTAAACAACGTTGTCAACGGTTTGATAATATTTATTTTCGGAGTCAATATTAATCTCTTTAAGAGCAATGCAGTTTGCGAAGGATTTGCCGTAGACGTATTTGATTGTTGCGGGAAGATTAACGGTTTCAAGGCTTCTGCAATCCATAAGTGCTTCGGTATCAATCTCATAGGCATTGGGTGAAAACGTTACGCTTTCAAGACCGTAGCAATAGCGAAGAACTTCGGTGCTTACGTATCTTACCTTTGAGGGGAAAGTGAAGTCTTTAAGTGAGTAGCACTGATAAAATGCGGTGTCGCCGATCTGCATGATATTTTCGTGAAGATTGATTTCTTCAAGAGCAAAGCATCTTGAAAAGGCGTTGGGACCGATGAATCTGAGAGAATCGTTCAGAACAACCTTTTTAAGATTGAAGCATTCCTTGAAGCTGTTGGACGTAACCTCATCAAGGTTTGCCGGCATTGTAAATTCCGTAAGACCCGTACACCAGTGGAAAACGCCTGCGCCGAACGATTCAACGCTGTCGGGAAGACTGACTTCGGTCAGGCTGAAGCAAGCGTTGAACATCCAGTCTGAAATGTGGAGCGTACCTTCGGGAGCAGCTGCACGGTAAAGGTTTGTGCAATAAGAAAAAGCGCTGATGCCGAATTTGGTTCCGGGGTTAAGCCAGGAAACGTCTTCAAGGTTTATTGCGCCCATAAAAGCGGAGCTCTGAACCTCGGTGATATATGCGGGGATTGTGTAAACGGGGCGTTTGTTGCCTGCAGGGTAA
>JAGBAK010000047.1 GCA_017938985.1 Clostridia bacterium
CGTCGGGTCGCCGTCCCCTACAATAAATAACGGCGGGATGAAGGCATCCCGCCCTACTCTGTTTTCGTTTATGTTTCAGCGACTTTATCGACAGTCAGAAGCACCCGACAAACCGTCGGGTGCTTTTTATTGACAACGGGAAATAATATATGATATTCTTTTATTGAGGTGATTGGTATGAAATGCAAATTCTGCGGCGCAAAAATCAAAAAATCAGATGAGGTTTGTCCCGAATGCGGAAAATATACCTCTGAGCAGAATTTAACTGACGCTATGGGCAAATGCCTGAAAAAGTTCAGTTGCAATGATAACCTGCCTATTTTTATTTTCATTCTTCTTTTTATCATTGTCATGCTCGGTTGGGTTATAAAAAATTATATCAATCATAGAATAATTAACTTTGAAACAGTTGCCATTATTATTTGCGGAATTTTTCTCCTGCCTATGATAAGCTGGCTTTGCCTGAAAACCTTTAAAAGTTACATATGTGTATGCGAAAACGGCATTTACGGAGCTATTCCGCAAAAAGGAAGCACTGTTCTTAACCTGCGATATGATGAAATCAAGGCAGTCGGAATGAATATTACCCAAACAGGAAAAGGCGGAAAAATCTCCATCATCGGGATTTTAACCAAAGCCGAAGAAGAATATAAAATAGGATTACTGAATCATAAAAACGCCAAGCTTCTTTGCGATATGATTAACAGTAAGCTGAGCACAGAGAATCCGACACAAGAGGTGTTTGATATGAAATGCAAGTTCTGCGGCGCAAAAATCAAAAAATCAGACGAAGTTTGTCCCGAATGCGGAAAATACGTTGCCGCCCTCAACGAAAAAGCGGCTGAAAACTGCGAGTCCGAACGTGAGCTCGGCAAAAACATAAAGTTTTTTGACACCAAGGCTTATGCAAGCAGAGTTCTTTACACCTTTGCTCCAATCGGAATTATCCCTGTCATTCTCGGCGGCAGACATTTATACCGTACGTACCGGATTTTTGAATATCTTCCCGAAGATTATCTGAGTCACAACATAATGCGAGGCTGCGTTTTCGTGCTTCTCGGCTTGTTCATTATCGGCTTGAGCGTATGCAATTATTTTGCTATGCGCAAAAGCTTTGTCTGCGTCAACGAAAACGGCGTTTACGGCATAAAACCCAGATTTTTGGTTCTGACCGAAAGATTCGAATATTTCTACAAAGACGTAAAAGATTTCAGCTGCCATATTCCGCCTGCGCAGTTCGGCTCGTCATATATAACCGTTAAAACCGACAAAAAGAAATACAGAATCAACTTTTTGCCGGGTGACGACGCAAGCTTTCTTGCCACCTATACCCGTGATAATATGCCGCAAAAAGATTAAAAAAGTTACTGTTTTTTATTCAATAGTATTATTCACCAAAAAAGACCGCAAAAAGCGGTCTTTTTTAATCTGTAGTCAAGGTAACAAATCATCATATGTTATTTTCAATATTTCTTTAATTAGCTTTATTTCATCTGAATAAATGTGCCTTTGTCCAACTTCCATTTTGGCGAGAGCACTTCTGGTTATATCGCAACCTCTCACCTGCAGCCGTGCCGAAAGCTGCTCTTGAGTAAGACCTGATTTTTCTCTCCAATATCTTATATTATTCCCCAATTTTAATTCGTAGTCTTTATTCATAACGCAACCTCTCTGCTCCTATTTAAGTGCAATAAGCTTGACATTATTTTAATTCTATGTTATTATCCACTTGCACCTATATAGGTGCAAATAACGGAAAAGGGTGGTTTTATGAACAAAAAAACAATTTGCCTTATATTTGCCGTATTACTTTGTTTGAGCGGTTGTTCAGGCTCCACAAGCAGACACAGTCATAAACTCAGCAACAATAATGACAATTTTGATTCTTTTACCAAGTCAGAAAACAACCCTATTGAAGAAACTACACCTGTAATGTTCTCATCGGTATTGTCTGATTCAAAGCTATTATACGAAACACAAAACGAAACTTGGCGTTATCAAGTTTACCAACACAACGGGGATATCTATGATAAATTTATCGTTTTAGAAGAGTATTTGCCCGATATCCCTGTTTCGCTCGTAATTCCGTCTGAAATAGAAAACTCTCCGGTAATTGCAATCAACGGGATTGATGATACAATATATACTTCAATTTTTGGCAAAGCCCTAAACTCAAACAATCCCACTGCCAATGATGTTATTGAAGAGTTGGTTATCCCTGACACGGTTATCCATATCGGAAACGCCGCTTTCAGAGAATGCTATGCTCTGAAAAATATAGTTTTTTCAAACAAAATAACTTTCATAGGTGATTTAGCGTTTTCATCTTCCGGCATTACAGAATTATATCTTCCCGATTCTCTAAAGATTGTCGGTCGTAGTGCTTTTGAAGAGGGGGATTTTTCAGAACTTATAATACCCAACGGTGTTGAACGCATAAATGAAAATGCTTTTCATTCATATTCTTTAACTAACGTTTACATTCCTGAATCTGTGCAATATATTGGGAAAAATGCCTTGCGCCAAAAAGATATAACCATTTATGGTCATGCCGGATCCGAAGCCGCAAAATATGCTTCAGAAAACAATATTGTATTTATTATGACTGAAAATATTATAGAAGATTTTTGACAATAGTATAAATAACCAAAAAAGACCGCTTTTTGCGGTCTTTTTTGTTTTAGTAATCATTGACTTTAAGGCATATTTTGGGTATCATAATAGGGTAAAAATTTATAATGGCGGGAGTTTTGGATATGATGAAAAACACAGACAAAACAATGGAAAAAATCGTTGCCCTTTGCAAGGGCAGAGGCTTCATTTTTGCAGGCAGCGAAATCTACGGCGGCCTCGCAAACACATGGGACTACGGCCCCCTCGGTTCACGCATGAAAAACAACGTTAAGGATGCCTGGAGAAAGAGATTCATTCAGGAACGCAAAAACAGCTATGAAGTTGATGCGGATATCCTTATGCACCCCAGAGTATGGGAAGCAAGCGGCCACGTTGCAAGCTTCTCCGACCCTCTTCTTGACTGCAAAGAGTGCAAAAAGCGCCACAGAGCAGACAACCTTATTGACGATTTCAACCCCGATGCACACGCAGACGGCATGACAAAGGAAGAGATGTTTGAGTATATCAAGGCTCATTCAATCCCCTGCCCCAACTGCGGCAAGCACGATTTCACAGACATCAGAGAATTCAACCTGATGTTCCAGACTTTCAGAGGCGTTACCAACGACAGCAAAAACGTTATCTATCTCCGCCCCGAAAACGCACAGGGCGAATACGTTAACTATCTCAACGTTCAGAGAACAATGAGAGCAAAGCTTCCTTTCAGCATCGGTCAGATAGGTAAGGCTTTCAGAAACGAAATCACACCCGGTAACTTCACTTTCAGAACCATCGAGTTTGAACAGATGGAATTCCAGACCTTCTGCAAAGAGGGCACAGACACCGACCTTTACGAATATTTCAAGGAATACGGTCTCAAGTTCTATCAGGACCTCGGCATTGCTGCTGACAATCTCCGCTTCCACGACCACGAAAAGCTGGCTCACTATGCAAAAGCCGCTTGCGATATCGAATTCCTCTTCCCCTTCGGCTGGGGCGAAGTCAACGGCACACACAACAGAACCAACTTTGACCTTACAAGACATCAGGAATACAGCGGTCAGAAGATGGATTACCTTGACCCCGAAACAAACGAAAAATTCATTCCCTTTATCATAGAATCAACCTACGGTCTTGACAGAACCGTTCTTGCTCTTCTCTGCGAAGCTTACGATGAGGAAGTTATCGACGCAGAAAAGAACGACACAAGAGTTGTTCTTCACCTCAACCCCGCAATCGCTCCCTTCAAGGCTGCGGTTCTTCCCCTTTCAAAGAAGCTTTCTCCCGACGCTCTCAAGGTTTACGAAAAGCTTCAGAAGAAGTTTATGGTTGACTTTGACGAAACAGGCTCAATCGGCAAGCGCTATCGCCGCGAAGACGAAATCGGCACACCCATCTGCATCACCTTTGACTTTGAGTCCCTTGAGGATAACTGCGTAACAGTCAGAGACAGAGACACAATGCAGCAGGAGCGCATTTCCATAGATGCACTTGAAGATTACATCGCAGCGCGCATCAATTTTTAATCAGTTTATAATTATCACAAAATAAAGAAAGGACTGTCAGTTTAATGAAAGTTAATTTCACTGAAACCGTACTCAGAGATGCCAACCAGTCCCTCATTGCAACAAGAATGCCTTTTGAGGATTTCGAGCCCGTTCTTAAAAAGCTCGATGCTGCAGGTTATTATTCTCTTGAATGCTGGGGCGGCGCAACTTTTGACTCCTGCCTCCGCTACCTCAACGAAGATCCGTGGGAAAGACTGCGCAAAATCAAAGCAGCCTGCCCCAACACAAAGCTCCAGATGCTTCTCAGAGGTCAGAACCTCCTCGGTTATAAGCACTATCCCGATGACGTTGTCCGTATGTTCATCAGAAAGAGCGTTGAAAACGGCATCGACATCATCAGAATTTTCGACGCACTCAACGACGTAAGAAACATCGAAGTTGCAGTTGACGAAACACTCAAGTGCGGTGCTCACGCATCAGGCACAATCTGCTACACTATCAGCCCCATTCACAACCTTGAAAGCTACGTTAAGCTTGCAAAGCAGATTGAAGCTCTCGGCGTTCAGTCAATCTGCATCAAGGATATGGCAGGCATTATGAGTCCCAAGGAAGGCTATGACCTTGTAAAGGCTCTCAAAGAGAACGTTAAAGTTCCCATCGTTGTTCACACACACTCAACAACAGGTCTCGGCTTTATGACGCTCCTCAAGTGCGTTGAAGCAGGCGCAGACGTTATCGACAGCGCAATTTCCTGCTTCTCGGGCGGTACTTCACAGCCTGCAACCGAAACTCTTGTTTACACCCTCAAGCAGTACGGCTACGAGGTTGACGTTGACGAAAACATCTGCAAGGAAATCAACGATTTCTTCAAGCCCATCAGAGCAAAGGCTCTTGAAAGCAAGCTCCTTAACCCCGTTGTTATGGGCACACAGACCGACGCTCTTATCTATCAGATTCCCGGCGGTATGCTTTCAAACCTTGTTGCTCAGCTTACAGCTCAGAACAAGCTGGACAAGCTTGACGAAGTTCTTCTTGAAACTCCCAGAGTCCGTGAAGACCTCGGCTATCCTCCCCTTGTAACTCCCATGAGCCAGATGGTCGGCGTTCAGGCAACAGCCAACGTTCTTGCAGGCGAAAGATACAAGAACATCTCCAAGGAAGTCAAGAGCTATATCAAGGGCGAATACGGTCAGGCTCCCGGCAAGGTAAGCGAAGAGCTCAAGAAGCTTGTTCTCGGCGACGAGCAGCCCTACACAGGCAGATTTGCCGATACCCTTGCTCCCGCTTTTGAAGAAGCAAAGAAAGAACTCGGCGACAAGGCAAAGAGCGACGAAGACGTTCTTTCATACATCGCTTTCCCCATGCAGGCAGAAGCATATTTTGCAAAGCGTGACGAAAAAGAAAGAAACACCTTTAAATATACAATCAAAGAAATCTGAGGGGGATAACAATGAACTTTATTGATTTTCTCAAATCCCCGGCTTTCTTGCTTGCAATTGTTTTTGTTCTGGCAGTTGCCTATACTCTCTATGCGAAAATCAGAGACGGCAAAGCGGCAAAAAAAGCTCCCGAAGCTGTTCAGAACTCTCTCGCAGAAACAAAAACGACCGTTGCCGCACCTGCAGGTGTGAGCAACGGCGAGCTTGACCTTATTGAAACAGACGAAAAAACAGCAGCCGTTATTATGGCAATCGTGAGCAACAAAAGCGGCATTCCGCTCAACAGGCTCAGCTTCAAATCAATCAGATTGATGGAGGATAAATAAAATGAAATATGTAGTAACCCTTAACGGTAAAAATTACGAAGTAGAAGTTAACGAGTGCGAAGCAGTTGTAACAAACGTTACAGATGCAGTTGCAGCCGCACCCGTAGCCGCTCCCGTTGCTGCCCCCGCTCCCGCAGCGGCACCTGCAGCAGCTCCTGCCGCAGCACCCGTTTCCGCTGACGGCACAAAGGTTCTTTCACCCATGCCCGGCGCAATCCTCAACGTTAACGTAAGCGTTGGCGCAGCCGTTAAGGCAGGCGACGTTCTTATGGTACTTGAAGCTATGAAAATGGAAAACGACATTGTTGCTCCCTGCGACGGCGTTGTTAAGCAGATTCCCGTAACAAAGGGCTCAACGGTCAACACAGACGACGTTCTCGCTGTTATCTGAGCGGAGGTTACGAATGGAAGTATTATATGAAACCCTACTGCTCCTTAGCTGGAAGCAGGTTGTAATGTGGGTAATCGGCGGCGTGCTGATTTACCTTGCAATCTCAAAAGAAATGGAGCCTACGCTCCTTCTCCCCATGGGCTTCGGTGCAATTCTTGTTAACCTGCCTCTTTCAGGCGCAAAAGAAGTTATTGACATTCTTTTTGATATCGGTATCGAACACGGCGAGCTGTTCCCGCTGATTCTCTTCATCGGCATCGGTGCGATGATTGACTTTGAACCGCTTCTGACCAACCCGAAGCTGATGTTCTTCGGTGCGGCGGCGCAGTTCGGTATTTTCTTCACTCTTTGTGCCGCTTCATTCTTCGGTTTCGAAATCAACGATGCAGCTTCAATCGCTATCATCGGTGCGGCTGACGGCCCCACGTCAATCTTCGTTGCCAAGGCTCTTGATTCAAACTATCTCGCAGCTATCATGGTTGCCGCATATTCATATATGGCTCTCGTTCCCATCGTTCAGCCTCCCATCATCAAGCTTTGCACAACAAAGGCTGAAAGAAAAATTAAGATGACATACTCAGGCAAAACAGTTTCAAAGAGAACAAAAATTCTTTTCCCCATCGTTATCACAGCTATCGTTGGTCTTGTTGCTCCCGATGCGGTTGCACTTATCGGCTTCCTGATGTTTGGTAACCTTATCCGTGAATGCGGTGTTCTTAATTCTCTTTCAGAAACTGCACAGAAGGTTCTTGCAAACCTTATCACAATCTTCCTCGGCATCACAATCGCTGCCAGAATGACTGCAAACGAATTCCTTCGCCTTGAAACCGCAATCATTATGGGTCTTGGTCTTGTTGCTTTCATCGTGGACACCTTCGGCGGTGTTATGCTTGCAAAGATTATGAACCTTTTCCTCAAAAACAAAATCAACCCCATGATTGGTGCGGCAGGTATTTCTGCTTTCCCCATGTCAGCCAGAGTTGTTCATAAGCTCGGTCTTGAAGAGGATAACCAGAACTTCCTTCTTATGCACTCAATCGGTGTTAACGTTTCGGGTCAGGTTGCTTCGGTTATCGCAGGCGGTCTTATCCTTGCGTTCTTCAGCTGATAAGGAGGAAATACTATGTTTGAAAATATGTTTAACGTTGAACTCCTTTTGGATTCACTGCCCTTTATGGGCAAAGGTATGCTCGGCATATTCATCGTAACAGCTCTCATTGTTACCGTTGTTAACGCACTCAACAGTATGCCCGACAAAAAAGATAAAAACTAAACCTCAACAGGAGGCAAAATGGATATTAAATTTCAGATTCCCGCAGCCGCCGGTTTTCTCGCAACAATAGAAGACAGGTTGGGCATCGATTTTCAGATTCCCGCTGTCAATGACTTTCTCACTGCAGTTCTGGGTGTAAGCGTAGTTATGCTGACTCTTGCGCTGATTGCCGTTTGCATTCTCCTGATTTCAAAAATCATCAGAATTGTTGAAGCAAAAGCCACCAAGAAAACTGCCGAACCCGTTCAGACTTCTCTTGCAGAATCGGGCGCACCCGTTGCCGCCGCTGACGGAGTAAACAACGGCGAGGTTGACCTTATCGGCGTTGACGAAAAAACAGCCGCCGTTATTATGGCTATCGTTTCGCAGAAAAGCGACATTCCGCTCAACAGACTCAGCTTTAAATCAATCAAGCTTCTTGACAGCGAGAAGGGAGGAAAAGCAAAATGATAGAAATGGCAAAAGAAGTTCTTCTCCGACTCGTTCAGGAGTCAGGCTTTGCGCTTCTCACGTGGCAGGAAGGTGTTATGCTTCTTGTTTCGTTCCTCCTGCTTTTCCTTGCAATCGTCAAAAAGTTTGAACCGCTTCTGCTTGTACCCATTGCATTCGGCATTCTGCTTGCAAACCTGCCCGGCGCTGGTCTTATGGCAGACCCCACGGGCATTATGGATACCAGCAACATCGTTGAAGGCGCACACTGGTACGATACGGGCGTTCTCAGGCTGATATACACAGGCGTTAAAAGTTCAATCTTCCCCTGCCTTATCTTCCTCGGCATCGGCGCGATGACCGACTTCGGACCCCTGCTTGCAAACCCCATCAGCCTTCTTCTCGGCGCAGCGGCACAGCTCGGCGTTTACGTTGCTTTCCTGCTCGCAAGAAGCTTTGGCTTCACCGTTGAAGAAGCCGCTTCAATCGGTATCATCGGCGGTGCGGACGGTCCCACAGCAATCTTCCTTACAGGCAAGCTTGCCCCCAACCTGCTGGCTCCCATTGCGGTTGCGGCATATTCCTATATGGCACTTATTCCCCTCATTCAGCCGCCCATTATGAAGCTTCTCACAACCGAAAAGGAAAGAAAGGTTGAAATGAAGCAGCTTCGCAAGGTCAGCAAGGCTGAAAAGATTATCTTCCCCATCGTTGTTGCCGTTCTTTGCTCATTCCTTATTCCCTCATGTGCATCTCTTATCGGTATGCTTATGCTGGGTAACCTTTTCAAGGAATGCGGCGTTACGGACAGACTCAGCGACGTTGCGCAGAACGCAATGACCAATATTGTTACAATTCTGCTCGGTCTCACCGTTGGCGCAACGGCAAACGGCGCAGAATTCCTCAGAGCAAAAACATTACTCATCATCGGTCTCGGTCTGCTTGCTTTCTCATTCTCAACCGCAGGCGGTGTGCTCCTTGGCAAGGTTCTCTACCTTGTTACAGGCGGCAAGGTTAATCCCCTCATCGGTGCTGCAGGCGTTTCCGCCGTACCTATGGCGGCACGTGTTGCACAGGTTGAAGGCAGAAAGTATAACCCCACAAACTTCCTTCTCATGCACGCCATGGGTCCGAACGTTGCGGGCGTTATCGGTTCAGCAGTTGCAGCAGGTTTCCTGCTTATGATGTTCGGTAAATAAAACCAAAAGGTCTGCACAAAACGTGCAGACCTTTTTTAGTGAATAATAAATAGTGAAGAATGAAAAGTTTTGGAATGGCTTCGCCCTTACCCGATTATATTCTGCAGGAGCGACACAGTGTGGTCGCCCGTCAGATAACAGCGGATGTTTTTGTGCGAACTCCGTCCGCACCTGAATTTCAAAAATAAAACTCCGGACTTTCAAAAACCGAACTTCCTGATTGTCAAAAATTAAAACTCCGGAAGTTCAAAAATTGAACTCAAATAATAATTATATAAATAATAATAAATATAATAATAATCATTCAATCTTCTTTGCGAAGGATGATGAAAAGATGTTGATGTTTTGTTATAAAAGTCGGTGAACCGGTGACTGTTGAGAAAGGATGCTGAATGGCGTTTTCTTCGACCGAAGGCGTACAAAGGTACGTCGATGGGAGAAAAAACGACAAATAAACGAAAGACTTCTTCCTGCATTAGGCTCGTTGCTTTTTGATGTACCTGCGGTTCATTCGGGTCGCCGACCCCTACATTAATTTCGTTTATGTTTCAGCGACTTTATCGACAGTCAAAAAGGGCAGATTTCTCTGCCCTCTTTTTATTGCTTAATATTTGAAGTTTGAATAGCTGACGGTTGTTGAAAGGTCGGCGGTTGCCTTTTTGACCTTTGCAATTGAATACTTGACGTTTGTAAGCGTTGCGCTCATTTTGAACGAATGGCTGATTGATTCAAAGCGGTTTGTTTCAACGGCAATTTTGGCGGTTATCCTGACGCTCGATGTCTTTACAGTTATGCCGTCAACCTTTGCGCCCGCCTCGATGATTCCGCTTCTGATTTCGTCAACGTCTTTATAATCCTTTGTGAATTTGCCGAGTGCGCTTGATTTTTTGAGGGGGTTGGTTTCGTTTTTGACCGTTATCTCAACGGTGTAGTATTTCTTATCCGCCGAAAGCTTGCAGGTTGCCGAGATAACGTCCTCCGCTTTAAGAGTGCTCTTTACAAGCGACGTGCCGTCAAATTTTCCCTTGCTTACGGTTGAGCTGTTTTTGCCTTCGCCGAGGAAATCACCTACAACGTCCTTGACTGCGCCGATTTTTGAGAGCGCACCCATATTGATGTTGCTGATTGAGGTGTTCACCGTTTTGCTGTAGCCGGGTTTGCCCGTTGATGCCGCAAGCGCCGCAGTATTATAAAGCTTTACGATCTCCGCCTTGCTTGTGGGTACAACAATCGGTTTGGTTGTCGGCACGGTTGTTGCCTGCGGTTTGGTCTGTGCAGGCTTGGTTTCGACAGGTTTTGTTTCTGCAGGTTTGCTGTCATCGGGAACTGACGTTGTTGCGTCCGTGACAACGGGAAGCGTTGAAGCCTCTTCGGTATAAGGCTGCGTAACCGCTTCGGTCGCAGGTGCGTCCGTTTCGGGTTCATACAGCTCTTCAGAGATTATCTCTTCCGTCGTCGTTGTTGTTGCCGCCGTATCATCTTTTTTACAGGCGGCGAAGGTGAATACTGTTGAAACTGCAATAAGTAAAGCTAAAAACTTTTTGAATTCTTTCATTTTAAAGCCTCCTTAAATCACTGCCTTGCGGCAATATGTTTGTTTCCCCCTTCAGCTTCATTATACCGTCTTTGCTTAAGAATTGAATAAGCAACTTTTAACAAATTGTGAAATTATTTCTTGAGCAAATCGTTCTTCTTTATGAAATCAATTGTTTCGTCAACGGTTGTGAAAGCAAGGGCAACGCTTGTATCTGCCGCGCCGTAATAGATAGCAATTCTGCCTGTATCCGCATCGGCAAGAGCCGCACAGGGGAAAACAACGTTGGGCACGTCGCCGACAAATTCATAAAGTTCGTGCGGTGCAAGCAGGAAACAGTCCGCTCTGTGAAGCACCTTCCACGGCTCGTCTTTATCAAGAATAGCCGCGCCCATAGCATACGTGAAGCCGTTGCAGCTTGTGAGAACGCCGTGGTAGAACATCAGCCAGCCTTCGTCCGTTTCAATGGGTGTGGGACCTGCGCCGACCTTTGTCATTTCCCAGTTCTTTTCGGGTTTCATAACGAATCTGTGTTTGCCCCAATATGTTAAATCCTTGCTGTGGCTGAGGAAAATATCGCCGTAAGGAGTATGACCCCTGTCGCAGGGTCTGATGAGCAGAAGATATTCGTCATTGACCTTTCTGGGGAAAAGCACGCCGTTTCTTGCAACGGGGTAGCAGGCATCCTCAAGCTGAGTCCATTCCTTGAAATCCGTTGTGTAAGCAATGCCGATTGTTGTGCCGTGAGGCGTCAGATTAACCCAAGAGAGATAATATTTGCCGTCAATGAGACAAAGTCTGGGGTCATAGCCTCTGAAAATCACCTTTTCTTCAAGCTCCCAGTTGATTGCGTCCTTGCTGTAACCAACAACAAGCGTATGGTCACGGCTCATAACGTCAACTCTGAAAACGCCCGCAAAGCCGTCGCCGAAAGGCACAACAGCAGAGTTGAAAATGCTGTTTGCCATATAGAGGTTGTCTCTTGTGATAATGGGGTTGCCGCTGTATCTCCACACGGGATATCTGTATCCCTCGGGTTTATCCTGCCAGGGAATATTTTTAATTGATTCGCCGATAATCTTAGCCATAATTATCTCCTTTTCAGCTTTGATGAATTCATAATAACACATATATTTTGCCAAATCAACCTCTATCCGCCTTTGTGTTGCATTTAGCTCTTGCATATTGAAGGATTTGGCTATATAATTAATATGTAAAAATAATAAAAAGGAGATAATTTATGGATATTATGGATCTTGCCTCAAAAGGCATAGCGGCTATTGCAAAAAACTTTGGCAAAAAGGTTGCAAAGCAGGGTCCTGCCCCCGAAATTGAGCAAAAAAAGCCCACAGTTATCAGCGGCAGTGCGTTCCGTGCAGGCTTTGCAAGAGAAGAAATAATGCCCGACCTTTCCGACAAGGACAAAATCTATTGGATTGCAGGTCACGGTTCAGGTCACAGAATGGAGGGCGTTCTCACTCCCGTTTATATCAGCGCGGTGTGGCTTGACTGCGGCAACGAAGAAGGCATTCTCTGGATTGGCGCAGACATCGTAGGTCTCACAAGAATTGAGGTTAATGCTATCAGAGCAAAAATCCTTGCCAACCCCGAAATCAAAGGCTGTAAGCTCATCAACTTCAGCTGCACCCACAGCCATTCGGGTATTGACACCGTCGGCTATTGGGGCAAGCCTAACCTTGTAAACATTCCCTCAAACGGCAAAGACCCGCAGTATATGGCTATGCTTGAAGAAAAGGCTGTTGAGGTTGCCGTTGCGGCTTATAAAAACAGAAAAGCAGGCAAGCTTTTCAACGGCAGAATTGAAGTTAAAGACGGTCTTTCAACAGGCAGACGTTTTAAGTATAAGCACGAAATCCTTGCAAGATTCCGCTTTGCGCCCGATGACGGTTCAAAGGAAATCTGGATGCTCAACTTTGCGGCTCATCCCAACTCACTCGGCGGCGATAACCGCCTTCTGAGCGCAGAATACCCCTATTATCTGCGTGAAAAGATTGCCAAAGAAAACGGCGCAGACGTGCTTTATGCCATCGGACCTCTCGGCGGTATGGACGCTGCAGAATACGATAACAAGGACAGAGTTCACAACATTCAGCTTCAGGGCGAAACCCTTGCCGATGCCGCAATGAAAATCGCTGACGAAGAGCTTAAACCCGAAATCAAGTTCATTCAGCAGCCTTTCTATTATCCCGTCGGCAACTACGTGCTCACTCTGCTTGCAATGCGCAACGTTATGAGCTTCAAGGCATACCCGAGCGACAAAACGGATATCGGCATTGCCATTGAATCCGAGCTTACTTATATGACCGTTGGCGGTCAGAAGCTTCTGCTTCTTCCGGGCGAAAACTTTATGCCCACCGTTTACGGTGAATACTTCACAGCCGAAGAGTCGGGCACAGGCGAAGGTCCCGAAATCAACCCCACTCCCCTTGCAGACATCGCAGGCGACAAATCCATCATCGTTTTCGGCGTTTCAAACGATATGACAGGTTACGTTGTTCCGCCCAACGATTTTGTTCTTCACCCCACGCAGCCTTATCTCAACACAACGAGCGACCGTCTGGGCAACAGACACTATCACGAAACAAATGCGCTCGACAAGAACGCACAAAAGACAATCGCCGACACGTTTGCACAGGTTGTCAAAAACTTTGGTTAAAGCAAAAACACCGTCACAGTTAAAACACTGTGGCGGTATTTTAATTATGGCAGCATTCGCCGATAACCGTTCAATTTTGTTTGAATAATGTA
>JAGBAK010000048.1 GCA_017938985.1 Clostridia bacterium
GGGTGCCGCTTATGTCAAATAAGCTGGACGAAGCAAGAGAAATCATAAACAGGGTCGATGCACAGATGGCGCAGCTTTTCAGCGAAAGAATGCGCGCCGCCGAATTGGTTTTTGATTATAAAAAAGAGTTCGGTCTGCCCGTTTATGACGCAAAAAGAGAAGAGGCGGTTATTGCAAAAAACTCGGCTCTGATTGCCGACGACGTTATCAGAGAATATTATATTGATTACATCAAAAACCTTATGCACGTTTCACGCGCTTATCAGTACCGCCTCCAGAACGGTCTGAACGTTGCTTACAGCGGCGTTGAGGGTGCGTTTGCTCACATTGCCGCAGGCAGACTCTTCCCCGACAGCAACAGGGTTTCTTACAGGGATTTCAAATCAGCCTACGATGCGGTTGTCAGCGGCGAAGCCGATATAGCGGTGCTTCCGATTGAAAACAGCTATGCAGGCGAGGTCGGTCAGACAATTGACCTTATCTTTTCGGGCACGCTTTATATCAACGGCATCTATGAGCTTGAAATTCATCAGAATCTGCTCGGCTTGCCCGATGCAAAGGTTGAGGATATCAAAAAAGTAATAAGCCATCCGCAGGCACTCGGTCAGTGCCACGATTATATAAAGATGCGCGGTTTTGAAACTGAAGAAGCGAACAACACTGCCGTTGCCGCAAGAAGCGTTGCCGAAGCGCAGGATAAATCGCTCGGAGCAATTGCAAGCGTTGAAACGGCGGAGATTTACGGCTTGAAGGTTCTTGAAGCCAACATCAACAAAAGCGGTGAAAACACAACCCGTTTTGCCGTGCTTTCAAAGGTTGCGGCTCAGACCGCCGCTTTCACAAGCTCGGTTCTGATGTTCACGGTTAAGAACGAGGCAGGTTCGCTCGCAAACGCTATCAGCATTATCGGTAAATACGGCTACAATATGACGGCTTTGAGAAGCAGACCTCTTAAAAAGCATTCGTGGCAATATTATTTCTATATTGAAATTGACGGCACAACGGATAGCGAGGTCGGTCAGAATATGATTGAAGAGCTGAACAAGGTTTGCGATAAGCTTAAAATCGCAGGCACGTTTGCTCCGCACAGCGAAATTTAGAGGTGAACCCAAGTGATAGTTGATATAAGCAAAAAAATACTGATAGTCGGTCTCGGTCTTTTGGGCGGCAGCTACGCAAAAGCACTTAAAAGATTCGGCTTTCACATAAGCGCAATAACCAAGGAGCAAAGCTCCATTGACTATGCAATCGCCGAAAAGATAATTGACGAAGGCTCAACCGAGCTTGATGAAAGAATCATCGGCGAAGCGGATATGGTTATTTTTGCGCTTTATCCTCACATTTTTATTGAGTGGATTGAAAAAAACCAGCACCTTTTAAAAAGCGGCGCATTCATCACCGACGTAACGGGTGTTAAGTGCAGCGTAGTTTACAAGGTACAGGAAATGCTTCGTCCCGACGTTGAGTTTGTTGCGGCTCACCCGATGGCAGGCCGTGAGGTTTCGGGCGTTGAAAACAGTACGGATAAGATTTTTGCAGGCGCTAACTACATTGTTACGCCAACCGAAAAAAACACGCCTGAGGCAATCAGCACCTGTATGGAGCTTGGCAGACTGCTCGGCTTTGCTAACGTAACGGCTCTTTCGCCCGAAGAACACGATGAAATGATCGGCTTTCTTTCACAGCTTACGCACTGCATTGCCGTAACGCTTATGACGTGCAACGATAAAGAGGATATGGAAAAATTCACGGGCGACTCTTTCCGTGACCTGACCCGAATTGCACGTATAAACGACCTTATGTGGAGTGAGCTTTTTATTGAAAATAAGGAAGTGCTCATCAACCATATGAATAGTTTTATTGATAAATTCAACGAACTTAAATCAATGCTTGAAGCCGAAGACGTTGATTCAATGCGTGCAATGATGCGTCATTCAACCCGTCGCAGAGCTTTGTTTGATAAAAAATAATTTTCGGAGGCATATAAAATGAACATGGAATTCAAACGTAAATTACCCATTCCCATGGAGATTAAGGAACAGTTTCCCCTTACCGCTGACCTTGAAGCTATGAAGGCAAAGCGTGACGAAGAAATCAAGGCAGTTTTTGAGGGCAGAGATAACAGATTCATTCTTATAATCGGACCCTGCTCCGCCGACAAGGACGACAGCGTAATAGATTATATCTCACGTCTCAGAGGCGTTCAGGAAAAGGTTGAAGAAAAAATACTTATTATCCCCAGAATTTATACAAATAAACCCCGTACAACAGGCGACGGCTATAAAGGTATGCTCCATCAGCCTGACCCCCAAAAGGGCGAGGATATGCTCAAGGGCGTTGTTGCAATCAGAAATCTGCATATCAGAGCGATGCACGAAACAGGCTTCACCTGCGCTGACGAAATGCTCTATCCCGAAAATTACAGATATCTTTCGGACGTTCTTTCATACGTTGCAATCGGTGCAAGGTCGGTTGAAAATCAGCAGCACCGCCTTACCGCAA
>JAGBAK010000049.1 GCA_017938985.1 Clostridia bacterium
ATATTAATTATGGAAATCAACACCCAGGGCATTCAGGAGCTTATCCTTACCATCGCAAACGCTCTTGCAAATTTTGACCTCAAAACCCTTGAGCTTGACTGGCTTGCAGAGCTTCTCACAAAGTACAGCAGCATCTGGAACCCCATCTGGGCAGCCGTTAACGTTTTCCTTGAAAGATGGTTTGGTTTCTGAGAAAAGCCAAAAATTAAGCAGGAACGGAAAATCCGTTCCTGCTTTTTCTTGTTCAGTTGCAATTTAAAAACAGAAATGATATACTATTGCCATAATTGGGAGGTGTTTATATGGATATAAAAGGTGTTTATAAACAATTGACAAACGTAGATATTGAACAACAAAAAGAACTTTGGGACGAACGCGGAAAAGGCTATTATGGTGAATATCTTGTGTTTTGCGAATTATATAAACACGTTGAAGGTAATTGCAAAATATTAATGAATTTAAATATACCTGTTAATGATTCAAAAACCACAGAAATAGACTTGTTGTTAATACACGAAACAGGTCTATACGTTTTTGAAATCAAGCACTACAAAGGCGTTATATATGGTAAAGATACTGATAACTTATGGACTCAATATTTTCGGACTGCACCAAACCACACCTTCACAAACCCAATCAAACAAAACGAATACCATTTAAATGCTTTGAGAAAAAAATTTCCACACCTTGATTTTCGTTCGGTTATTGTATTTACAAGCGATGAGTGCAATGTGAAAATATCAAATGCAAACACGGAAGTGGACGTGTGTGCTTTGTATGATATAGATAAAATCTTATCTCATAGATTTAACAGGCATAAATCAATTTTTTCTCAAATTGATATCGATAATATTTTTGTCGAACTTAAAGAGTTTTCTCAAATGAAAACCCCTGTTGAAATTGATGGTACATCAAAAGATTTTTTATCTTGGGTTCAACCTACAATCAATTTACTAAACAGTAAAAAAAGTGAACTTGATAAAGAAAAATCCAAATTAGAAAAGATGTATAAATCATTAAAGACAGCCAAATATAAAGGCTGGGCTGTTAATGCTGCTGTTGCCGCTGTTTGTATTATGGTAGCGTTATTTTTTGTTTTTAGCTCTCAAAAGTTCTATGACTTAAAAATTCAAGAAAACAACGCTGAACTCGCTAAATTCAAACAAAACTTTTTGCATATTGATGAAATTGATAACGAATATATCGATTCTCTAGCAACCTATGTTAAGGTGTCCGATGTCGTTTTAGAAAAGCTCACCGAAGATGCTGTTTCTTTTTCAGCTTCTTTATCTATGTTAAATGAAACATATGGTTTAGTGATTCAAAACGATGCAAAATATATTGTTATGACCGAATCCGGCAAAATATATGAATATGATTTGTTCGGAGAAAGTGTGGCATATAATTCTTGGAAAAACAAACTCGGTAAACCATATAATAAATCTGTAAATTTGTCAGATACACAATTTTATGGAATTATCGACCCTAACGATGTTACATATATAAAACTAAAAAATGTACAACTAACAAAAACCGATACAAGCACAACCGTCATAAAAGACGGATTAGAAGTAGAACTTTATACAAAGCAATAAAATAGGACTGCTTGCAATTAATTTAGCAAGCAGTCCTATTTTTATTTTGCTATAAAACCGAAAATCGGTACGATTCTGTAGTAAATCATCGTGTAAATCATTGAAAGCAATTCATACAAGCCAAGGTTTTTGAGCAGCTTTGCAAGACCGTCACCGATTACGTTATCAAACGGTGTTTTTGCCTGCGCTGAAACCGTTCCGCCTTCGTAATCAACGGCACCACCGTTCACAACCATATAATTCTGTGTTCTGTAACCGAGCGGCGATACGGTTCCCATTGTGTAATAAACCGTTATGCTGAACACCTTCTTGCTGACGTCGGGAACCGTGCCTGTGAAAGAAACCTCAACGCTTTCGCCGGGAGCAAGGGTAACTCTTTCAAGGTCAAAATCAAGGTCAAGACCGTCAACGTGAATTGCCTCCAGCTTAACGTTATTCTTAAGGCAGCAGTTGGATATGATAAGACTTGTTGCATCGCCGTCAAGAATACCGGGGTCGGCTGTGTTGAACTGTGCATAAACACCGTGCGAGGGGTTCGACGTATCTCTGAACTGCGGATATTCGGGATCAGAATAAACGTCGGTTATGTTGTCTGTAAGCAGCGTTGTAAGAAGCAGGCTTGCAGTATAGTAATCCTTGAAGGTCATTCCGTGGAAAAGACCGTCAACAAACCAGGTGTTATCGGGCAGATATGCAGTTGATGCATCAATATCCATATCGGGGCTGATTTTGTTCTTGCCGCCGCAGGGGTTCTTCTGAACGTAGCCGTCTGCAAATCTTTCGCCCAGAGGTGCGCAGTAAGCACCTGTTGAAGCGTTGGTTGTGATGATGCCGTCTGAATTTTCCATCAGACCGGTAACGATTCTGTTGCCTGTGCCCGAAATGATGCTGATATTCATTCCGTAGTCATCAATGCATTTCTGGAGCTTTTCACCCATTACGGGAAGAATCTCATAGTGGAAGCGGTCACTTTTTTCAATAAGCGCCGCACTCTCAACGGGGTCAAGAAGTCTTTTTTTCAGCTCTTCATACTTTTCGGTAGGGCAGAAATCCCAGAGACTTCCCCAGTAACCGAGGGTCGGGAAGATTTTGGGAATAAGAGCTTCAAGAATATTGTCAACAAATCCAAGCTGCTGAGCCTTGACAAGCCAGTTATAGTCTTCTTCGGTCATTGTTCCGTGTTCAATAAAACGGATAAGACATTCTTCGTCAAAATCAATTTCGGCATTGAATGCATCATAAAGAATACCTGCGCCGCCGATTGCGGGTATGGTAAGCACAGCGTTATCAACGTCACCGAGATGTCCGTAAAGGTTAAGATACGTTGCGGTTACCTGTCCGCCGTGGCTGAGGCAGAAAATGTTAACCTTATCCTTACCCGTTTCTTTCTTGACATCCTGAATAAATTCGTGGAGCATACCTGCGCAGATTTCGGGACCCATTCTGAAATCGCTTGTGAAGTTATAGATATTTTCTATGCCCACGTATTCCGCAATAGCCGCCGCAATTTCCTGCTCGTGGCGGTCATCGGTATCGGTCATATGCTCCAGCATATAGGCGCTGTTGCTTTCCTGAGCAGTAACATATTTGCGTTTTACGTCATATGCGCTTGTGCCGTCGGGATTGCAGCGCATTTTTTCAAACATAACGTTTATTTCTTCGCCCAGAGTGCCTGCGATTATTTCGGCATTGCCTATTGTTAACGCACCCAGACCAATGCCGAGGTCAACGATTCTTGCAAGAACTCTTTCAAGAATGAGGTCCATATTAAGACCCCAGATTTTTTCGCCCGTTTCAAAGCTGTCGCCTACATAAAGCGTTGCACCGCTGTATCCGGGGACAATAATAACGGGGTAATCGGAAATTTCGCTGCCCTCTTCAACCTCATAAGCTGTTACGCCTGTCGCACAGGTTGCAATAAGAACCGCAACGCAAAGCAATACGGAAATAAGTTTTTTCATAATTTCTCCGCCTTTCTGCTACATTATAAAACAATAATAACACAATGTATCTGAAAATGCACCATAAAAAGCAAAAAAATCCTGCAAAATGCAGGATTTTTTCTTAAACAGCTTATAATTTTGCAGGAGCCGTTCTGTTCTTTCTGTGATGGTGAGGCTCCTTGGGGGCAATTTCGCCTGCTTTGGTGAGCGAAATCTTTGTGAGCGTGGGACCGACAAGCTCATAAACCAGAACAGAGAAAAGAACGATGTTTCTGATAAGGTTGCCGACTTCGCCAAGCTCCATTGCAGTTACGCTCATACCAAGCGCAACGCCTGCCTGAGGCAGAAGCGTTATGCCAAGATACTTTGTTGTTTTTTTGTCACAGTGCGAAATTTTTGCGCTTGTATAAGCACCAAGGTATTTGCCGATTGAACGTGATGCGATATATGCAACGCCGATGCCGACAATCGCAATGTCCGTAAACACGCCGAGTTCAAGCTCTGCGCCGCTGAGAACAAAGAAAAGAGTGAAAATCGGATTTGTCCATTTATCGGTCTTTTCCATAATTTCAGCCGAGAAATCACAAAGATTGCAGAACATTGTTCCGAGCATCATGCAAACAAGAAGTGTTGAGAAGCCGATGTGAACACTGCCGATTTTGAATTTCATCATGGAAATTGCAACAGTCAGTATTACAAACGTAATGGAAAGGCTCAGACGTTTGCTGTTTGAGCTGAAGAACTTTTCGCAGAAAGTGAAAAGAACACCCATAATTGCACCGAGCGCCAGTGAGCAAACAATTTCAAGAATCGGCTCAAGAATAATCGCAATAAGGCTGACCTCGCCGTGAACAAGAGCCTTTGCAATGCCGAACGAAACGGCAAATATTATAAGACCCACGGCGTCGTCGATTGCAACGATGGGCAGCAGCAAATCGGTAAGCTTGCCCTTTGCTTTATACTGACGGACAACCATAAGAGTTGCCGCAGGAGCGGTAGCCGCCGCAACGGCACCGAGTGTGATTGCCATAGGCAGAGGAAGTCTTTCGCCCAGAACAAAGTGAAGACCTATCATAGCGGCATCAACGCAGAGCGTAGCCACACACGCCTGAAAAATGCCGATGAACGTTGCCTTTTTGCCGACCTGCTTGAGCTGTGAAAGTCTGAATTCGTTGCCGATTGCAAAAGCAATGAATCCGAGAGCAACGTTTGAAATAATTTCAAACTCCTTAACGTTTTCGCTTGAAATAAAGCCGAGACCGGCTATGCCGAGTCTGCCGAGGCAATAGGGGCCGACAACTATTCCGGCAACAAGATATGCCGTAACTGACGGCAGGTTGAGAACCTTTGACAAACGGCTCATAAAAAGGCCCGCAGCAAGGGCAATTGAGATACACAGTAAAGTTTCCATTTTTTCGCCTGATTTCTTTTAGATTTTTGAACCTATTAAGGTATAACACAACCGCATACTAAAGTCAAGCAATCAAAAATTTTTTGTATGAATTAATAATTCTGCCTCAAAAAGCACTGTTCAATCAATAAAAATGCTGAAATATTATGACGTGTTATGTCGCAAAACGGTTTACAAAGCAGAATTAAAGTGGTAGAATATCTGTGGCAATTCCTCAACACATTATATTACGGAGGTTGAAAAATGAAACTCGTTTACAACATCAAAGACAAGCCCAAGTTTGGCCAGCTGATTGTCTTTGCATTCCAGCAGCTCCTTGCCATTATGGCGGCAACGGTTGCCGTGCCCATGATTATCGGCAACGGAATGCAGCCCTCCGCCGCACTTTTCGGCGCAGGTGTGGGCACACTTATTTACGTTCTGTTCACCAAAGGCAGAAGCCCCGTTTTCCTCGGCTCTTCATTCGCCTTCCTCGGCTCAATGCCCGTAGCTTTTGCAGGCGCCGTTTCAATGGAAAAGGGCTTTGCAGGTCTTATTGTGGGCGCAATCTTTGCAGGTCTTGTTTACGTTATAATTGCTGCAATCGTTAAGTTTGCGGGCGTTAAATGGGTTGATAAGCTTATGCCCAAGCAGGTTATCGGACCCACGGTTGCAATCATCGGTCTTTCCCTTGCAGGCAACGCTGTGGGCGACCTTCAGAAAGGCAGCTATATGGTTGAAAACATCACACAGGCTATCGAAAACGGTGCAATTGTTGACGTTGTCGGCTTTGTTCCCGCCGCCAACCCCCTCATCGCAATCGTTTGCGGTCTCGTTACCCTTGGCGTAACCGTTCTTTGCTCGGTTTACGGCAAAAAAGGCATAAAGCTTATTCCTTTCATTATCGGTATTGTTTCGGGTTATGCCGTTGCCGCCGTTTTCACAGCCATCGGCATTTCAACAGGCAACGATGCTCTCAGAATCATCAACTTTGACCTGTTCAAGGATATGGGCGCATTTTCTGTTCCTGATTTCACATTTATCAAAGCTATTAAGGGATTCAAAGAAATTGACGGCAAATTCATCGCATCTCTTGCAGCAGCGTATATTCCCGTTGCATTTGTTGTTTTTGCCGAACACATTGCTGACCACAAAAACATTTCTTCAATCATTGAAAAAGACCTTCTTGAAGACCCCGGTCTTCACAGAACGCTTCTCGGCGACGGCGTAGGTTCAATCGCAGGTGCATTTTTCGGCGGCTGCCCCAACACCACGTACGGCGAATCCGTTGCCTGCGTTGCAATCACAGGCAATGCCTCCGTTGCAACAATCATAACAACTGCAATTCTTGCAATGATTATTTCGTTTGTTTCGCCTTTTGTAATCTTCCTTAACTCAATCCCCTCCTGCGTAATGGGCGGCGTATGCATGGCTCTTTACGGCTTTATTGCGGTAAGCGGTCTTAAGATGGTTCAGAAGGTTGACCTTGAAGATAACAGAAATCTCTTTGTTGTTTCGGTTATCCTTATCGCAGGTATCGGCGGTCTTGTGCTTGATTTCGGCGCAATCAAAATCACGGCAATCGCAACAGCTCTTATCCTCGGCATCCTCATGAATATCATGCTTTCAAAGAAAAAGAAAGCACAGGGCAAAATGAAATAAACAGCAGAAAAGGACATCGGTTTTTGCCGATGTCCTTTTTATTTTATTCTGCTGATTTTTCACCGAATATTATGCTTGCGTTAACAAATGCTTTGTCGCCGACCCAGACCGCAGCCCATGCCGTTTTGCTGCCTGCGTAATAAACTTCTTCAACTGATTCGGCAAAAGCTTCGGTTCCTATGGTGGTGACGGATTTCGGCAGGTTGAGCGCAGTTATGCCCGTGCAGCCTGCAAACGCCCTGTCGCCGATAACCTGAACCGTTTCAGGGAATTTTACCTCTTTGAGTGACGTGCAGTTTTCAAATGCCGAGACACCGATGAGCGTTATCTGCTTGGGCAGATTGATTTCGCGCAGATTTTCGCAATCCGCAAATGCTCTTGCGCCAATTTCTTTAAGACTTTCGGGGAACGTTATTCCAACAAGATTTTCGTTGCCGAGGAAAGCGTTTTTGCCTATTTTTTCAACGGTGGACGGAACGGTATATGAATTCATTCTGAAACCGTCGGAATAGAAAACAAGCTCCGTTTTTGCCTTGTTAAAGACTACTCCGTATCGGTCTGTTGAGTAATATGCATTATCCGAGCTGATTTTTATATCCGTTATTTCGCATTCGTCAAACGCATCTGCCGAAATAAGCGCCACGTTTTTGCCAAGATTCAACGACTGAACGTTGCAGCCCGAAAATGCTTGTTCTTCAATAATCTGCATACTTTCGGGCAAAACAAGCTCCTTGAGATTTTTGCAATCCTTGAATGATTCTTTGGCAATTGCGTTTATCCCCTCGCCGAAGCGAACTTTTTTGATTTGGTCGGCATAAGCAAGAACATCTGTGCTTATCTCCCATTTTCCGTTGCCCGTAATTTCAAGCGCACCGTCATTATAAAGAATCCATTGATTCTGCGCATTGTTTCCGCTTGCAGAAACGCCGCTTTCATTCGGCTTTTGCACTGCGGTTACGGTTTCTCTTTCTGCATGAGGAATAACGGAAGGCTCTGTTGTATCCTCTTTGTTTCTACCGCCGCACGCAGTGAAAGACACTGCAGCAACAAGCACCATTAAAACTGATATTGCTTTTTTCATTAAAAACAGACCTTTGTTTTTTATTCTATGGTTATAAAATGGTTCGCCCAGCAAAGCTTTCCTCTTTCATCGGGGTCGGCGGCAACACCTATGCCGATTTCGGTAAAATCCGGGTTCATAAGGTTTTTATAGTGAGTTCTTGACTCTTTCCACGCCAGACAGACGTCCTCGGGATTATCAAAAACGTAACCGAGGTTTTCGCCTGCCATTCCCGTTTCATATCCCGCATCCTTGAAGATTGTAAAACACGTGGAGCCGTCGGGTCTTCTGTGTGAATGTTCGCCCGACCAGGCAATTTCTTCTGCTCTGGCGCACGCCATAACCGTCATTTTTTCGTTGAGCCTGAGCGGAGCGATACCTTTTGCCGCTCTGTAGGAATTGATTATGCGAAGATTTTCTTCAATATAATCGCTGTATTTCTCTCTGTTTTCTCTTGCCGCAGGCAGAAGATCCTCATACGTTGCCGAATAGTTTCGCCTGTTGATAAAACTGCCTGTGTATTCGTAGCCAACGTCAACCCTTTCGCCGTCAATCATCTGATAATAAACGGTTTTGTATCTGTGTTCAACCACACCGTATCTCAACTCAACCACTTCAATCTGACTGTCTTTATATACGCGTCCTTTTGCCGTGGTTGCGATGTCGGAAACCTTCGTTGTCGAAGGCACTCTTGTTGTGGGAGCCTTGGTTACAGCCGGTGCTTTTGTTGTTAACGGAGCCGTTGTTGAAGTCGCTTGCATTGTTGACGGTTCAGCCAACGTTGCGGCATCTGTAAGAAAAATTGTTGAGGGCACTGTTGTCGGTACGGTTGTGCTCTGCGTCAGCAAAGCTGTTGTTTCTGCCTTGGTTGTTTCAGCGCCGTTATCTTTTTTTGCACAAGCGCCGAAGAGCGACACCGCCGCAACAAGCACCGCCGCCGCAATTATTCTGAATTTCACTTTATTTCCTCCGGGTTTTTCTTCTTTCTTTTTGTTTCCGAAGCAGTTTTGTTTTGAACAACGTCAAACAAAATAGAGGCTTTGAACACGTTGTTTTCTGCTTCAACTTCAAGCTCTGCACCCTGAAGCTCTGCCAGAGTTTTGGATATCGAAAGGCCCAGACCGCTGCCCTCCGTGTGACGTGAACGGTCGCCTCTTACAAATCGCTCCGTAAGCTCCTGTGCATCAACGTTAAGCTCGTTCTTTGCCGTGTTCGCAATGCAAAGTCTTGCTCTGCCGCCTTCAACTCCGAGAGTGATTACAACGTCTGTGTCGGGAGCGGCATATTTGCAGGCATTGTTAAAGAGATTGGCAAGAATTCGCCAGAGCCAGCGCCCGTCGCCCATAACGTAAACGTCCTGCTCGGGCATTGATATTCTGGGCAGCAGACAGCTTTTTTCAAGCTTATAGGCAAACTCCTCAACCGTCTGGTTGATAATGATATTAAGGCTGATTTTTGACAGCTCGATTTCAATATTGCCCGAGCTTATCTGCGATGCCTCTATAAGGTCATCAAGAAGAAGGTTCAGGTTTTCCGTATGATGCGAAAGAATATCAAGATATTTTGCCTTTTCTTTTTTGGTAAGACCGTCTCTTTTGAGCAAATCAACGTAGCTGACAATTGAGGTAAGAGGTGTTTTGATATCGTGCGAAACGTTGGTGATAAGCTCGCTCTTGAGCCTTTCGCTTTTGATTTCCTGTTCCATTGCTTTGTTGATTTCTTTTTTTATCTGGTCAAGGTTTTTACCGTGTGCCCTGAAGCTGGCAATGGTAAGCTTGCTTGCAATTTCGTCGCCGAGAACACCCTCCGCAAGGCGCTGACCTTCTTCGCGGATATAGTTGAGGTTGATGGCTATCATTGCAATAATGGGAATCATAACAAGCCTTGAAAGCGCCCAGATAACAACAAACGTGCTCAGAACGCTTTTGGGTTCAAAAATTTCACTGATAACGCCAAGATATACCGTGCCAAGCAGAATCGCCGCTTCCGCAACGATATAAAAGGAAATACCTATGCATATTTTTTTGAAAAGGCTCAGTTCTTTGAACAAGCGTTTTCTGATTTTTCTGGGTGTTTTTCTCTTGAACTTTCTTACTATTCTGTATGCAATGGTGTTTTTGTAAAGCTTGCCCATCTTTACTCTCACGGAAAGTGTTGTGAGGAATATCATAAGAACAAGAATAATGGCAACAAAGGTTATCATAACAACCACGTTGTTAAGAACCATACCTACGTCCGCCGCCGTTGTGAGTCCCATAATAACCCACGAAACGGCAAAAATAACAAGCACAAACAGCACACAGATATCAAACGGTATGCGGTCAATAAAACCCGGCTGAACTTCACCGCTTTCATTCTCTTTAAGACCTGCATTAATCGTTATAAGCGAAAGCATAATAACAATTACTATTGCCGCCACACCCAGAGCAAAAAACAAAACGTATTTCAGATTATCCGCAACCTCAATCCATCGGAATGCGCTTGCATACTTGTCTTTTACGGAAGTGTTGTCTATTTCGGGAAGATAATAATTTATCCTCAGCGGTATTGTTTCGCCGTTTTCATCATAAATAAAATAGCTCGAGCTGCCGCTGTAAAGTGCTTCGCTGTGCTCTCTTGCAACATCTTCAACGCCGCCGGGTGAGTTGGTGTAATAAATCTTACCGCTGTTATCGGTAACGTAGAACATAAAGTTTGTTCTTGATTGAGAAAATCTGTCTTCGTAATAATTTATTCTGTAAGTATCGTTGCCCTGATAGAAGCAGTTATAATAGTCCTGCGCCTGTTCAAGGTCATCAAGCGAATAAATCTGAAAAGCGATGGTTTTCGCCGTTTTTCCGTCATCGCCTTTTTCATAGAAATTATATTCCACAAGATAAGATATGCCCAGAACACAGCCCACTGCCACAAACGCCATACAAATAAGAACAATTATGGCTGAGGTGCGGTCTGTTTCGGAACGCATATTATTGCCCAAAATGTTTCCCCTCCGTTAACTGCCGTTTAATCCCTGTTGCCGTCGGCAGATAATTTGTTTTTTTCCTCCGTTCCGGGTGAAGGTTTCTTTTCCATTTTATAGCCGTGACCCCAGACAACCTTAAGATAATCGGGGCTGGCAGGATTGATTTCGATTTTTTCTCTGAGGTGGCGGATATGAACCGTTACGGTGTTTTCTGCGCCCAAAGGGTCGTCCTTCCACACGTGGCGATAGATGTCCTTTGGCGAAAAAACTCTGCCCTGGTTTTCCATAAAAAACTTGAGAAGCGAAAATTCCGTGGGAGTAAGGTTGACGGGTTCGCCGTCAATGCAAACGGATTTTGACTTGATATCAAGCTCAATGCCGCCGTTATAAAGAATAACTTCAGCCGAAGCGCCTGAGGCAGAGCCGCCGAGACGCATATATCTGCGAAGCTGAGATTTGACCCTTGCGCTTACCTCAATGGGATTGAACGGCTTTGTTATGTAGTCATCGGCACCTGAATTAAGACCCAGAATTTTATCCATATCCTGCGTTTTTGCCGTCAGAAGGATAACAGGAATGTTTGAATATTCCCTGAGCCTTGCAAGAGCTTTCATTCCGTCCATAACAGGCATCATTATGTCCATCAGAAGCAGGTGAATTTCTTCTTTTTCAATAACCTCAAGTGCTTTTCTGCCGTTTTCAGCTTCAAAAATCCGGTATCCGTCATCCTTAAGATAAATTCTGAGGGCGGTGCGGATATCGGCTTCGTCATCACAAATCAAGATATTATACATAGCAACTTCCTCTTTGACGTCGGTTTGGGGGCGGTGTTTGCCCGGCCCCTTGCTTTTGTCTTATTATAACAGGCGTGCAAACAGAAATAAATAGTTTTTGAAATATTTCATAATTATTTAAGAATTAGACGGAGTACATAAAAAGCTAAAGGCACCGGTTACCCGATGCCTTCAGCTTTTATAGAAGGATGTATGAATTTGCCGGAATTGCAAGCCGAGTTGCGGAGTCTCTGCTGACCGTTCCGGCAGAAGAAAGCGGATTAATCTTCGTTAGCTTCCTTTGCAGCCTTAACAACGTCTTCGGGAACGGCTTCGCCGTGCTTAACAAAGAGGATGAGGAGAAGGCTGAGCGCAAACATAACGGGGCTGTAAACAAACAGTGACATATATGTGCCTGAAAGCATACGAACAATACCGTAAACGATGGGGGAAGCAATCTGTGCCGAGAAGGTTGCGGTGTAATAATAGCCTGTGAAAGTACCAACCTTATCAATACCGCCGATATCAAGAACAAGGGGAAGAGTATTAACGGTGATAAGCATATTTGCAAAGCCGCCAAGAACAAGAGCAACCCAGATAAGAGCCATGTTCTGAATAACAACGTAAATTGCAAATACAGCCATAAACACTGCAAGACCCATGAGGATTGTCTTTTTTCTGCCGAGCTTCTTGCCGAGATAGCCGGCAGGGATTGCCGCTGCTGCGGAGCAAACGGCAAAGAGTGTTGTCATAATGGTTGCCTGAGACGTTGTTTTGCCGAGAACTTCTGCTGCGAAAAGTGAGAAGAATGTTGTGATTGCGTTTGTGCCGCAGAAGAGGAAGAACAGGCCGCCAAGCATACATATAAGGCTCTTTCTTTCTGCCTTTGAAAGCTTTTCGGCTTTTCTTGCAGCTTTTTCTGCTTTCTTTGCTTCTTTTTCCGCCTTAGCTCTTGCTGCCTCGTCAAGAGCCTGATTTCTCTCGGCAACTGCTTCAAGCTTGCTTGAAGGTTCTTTTACAAAGAAAAGAATAACAAGCATACCGATAATCATAACAACGGAACCGGTAAGGAAAACATAGGGGAAGGTAAGATATTCGTTTCCGTTTTCAACGGAGATTTCTGTTTTGGTGAATAAAGTATAAATTGCAACAACGATTGTGCCTGCAAACATACCGATTGCGCTGCCGACACCACCCATAAGGTTGATAATGGCGTTGCCTTCACTTCGCAGTGCAGGGGGAGTCAGTGCGGGCATAAGTGCAACAACGGGAGCTCTCCAGAGCGACATCGAGAATACGAACAGGATGATGAAGAGCATTGTGAGCGGCAGAGAACCTTTGAGCGCAACAAAGGGGATAATTGCGAAAAGGAGCGCTGAAACAGGTGCGCCGAAAACGATGAAAGGACGGCGTTTGCCGAGCTTTGAGTGACAACGGTCCGAAAGCTTACCGAAGGTAGGCTGGAAAATAACGCCGAAGATGTTATCGAACGTCATGATGATACCGATGAAAAGAGGAACAAGCGTAATACCGCCTGCTGCTGTGGTAACCTCTTCACCCTGTGATTCTGCAAATTTTGCAAGAACGGGGAACATTTCGTTGAGCTTTGCACTCCAACTTGTAACGGTTGCGGATGCATTAAGCAATCTTTCAAGAATTTTGGTGATGTAGGGATCATAAATTGCCCATGCGATTGAGGAAGCCATAAAGCCGAAACCTGTGAGAATGGTTCTCGGGCGGTGAAGCTTGCCGTTCTCTCTTTCGCAGAATAAGGTGTTGTTCATAAAAACTCTCCTTGCTGTGTAGTTACCTGTCTACAGGTGTTGCCCGAAAAAATCGGACGATACGTACAGATATTATATCATCTTTGATATGGATTTTAAAGACAACATTTTAACCTAAAAATCGGTTGTTTTTTTGGTAGACTTGCCGAAAAATTTTTCCAAAAAACAAAAAAATAATCTTGACAAACATATCATAGGGGTTTATACTCTAAAACATATAAATTATGAAAGGAGGCGGACTCAATGACAATCAGAAAGAACCTTTTAACTGCTTGCTCCTCGGGCAAAGTGTTGCGTCCGCACGCCGTTTTATAATTTTTGCGGATATGCTATGCACACAGCGCTGCCTGAGGACAGGAGCGCTGTTTTATTTTTTACCAACCTTTTGCTCTCAGTCAACACTATATATACGATTACATTCACGAAAGAGGTGAAAAAATGGGAAAGAAAGAAAAAAAGAACAAGTCGCAACGCAACGAAAAAAACAAGCACAAGTTTCCCGAGCCGTTGCTGAAAAAGCTTGAGGAAGCAGGTCTTGACACAAAAAATCTGATTTTCTGCTGCACGGGCGATATGGACAACGACGCCTGTTACCGCAACGCATGGCTCAGCTTTGACGAAAAAGGGCTATACGTTGCTTACGGCACGGAAAAGCTTGTCAAAGCAAAGCACAAAAAGCACGTTGAGCCAAGCTACACGGTTGAAGAAATCACTGCAATTCCCATTGACGACGTCGATTCGCTTGAAACCGAGCGATACGTTTCAACAGGCAGACTCATCGCGGTCAAAGACGGCGAACAGCAAAGCGTTGTTCGCTTTTCCGTCGGTAAGCTGGGTCAGTTTGACAATCTGACAAAAGCTTTCAATTCTTTCAAAGAAAAAGGTGAAGCCGAAATCCCGTCTTCTGCCGAACCCGAAGAAAAAAAGTGCAAAAAATGCGGCAAACCCTGTCCCGACGGAAAAGACTTCTGCAAAAAATGCGGCAAAAACTCTGCCGTTGCCATCCGTCTTTTCAATTTTTTCGGCGGTTACGTGCCTCATATTGTTGCAATAATCGCCATCATGCTGCTCGGCTCCGCTGTCACGGTGTTTATTCCGCAGGTCAGCACCCGTGCGCTGTTTGACGATATCCTTGCAAACCCCAACGGTCTGCCCGCAGTTGAGCTTATTAAGGCTTTGGGCGTGCTTGTTCTTTCAATTTTCGGCATAAAGCTGCTCAACACCCTGCTGACCGTGATTCAGCAGTACCTTACGGGCGGAATTATGCCTAAAGTCATCTACGATATCCGAGTCAAAATTTTCAGGGCGATGCAACGCCTTTCGGTAGGCTTCTATTCCTCAAAGCAAACGGGCTCCCTTATGGAAAGAGTTATCAGCGATTCCAACAACATTTATTGGTTCTTTGTTGACGGCGTTCCCAGCGTCATAATCGATACGGCAACCATTATCGGCGTTCTTGCTCTGATGTTCATTATGAGCTGGAAGCTTTCGCTGATTGTTATCGTTGCCCTTCCCCTGCTTATGACGGCACTTGTGCTGGGCGATAAATTTTTCAGAAGGCTTCACCACAGAAACTGGCTGTTCGGCGCAAGAGTTTCGTCAATGGTCAGCGATAACATCAACGGACAGCGTGTTATCAAAGCTTTTGCAAAAGAAAACGATGAATTTGACCGCTTCAGCAAAGCGAGCGAGGATCTGATGAATTCAGAAATCAAGCTCTCTGTTACCGAGGCAACCGTATACCCGATTTTTGAAGTTTTCATTCTTATGCTGTCAACCGTTGTTCTCGGCGCAGGCGGCGTTCTTGTTGCAAAAGGCGAAATGACCGCAGGCACACTGCTCACTTATATCGTTTATCTCGAAATGCTCAGAGGTCCGTTTGACTTCCTTTCATGGGTTTCAAACTGGTGGTCAAGATGTGCGGATTCAGCGCAGAGAGTTTTTGAAATCTGCGACGCCGAGCCCGATATCGTTGAAAAAGAAAATGCCGTCAGCTTTGAAAATCTTCAGGGTGACATCGAAATTAACGAGCTTGAATTTGAATATGAACCCGCAAGACCGATTATCAGAAAGCTCAGCCTCAAAGTCAAGGCAGGCGATATGCTCGGCATAGTCGGCAAAACGGGTGCGGGCAAAACAACCATTGCAAACCTTATTGCCAGACTTTACGACGCAAAAGAAGGCTCTGTAAAAATCGACGGCATTGACGTGCGTGACCTCAAACTCACCGAGCTTCGCCGCAACATAGGTCTTGTTTCACAGGATATCTATCTTTTCATCGGCACGATTGCCGACAACATCCGCTACGCAAAACCCGATGCCACGATGAGCGAGGTTATTGCTGCAGCCAAGGCGGCTTCGGCGCACGATTTTATTATGAAGCTGCCCGATGCTTACGAAACAAGAGTCGGCGCAGGCGGACAGAAGCTTTCAGGCGGCGAAAGACAGCGTATTTCCATTGCACGAACAATAATTCAGAATCCCAAAATTCTTATTCTTGACGAAGCTACCGCCGCAATGGATACCGAAACCGAGCGCAATATTCAGCATTCGCTCACAAAGCTCAAGGCTGGCAGAACAACGCTTGCCATTGCTCACAGACTTTCAACGCTCCGTGATTCCGATTATCTTGCGGTTATCGACGGCGGCAAAATTATCGAATACGGTACATATTCCGAGCTTCTCAAGCAGAAGGGCGAATTCTATAAACAGTATAAGATTCAGTCCGAAGCTCTCAAAACAATCGGCATCGGCACAGGCGAAGCCGAAACGGAGGAGGAATAACAATGAGTTCAAACACAATATCTCCCGAAACACTTAAAACCGAGTATGTTTTACCCGAAAAATGTGTTTTTTCGCTTAACCCCAACGGCTTTCTTGCCGCTGAAATTGACGGCAAAGTTTATAAAAGAGTCATTCTTACACGCTCCCTGCCGCTGTCACTTCCCGATGAATACATCTGCATTTCCGATATCGAAAAAAACGAAGTCGGCATCATCAAGACAATTGCAGATTTTTCAAAGGAGCAGCAGGAGCTTATCAACAGCGAGCTTTCACAGCGCTACTATTGTCCGATAATCAGCAAAATTGAATCCATCAAAGAAAAAATGGGCCATTTCTATTTTGACGTTTTAATCGGCGACACCAAAAAATCCTTTGCAGTTAAGGATATCACCAAAAGCATCCGTCAGCACGGCGATGCAATTGACGTTACCGATATCGACGGCAACCGTTACAGAATAACGGACTTTGAGTCAATCGAAGCAAAGAGCCGCCGCAAACTGGAACCCTATCTTTATTAAGCGAAAAACGAACAGTTAAAAATGAATAGTTTCGGAAAGGCTTTGCCCTTACCCGACTATATTCACACCAAACATCCGAAAAAGGGGTGAAAATATGAAAAACAAAGTGCGGTTTGACCTGACCGCAGACGGAAAACTATGCGATGGTGAGCTGATTTTTGAAAACGGCTGCCTGCTTGCCGTCTGCAACGGCGAAACCGTTTTCAGCCATAACCTTGACGGAGTTGAAGAGCTTCTGCAGCGCTCATACGTAGGCTGCGGATGCCTTGAGCTTGTTCAGAAAGAAACAAGCGCCGAAATGGAAAACTCCATCTTTGTTTGCCGCTTTTCGCTTTCGCAGGCAAACGAAATCGGCGAATTCTGCAAGGTTGTGAACCACTATATAAAAACAGGCGAAGAAACCGAGCTTTCCCGTGAGGATTTCAGAGTTTGTCCCAAGTGCGGCAAGCACTATCCCAAGGGCATTGACGTATGCCTTTTCTGCGTTGAAAAAAGCTATATATTAAAACGTGCATATAATCTTGCAAAGCCTTACCTCGGCGGTCTTGCGATTTCGGGAATTTTTCTTTCAATCTCAACCGCCCTCGGTGCAATGCTGCCCGTGCTCAACGCAAAAATGCTTGACGGTTACCTCGCAAACAACACAATAACAACCGAAGAAAAAATCAGAGGTATCGTTATTCTTGTTGTTCTTATGGCACTCACGCAGATTGGCGGCAGGGTTTTTTCCATTATTTCCTTAAGACGGACAAACAGAATCAGCTCACGCTTCTCAAACGATTTGCGCACGCTTGTTTACGACAAGGTACAAAGACTCTCGCTTTCATCAATGTCAAAGAAAACCTCGGGCGACCTGATGAAAAGAGTCACAAACGATACCGAAGTTGTGCGCCGTTTTGTGACGGAGCACGGTATGTACGCCATCGAAAAGCTGATAATGTTCATCGTTATCCTGATTATTCTTATCAGCATAAGTCCGCTTCTGACCCTGCTTGTGTTTATCCCCGTTCCCCTTGTTATTCTTGCTATAAGAGGCTTCTGGAAGTTTATTCACATCCGTTATGAAAAACAGTGGAGATGCAATTCAAGGTCAAACTCGGTGCTTCACGATATTGTCAAGGGTATCAGAGTTGTTAAAACCTTTGGCAGCGAAGAAAGAGAAATAAAAAAATTTGACAGTCTCTGCCTTCGTCTTGCACAGATTTGCGCAAGCAACGAACAGCTCTGGGCAAGAGTTTTTCCGTTTCTCTCGTTCTTTATGGGCGTTGGCGAATTCCTTGTGCTTTATTTCGGCGGCAGAATGGCAATCAGCGGTCGCATTTCGGTTGGTGAACTGCTTGAATTCACGCTTTTCCTTGCCTACATTTATCAGCCTTTACGCTGGATCTCAACTCTGCCACGCAGACTCGGTGAAGTTGCAACAAGCCTTATAAAGATTTTTGAGGTTATCGACGAAAAACAGAGCGTTGAGGATTCTGAAAATCCCGTTGAGGCAACGCTTGACGGCGACATTGTTTTCAGCGACGTACGCTTCGGCTACAAGGCATATGAGCCTGTGCTCAAGGATATCAACCTCACCGTAAAACAGGGCGAAATGATTGGTCTTGTCGGTCATTCGGGCGCAGGCAAATCAACGCTTATCAATCTGATTATGCGTCTTTATGACACCGACGCAGGCAGCATCACGGTCGGCGGCAAAGATATAAAACAGATGCGCCAGAGCGATTACAGAGAAAAGGTCGGCGTTGTTTTTCAGGAAACGTTCCTGTTTGCAGGCACAATTTATGATAACATCGCCTATGCACGCCGCACCGCAGAACCGAGCGAGGTTATTGCTGCGGCAAAAGCGGCAAACGCTCACGAATTCATTATGAAGCTGCCCGACGGATATAACACTATCGTCGGCGAAAACGGTCATAACCTTTCCGGCGGTGAAAGACAGCGCATTTCAATCGCAAGAGCTGTTTTGAGAAACCCCGAAATTCTTATTCTTGACGAAGCAACGTCGGCGCTTGACCCCGAAACCGAAAGTCTTATTCAAGAGGCGCTCGCAAAGCTCGTCAAGGGCAGAACAACCTTTGCCATTGCGCACAGGCTTTCAACTCTGCGCAACGCAGACCGCCTTGTTGTTATTGAAAAAGGCAAAATCGCAGAGGTCGGCACTCACAGAGAATTGTTGCTTCATAACGGCATATACGCAAAGCTTGTTATGGCTCAGCGCCAGACGGCAAAGCTTTCAAATCAGAACATATAAACAAAACAGGCTTGCGCATATGTGTAAGCCTGTTTTTCATTGTTATATTATTTAGTCAACATCAGAAGTTCAACAATTGTTGAACTTGAGTTGAAGCTTGGTTGATACTGTCATTTTATAATTAACCTCATAATGGAAATATTGTTAAATTTTAAATCCGATATGAGGTTGCCTGAATGAATCACAAAGTTAAAAAACCGCATAAGCTTCTCGGCACAGACGGCACTCTGCTTGAACCCGGCTGGGCAACAAGGCTGATAATGGAATACAGTCCGCTCGATATCAAAGCCGATAAAATCCGCATCAAGGAATGGGATTATTACTGCATCGTTGACCGTGACGGCTTTGCGTTTTCCCTAACGATAACCGACGGCAGGTATATGGGGCTTTGCAATGCAAACTTTTATAACCTCAACGAGGGCAAAAGGCACGCCTATCTTACGCCCATTCCGTTACCTATGGGCAAAATGAACATGCCCACCGACAGCTCTCACGGTGATATAATTGTCAACAAAAACTTCTGCTCCGTATCCGTCACCCACGAAAACGGCGGTCGCAGGCTCAAAGGCAAATATATAAAATGTCCGCTTCACGGCGAGCTTGAGTTTGATATTTTTCTGCACGGGTACAGCGGCGACACAATGGTTATTGCCATCCCGTGGGAAGACGATGACAAAGCGTTTTATTACAACCAGAAAATCAACTGTCTGCCTGCTGACGGCTACGTAAAATATGACGGTAAAATTCACGTTTTCACCCCCGAAAAGGACTTTGCAACTCTTGATTGGGGCAGAGGCGTTTGGACGTACGACAACACCTGGTACTGGAGCTCGGGCAACGGAGTTGTTGACGGAAAGCATTTTGGCTTTAACCTCGGTTACGGCTTCGGCAACACCTCCGCCGCAAGCGAAAATATGATTTTTTACGACGGTAAATGCCACAAGCTTGACCGTGTTTTGTTCGACATACCGAAAAACATTATGCAGCCCTGGCACATCATCAGCTCCGACGGCAGATTTGATATGCGTTTTCAGCCTGTATACGATAACAAAAACGTCTGGAATGCAGGTTTGATCGGGCAGGACAGCCATCAGGTTTTCGGTAAGTTTTACGGCAACGCCGTGCTTGATGACGGCACACATCTCAGGCTTGACGGTCTGACCGCCTTCGCCGAAAGGGTGCGAAACAGATATTGACGGTTTTAAGCGGGCGGTTGAGAAATCGCCCGTTTTGTTGTATATTGATTTATCGGTAAAAATAATGTAGAATATTTAAGGTATTATTTTCTTGAGGATGGTGCAGATGTTCAAAATACTTATTGCCGAAGACGATACGGAGCTTCGGGACCTGTTTAAACACGTTCTTATCAAAAACGGTTTTGCCGTTACGGGCGTTTCAAACGGAAAAGAGGCTCTTGATGCTCTTGACGAAAGCTACCACGACCTTATAATTTCCGATATAATGATGCCTGTTATGGACGGCTATGAGCTTGTACGCAGCCTGCGTGAATCAGGCAACAACATTCCCGTTCTGACAATAACCGCAAAGGACGCCTTTGACGATATGCGCCTCGGTTTTCTTTCAGGCATGGATGACTATATGATAAAGCCCGTAAACGTTAACGAAATGGTGCTGCGTGTCGGCTCGCTTTTAAGAAGAGCGCAGATGATGAATGAACGCAGGCTCACCATCGGCTCAACGGTTATGGAGTGCGATTCGCTGACCGTCAACACAGGCAGCGAAAATATGATTCTGCCGCAGAAAGAGTTTATGCTGCTTTATAAAATGGCATCTTACCCCGGCAAAATTTTTACCCGTCAGCAGCTTATGGACGAAATATGGGGATATGAGTCGGTTACGGATACCCACACCGTTGACGTACACATCGGCAGACTTCGCGACAGATTCAAGGATAACAACGATTTCAGAATAGTAACGATGAGAGGCGTCGGCTACAAGGTGGAGAAGTCATGAAAAAACCGAAAAACAAAAACAAACGAAAACTCTGGACCTATTTTCTATCCTGTGTTGTTGCAGGTTTCGGCATAACAATTCCTCTTGAAATTCTGCTTGCCGCATCGGTTAAACATTTTTTCAATATGGAGATAAGCCTGCCCAACCTGCTCTGGATTATTTTTGTCGGCATTGTAGCAGGCGGTATTGTAATGTCCTTTGCATCAAAGGTTGTAATTACTCCCCTCACAAAGCTCAGCACGGCAATGACCAGGGTTGCGCAGGGCGATTTTGAAACGCAGATTGAAACGGAAAGCAGGCTTGAAGCCATACAGGATATTTATACAAACTTTAACCTTATGGTAAGTGAGCTGAACGCAACCGAAACACTCCAGACAGATTTTGTTTCAAACGTTTCGCACGAAATCAAAACGCCGATAACCGCAATTGAGGGATATGCAACTCTTCTGCAAGATTGCAGCGACCCGAAAAGTGAGGCGGAATACGTTGAAAAAATCCTTTATAACACCAAACGCCTTTCGGAGCTCGTCGGCAACGTTCTTCTGCTTTCAAAGGTTGATAACAAAGCGATTCAGGCTAAAAAATCAACCTACCGTCTTGATGAGCAGATACGGCAGGCAATACTTATGCTTGAATCCAAATGGAGCGCAAAAAACTTGGAGTTTGACGTTGATATGGATGACGTTGACTATACGGGCGACAAAAGCCTGATGTTTCACGTCTGGAATAATCTTATTGACAACGCAGTTAAATTCAGTCCCTGCGGCGGTCTTATTAAAATATCGCTTAAAAGGTCGGGCGACAGAATCGTTTTCATAATTGAAGATGAAGGCTGCGGAATCAACGACGACGAAAAGAACCGCATTTTCAACAAATTCTATCAGAGCGACAGCTCCCACAAGGCAGAAGGCAACGGTCTCGGTCTTTCGCTCACAAAAAATATTCTCAGCCTCTGCGGCGGCGAAATCAACGTTGCCAACTCCGCAAAAGGCGGCGCGGTTTTCACCGTTAATCTGTAATAATTTACCCCCGAAGAAAGGCTTTGCCAATCTTCGGGGGTTGATTTTATTTTGACGGATTCATTATTCCGTGATAAATGCCCAACCAATAAGGTAAGGTGTAGGTTGTTGAGCCCTGCATACTGAAGTTGTTGCTGTATGCATCAAGATGGAATGAGCTCAGGTTATATTTATTAAACGCCCTTTCATCAGGAGCGGCAACAGCCCATTCAAGTTTTGCCAGCTGAAGCACGATGCCCACAATATCGGTTATTTTCGCTTCCTCGCCGAGTTTCGGCAGAGGACCGTTTTTGCCTATACGGTAGCTCAGGCTTTCGTTTAAATTCAAGCCGTAATCACTTAGCTTCACCTGCGCAATATCATCACGGTTGATATTGGTAGCGTTATACATAACAAGGTCGCAAGGGTGTCGGCTCAAAGACCACGCCGCCGTTTCAACAATATTGTTGCCGTAAGCATCTTTAACCGTTTTATCGGGATATGCAAGCTGATATATGTAATACCAGAGCGGATTTTCGCTGTACCGCATTGAAATCCACCAATCATCAATCGCCAGACGGTAATATTTCAGAATTGTTTCATCGTTTTCAAGCTGGAAAAGATTATAAAAGCCGAGCATCGCCATCTCTTCGCTTGAATAGTTAACAATAAACCTGTAAACCGTTTCAACAAGATCTGTTTTTTGCAAAGCTCCCACAACGTTTCCGAGCAGATGGATTGTTGCGTCGCCAACTGTGAATTTTACCGCCATAAGCATACGCTCATAGTGCTGCGCTGCAACCTTTGCATATTCATAGGCAGGATCAAGAGCCACCATGCGGTATTCGTTTTCCCACTTTTCATAGCCTGTTATGTATGCCGCAGTTTTGAAAATATCCAGCAAAACCATTGCGTGAAGCGAGCTTTCGGCAACGGAGCAGCCTGCATTGAAAAGCGTTCTGCCAAAGTTTGACCAGGTTGAAGGCTGACCCGTTGCATCGCAGAGCATATAGCTGTTATCGCTGAGATGCTGTGCAAGGTTATCAACCGCATTCACAAGAAGCTCCTTGATTTCAGGGTCCTCGGGTGCGATGATATCGTAAATCAGCTTAAAAATAAACATATGGCCCACAAGCTCGTCTGCGCTTGTGTCGGTTTTATAAATAATATCCTCGGGTCTGATATCCTCGCCGAGAATATCTTTCCACAAACGCTCGGGAACCTCACCCGTAGCGTCAACAGTCACGCCGCGGAGATTTTCGTTGTTGAGCAGATAGCCGTTTGCGGTGGCAGGCTTATCCGAAGCGCCTGTTGCAGTGCCGTCTGCATTGACATACCAATATATATTATCGTGCAAACTCGGATTATCGCTTTTAAGAGTAAAAGTTCTTGCAGGGTAACCCTCAAGAAGACGGGTCTGCTTTTCATATTCAACGTCGGAGTTTTCGGCAGGATTTGACCAGTCGGACGGAGTTACGGGATAATAATAGTCCTTGCTTTCAATCTTTGCCGACGAGCTTGTTAAAATATACGCAGTGTTTGCAGAAGTGAAAGTATCTGCAGGACTTGCCGACGGCGTTATGAACGACGGGTCACCGCCTTTTTCAAGCGCCTGTGCCGACTGCCAACGGTCTTGAGTTGTGCCCGGAATATTCTGCGTTGTCTGCATTCTCACATATGCCTCGGTTGTTCCCGTACGCATTGAGATATAATAGAGCAGCAACACTGCTTCCGCCGATTTATAAGCCGCCGCTTTTGCCTGGGCTATTTCTTCTGCGGTGGCGTTCGGGTCGTTTCTGACGCTTGCATATCGCATCAGCTCCCCTGCGCCGTACATAGAAGTCCACAAACCATCGTTATCGCTCCAGGTGCTTTTCCAACCGTCACCGTTGCGGAAAGCCATATCAACGTAACCGAAACGGCTGACGTTCTGCTGAGTAACGCCGCTCAGATAAGTCGCTTTGAACTCGGCAGATGCTTCTATCATATCAATATGCGAAACGCCCGCTTCCATTACAGTCCATATACCGTTGCCGCCGTCGGGCACGATTGCAAGCACCTTACCTTTTGAGGTATCATTTGAATAAAAATATCTTTCGCCCATAAAGCGCTGTTCTACGTCACGCTCTGTGGGTGCGTTTTTGTCTGTGCGCAAAACGCCGTAGTCCGTTATTTCCCAAACAGCTCCGTCAGCGGTAACCGCCGTCTGATAAGCGGAATAATCGGTTATTGACGAAACGTACGAAGGAATACCGTTACTGCCGTGAGGAAATCTTACGGCAAGCTTTTGCAGGTTGTTTACTTCATCAATGCTTGTGCCGCCGTAATTGACCTGCAGGATGCTTCTGTCCTTAATCATTGTCGGCGTTGCAACAACCTGAAGCTCCACGCTGTCCGAAAAGCCGTCGCCCTCGGCGGTAATTGTTGCCTTGCCCTCGGCAAGAGCAGTCACTCTTCCCCATTTGTCAACAGCCGCAACGTTTTCGGGCTCTGCGCTCCATTCAAGACGCCTGTCCCTGACCTTTTTGTCAAAAACACATTCAAGAGTTCGGCTGTCTCCGACGCAAAGCTCCCAGTTTTCGGGCACAACAATGCGCAATTTACCCGAAACGGGAACAACTCCCGTAAGAAGCGAAGAAACCGCCAGCCACAGCGAAACGAACATCGAAATAATGCGGTTTATCATATTTTATCCTCCTGAAAAGCAAATTCGGTTTCTGCACAAAATAGAATTTTTGAGTATTTACGTTTTTTATTTAAGAATCTCTGTTCTTTATCTTAAGACCCAGAATGCTTATACCAGCACAGGCAACGGTAATAACAAGGCAGGCAAACCACGAACCGAGAACGTTTTCTGTTGTTCCCTTATATTCATCAACCTCTTCAAAGTTGCCCGATTCTTTTAATGACTCTGCAATCATCTGGTTTTGCGGGTCTTTGTCGTCTTCAAGCTCAACAATAATTTTATATTCGGTTTCATCGTTGATATCCGCAGTTGCCGCAAATGCAGACATACCCCATTTGCTGTAGGTAACGTTTGCAAACGTATCGGCAGCGCCTTTAAGCTCAAACAGAACGCCGCTCATAACAAGCTGAATGATAAGCACAAAAGGCATTATGGTCATAGCAGTTGTGGGTGTACCCGAAAGCGAAGATACCATAATACCAAGCACAGCTGAACCGAAAGTAAGAAGAAACATTGTTACAAAGTTTTCCATAAACGCAGGCAGAAAAACGCCGTCAGACGGTGCATGCCTGAAAAAACCGAAAATAAGGCATATGATAAACATAAGCACGGTCTGAACAAAACAGAGCACCGCCTGCCACATAACGTTGGCAGTGATGTATGATGCAAGATTCATACCCTGTCTGTATTCAGAACGGATGATATCGTGTTCTTTGCAAATGCTCTGTATGGAGTTGAAGATGCCGAGCCAGATGCAGGCGGAAGCAAGCGTAAAGAAACCCGACTTTGTCTGTTCAAAGGATTCAAACATATTTTCGCCCGTTACCACGGCAACGATTGTTGCGATAATAGCTGCAAAAAGAATGAACTTCCATACCTTTTCCCTTATGGAAATACGTGAGATTTTGCCAAAATAAACCTTTGTCTGTTTAAAATACGATGCGTTATTCAATCCACTTACCTGCCTTTATTGCCGTATATTTATCAATATAATAATCTGCTCTGCCTCTGCCGCCTTCGTGAGGAGGATTGATTTCTTTCATAATATCCTGAAGCTTTGTAACGTTAAAATATTTCAGCGCATCATAGGGATTGCCGAAAAACGCAAGATGACCTGCGTTGTCGCGGCTTGATTTTGCAAGCACGATGACCTTTGTAAACAGAATCTCGTTTGTTTCGGGGTCTGCCGCATCATCGGGTTCGTGAGAAATAACCATAACGATTTTGCCGTTATTGGAAATTTCTTTAAGAATTTCCATCTGCTGAACTCTTGACGCCGCATCAAGACCCGAGTCAGGCTCGTCACAAATGAAAACCTTCTGGAAGCCGACAAGTTGAGCCGCAACGGACACCTTCTTTTTCTGACCGCCCGAAAGCTGTCTGATAAGGTGGTTTTCAAGGTTTTTAACGCCGACCTTTTCCATTACGTCATCAATGCGCTTTTGCATATCTTCTTTTGAATAATACTTGCTGTCAAGCTTTATCTGAGCAATATCCATAAGAGTCTGGTTAACCTTATCGTTAACACGCAGATTAACAAACTGCGGCACAAGACCTATCTGCGACTTCATTGTTTTGAAATTCTGATAAAGGTTCTGACCGTCAAGAATAACCTCTCCCTCTGCCTTACCGTCGCCGAGGATTGCGTTAACAAGAGTAGTTTTACCTGCGCCCGAACCGCCGAGAATAAGAATAAAATCGCCTGCCTCCGCCTCAAAACGGATATCCTTGATAAGCGTTTTTCTTCCGAAGTTAACGTCTTTTTTCGCTATGTATACGGACAAGGTACCCGAGCGCTCACCGGGATTGTTATAAAGAATATCGTTGCCCAGAACCACAAGCATTGTGTTTGCAATTTTTATAACGTCAAGATTATAAAGCGGTCTGGGATTGAAAAGCACCGCACCGTTTACAATGGTTTTGTTCTGGCTGCCTCTGTCATGAATAACCATTCCCTGAGGAGTAACGTTGATAAGCGCGTGCTCCCTTGACGCCATCATATCCTGCAGGCAAATTGTGTTCTGATTGCCTCTGCCGATTGCAATTGTGCCGTGGGCGCTGATATTTCTGAACGTTTCCCACTTTTCATTTTCTTTCATGCTTCGGCTGAAAACCATAAGCACCGCCTGCGGGTGAGGGGTATTAAGAGCAGAGCTGTCGATACGGATAACATCGCCGTCAGAAAGTCTGTAGGGCTGCGTACCTCTCTGATTGAAAGGAGGCAGCTTATATCCGTTGATATACGTTCCGTTTGTTGAGTTGTTGTCGATATAATAGTATGAATCGCTCGCAGCGTCATAAAAAAACTCGCCGTGGCGTCTGCCTGCAATACCCGAGTTTACTCTGATATCGGTTGTTGCCTCGGCATAATCTCTGCCAAGCGTCATATTGCCTTTAAGCGTAACCATAACGGGGGTTCTTCTGCTGTCAATCAAGAGCAGTTTTGCCGTCTGCACCGGCTTGGGTGCATAATAAACTGTCATATCGTTCATTTTTTATCCCTCATCTTCAACGGTGTTTTGTTGCCGTGTGCTTTGCAAAGCTGAACCACGCATTCTATATGGTTGGTATGCGGAAACATATCAACGGGCTGAATTGCTTTTACTTCATAGCCTTTTTTGGTTATCAATTGCAAATCCCTTGCAAGTGTTTCGGGGTTGCAGGAAATATATACAACTCTTTCGGGCGCCATTTTTACAAGCGATTCAATGAATTTTTTGCTGCTGCCCGCTCTGGGAGGGTCCATAAACACAACGTCTGCGCTCTCGCCCTCATCTGCCAGAGCCTCCATAAAATCGCCTGCATCGGCGCAATAGAATTTTGCGTTGTTCATCGCATTGCGCTTGCAGTTGGATATTGCGTCCTTGACCGCTTCGGGGTTCAGCTCAACGCCGATAACCTCTCCCGCCGTTTTTGCGGCAACCAGACCGATTGTTCCTATGCCGCAATAGGCATCTATAACTCTTGACTTTGCATCAAGCTGTGCAAGCTCCATAGCTTTATTATAAAGCTTTTCGGTCTGCACGGGATTTATCTGATAAAACGATTTTGTCGATATCCTGAAAACGCAGCCGCAAAGAGTGTCTTCAATATATCCGTTGCCGTAAAGAACCTCTTCTTTATCGCCCAAAACAAGGTTTGTGTTTTTGGGGTTGATATTAAGCACAACCGTTGTTATTTCGGGGTGCTTTTCAAGCAGTTCTGCCGTAAACTTTTTCTTCATCGGAAAGTATCCGCTTGCTCCGACAAGAACAACCATAACCTCACCGCTTGTGAAACCTCTTTTTACCAGCACGTGTCGCAAAAAGCCCGTACCCTTATCCTCGTCGTAAGTCCAGATTTTGAATTTGGGAATCATATTGCGGATATCGACTATGATTTTATCTGCAATTTCATCCTCAGTCATGCACGAATCAACAGAAACAATTCTGTGGCTGCCCGACTGATAGACACCCGAGATGATTTTGCCGCTTTTTGTTCTGCCGAAAGCCGCCTGCACCTTGTTGCGGTAATGATAAGGCTCGTCCATACCTATAATCTTTGAAACCTTGCCGAATCTTTTAAGCAGAATTTCACACCGTGCCTGCTTCCATTTGAGCTGACGGTCATAGGTCATATTCTGAAGCTGACAGCCGCCGCATTTTTTGGCAAGCGGACAGGCGTCGGGGTTTGTTTTTAAGTTTGAGGTCTGTGACATATTGCACCTCTTATTGAGTGAATAGTAAATAATGAAAAGTGAAGAATTCAGGGTGGGCTACGCCCACACCCGATTATATTTTTATTATATCTGCGTAAATTCGTCTGCCGTAATACGGATTATTCAAACATCGGGGTTGAAAGATATCTTTCGCCGCCGTCAGGCAGAAGAACAACTATTCTTTTGCCTGCGTTTTCGGGTCTTGAAGCGATAACCGTTGCCGCGTGAAGAGCAGCACCCGAGCTTATGCCCACAAGAATACCTTCCGTCTTAACCGTTTTCTTTGATGAAGCATATGCTTCTTCGGTTGAAACGGTTATTATTTCGTCATAAATTTTTGTGTCAAGGATTTTCGGCACAAAGCCTGCACCGATACCCATTAAGCCGTGAGCACCTGCTCTGCCTTCGGAAAGAAACGGCGAATCCTTTGGCTCAACGGCAATTATTTTTATATCGGGATTTTTTTCTTTGAGATATCTGCCCGTACCCGTGATTGTACCGCCCGTGCCGACACCTGCAACAAAAAAGTCAATTTTGCCGTCGGTATCTTCCCAAATTTCGGGACCCGTCGTCTTATAGTGAGCGGCGGCGTTATCGGGATTGTCAAACTGAGCAGGAATAAAGCTGTTTGGCGTTGCTTCGGCAATTTCGTTTGCCTTTTCAATTGCTCCCGCCATACCCTTTGAGCCGTCTGTCAGAACAAGCTCGGCACCGTAAGCCGCAAGCAGCTTTCTGCGCTCAACGCTCATTGTTTCGGGCATAGTGATGATAACTTTCATTCCGTTCTGAGCTGCAAAAGAAGCAATTCCTATGCCTGTGTTTCCGCTTGTCGGCTCAATAATAACGGAGTCCTTTGTGATTCTGCCGTCAGCGAGAGCCGCTTCAAGCATTTCTTTGCCGACCCTGTCCTTTGCACTGCCTGCAGGGTTCATATATTCAAGCTTGGCAACTATCTCCGCCTGCAGTCCCTGTGAAAATCTTGCAAAACTGACAAGCGGTGTGCCGCCGACAAGCTCGGAAGCATTGCCGTAAATCTTCATTGTTTCAGCTCCTTAAATTAAACCGAACCGTAATTCATAAATAATAATTTAATCGGTTTTATGAAATTCCATACATTGTCTTGCGGCTGTCAATATAGGGTTTAAGAATTTCATAGGAATGCTCCTGCGCAACATCGATGCAGCCGCTGTTTTTGTTTTTTGAAGCAAATTCCTTGTTGACTCTTGATTCAAAATCCTTATCGTATTTCTCGCTGCCGATTGAGCCTCTTGCAACGTCAACCCAGTCATAATCATCGGGGTTTTCGTTCAGATAAACGATAAAATATGAAGCGTCTGCATTATCGATTCTGACGCTGTCGCCTTCTTTTCTTGCAGGGTCAAACACCCATTCATCAACCTCAATACCATAGTCTCTTACCGAAACAGCCTGGTTAAAGCCAATGAGTTCTTCTTCCATTCTGAGAGCCGCCGCTTTGTTTGCGCCGTATTCGGCATAAGCAGCCTGAGCCGCATCGGCAGATGCTTTGTTTTCATTTATCAGCATTTCATTTGTTTCATATCCGTTATAATATTCGCAAACAAGTGCCTGATGGGTTGCAATTTCAAACGGTGCATCAATAATATAAACAAGGCACTCATAAACCGAGCCTTTAATCAGACCGATATCTCCTTTTTTAACGTTGCCCTCAAATATCCATTTTGCAACTTCTTCGCCAAAGGTTCCGCCGATTGCATTATAGTCAATCCAAAGATATTCCGTTGCTGTTTCTGCATTATAAACGCTGTAGAGGCTGTATTTCTGCGCAAATGCAAGGTAGGTTTCTTCGTTTACAACTGTCTGGAGGTCTGCTTCTTCATATTCCTTTTCTATGGGATAAATTCTGGCGTTTGCAACCTGAAGATAAGGTTTGTTTTCTTTATAATAGCTGTTAAGCTCCTCATCGGAAACTGCATTGCTGAGCCTTTCAATTTCACTCTCCTGATATTCCGCCGCATAATATCTCATTACGCAGTGAGCCGCATACATTTCATAAGTCATGTTCTCGGCAACCTTTGTTTCAAGATACTCATCGAGGCTCAGACCGTTGTTTTCTGCGCTTTCAATTGCCATCTCGTATTCATATATCATTCGCTGGAACGTGCCGTCCGAAAGCTGAATCTTGTTTTCAACGGCATATTCAAAAGCAGCAAAATAGTACTGCATATCCTCTATGGCATCATCCGTGAATTTGTTTGCCCAGGTGTAGTTTGCATCCGAGCTGCCGGGATACTTCTGTTCGGACGGAGCTTTGTTATAATCGAAGCCCGTGGTATTCATCTGCCTGCTTCCGTCCATTGCAAGGCTTTCGTTTGCCTTTTCTGAATAGGCATAGTTATAGTACATCTCAAATCTGGGGCGTGAGACCTGATAGTTTCCTATGCTCATCGCCACACCGTATTTTTTACAGGCTTCAGCATTGTCAATCTCTGCCTGATTAAGGATAACCGCAACCTCTGCAGGCATCTGAAGACCTCTGTAGTCAACGTATTCATAATCGCTGTCTTCGGGAGGCGTAACCGTTTCAAACGAATGTGTAACGGCAGGCTTTGCGGTAACGGTAACGTCAGCCTTGGTTGTTGATGAGGTGCCGGAAGCACCGCCGCTGTTCTTCTGTACCATAGGCTTTATAACAAAAATACCAAGCAGAACAATCGCAACAACTGCTGCAACAGCTGCGGCAACTGCAATTATCTGTTTGTTTTGCTTCTGCTTTTTCGCCTGATTTTTTCTGTTGGCATAATCAGGTGTTTTCGTCTTGTTTTTTGTATTTTTCTTGTTATCCATAGAAAAATCCTCCGTAATAAATCAGTTCTGTTTTCTGACTACCTTATATTCGTCATAAGGCGTGAAATAAGGACACTCAAATGAGCCGCCCCGCATAAATCTGTAGAGCTCGTCCTCATCAAGGTTAACGCCGCATTCATAGCACTCATATTCTTCGTTGTAGTCATAATAAGCGCAGTTGTCGCAAATATTTGATGCCACGCAAAACACCTCTCAATAAATCGGAATAATTATTTCTTTCTCTATCCTGCGCACGCCGTCCGGACCAATATCCCTCAGGTGAGGACCGAAAAACAGTCCCGGCGCTCTGCCTGTGGGATAAAACTCCAGCAGCGGCGCCATAACAAACGCACGCTCAAGAATTCTCGGATGGGGTACGGTAAGCTCGTAGCTCTCGCTTTTGAAGCCTTCATAAAGAATAAGGTCAAGGTCGATTATTCTCGGCTCGTTCTTTTTGGTGCGGTGTCTGCCCATTGCCGCTTCTATTCCGAGGCATTCGCCCAAAAGAAGTGCCGGCGATGCGTTGGTTTCGACCAGAATTGCCGCATTGTAATATTTATCGCTGTCATCGTCGCAACCAATCGGCTCCGTTTCATAAACTGATGATGCCTTGATAATTTTAACTTCCGATAAACGGGCAATTGCTCTGACTGCGGCGTTTAAGTTTTCAATTCTGTTGCCGAGGTTTGAACCCAGCGCAATAACCGCTTCACTCATTGCAAAAATCCTCCCGTTTTCTGTTGATTTCAACGCCTACCCAGTCAAAATCCGCTTCAATGGGGGCGTCGGGTTTTTTAAGTAATATTTTAAGCTCGCTGATTCGCTCAAACGATTCAAAAAGTTTTTCGGCTACCCTCTGAGCCGCTCTTTCGATAAGATCGTCTTTCTGAGCCGTGAACGTTTCGGTGATACAATCAACCATAAGAGCGTAATTCACCGTATCGTCAACGTTATCGCTCTCACACGGCTTTGAAATATCAACAAGCGCATCAATATCAAAAATAAAATACTGACCGTTTGCCTTTTCCTTTTCCATAACGCCGTGATAAGCGAAAATTTTAAGATTTCTGATTAAGATTTTATCCATTTATTCTCCCTGTTTTCTGAAAATAACGTCGGCAACTTTTGCTGCCTGAACCGCACCTGCAACGTCGTGCACTCTGATTATATCTGCACCTGCCGCAATTGCCGCCGTATGAGCCGCAACCGTGCCGGGGTCACGCAGAGCACTGTTTTCCTCTCCGCTTGCAATGCCGATGAATCTTTTTCTTGACGCCGCAACAAGCAGCGGAACTCCCTTGAATTTGAGCCACTCCAGATTACGCAGAATCTCAAGATTATCCTCATAGCTTTTGCTGAAGCCGAGACCCACGTCAAAGCAAAGCTGCTCTTTGCAAAGACCTGTTTCCGCCGCAAGACTGAGCGCATCAAGGAACAGGTTTCTTATGTGGCTCACAACACCGTCTTTATATTCCTGAACAATATCCGCACCGCAGGGGTTATGCATAACAACGTAACCTGCGCCGTACTGTTTTGCAAGCGCCGCCATTTCGGCGTTGAATTCACCGCTGACATCATTAATAATACTTGCGCCTGCCTCAAGAGCCACTTTTGCAACCGAGGGATAAAAAGTATCAACAGACAGCGGAACGCTCAGCTTTCCCTCAAGCGCTTCAAGGGCAGGAGCTATTCTTTCAAGCTCCTCTGCCGCCGTCAGAATTTTTGCGCCCGGTCGGGTTGAATTTGCACCAAGGTCAATAATATCTGCCCCTTGCTCCTGCATCCTGAGTGCGTGGCAAAGAGCCTGCTCGGGTGTGTTGAACTTTCCGCCGTCAGAAAATGAATCGGGGGTATAATTCAAAACACCCATAATATATGTTCTTTTGCCGAGAGGCAAAGAAAAATCACGAGCCTTAAACATCAGGGTCTTCCTCCCGTAAGTAATGACATTGCCTCCGCCCTTGTTCTTGCATCGGAACGCATAATACCTCTGAGAGCCGAAGTTCTTGTTTCCGCGCCCGAAGCTCTTGCGCCCCTCATTGTCATACAAAGATGCTCTGCCTCAACAACCACGGCAACACCTTTGGGTTCAAGGTGGTCAAACAGAAAATCTGCAATCTGTGCCGTCAGACGCTCCTGAAGCTGAGGTCTTTTTGCAAAGCTTTCGGTTATTCTTGCAAGCTTTGAAAGACCGATAACCTTGCCGTCTGCTGGAATATACGCTATATGTGCCTTACCCATAAAAGGAATAAGGTGATGTTCACACATTGAATAAAGCGGAATATCCCTGACGATAACCATTTCTTCGTTACCCTTTTCGTTAAAAAGCTTCAGGTGACGGGTCGGGTCGTCTTCAAGTCCCGCAAAAATCTCTTCATACATTCTGGCAACCCTTGCAGGGGTCTCAACAAGACCCTCTCTGTCCGGGTCTTCTCCGATAGCGATAAGAATTTCTCTGACCGCTGCTTCTATTCTCGGTTTATCCATAAAGCAAGTACCTTCCTCTCATTTACGGTATTCAGGCACAATGGCAAAGCACAGCATTGTGTCGTCAACAATGTATTTTGCCGTTGAAGTTGAAAATTTAAAGTCTGAATTCTTTTTTGCATATTTCAGAACGGTATACATTCTTTCGTTTTCAACCATATCTTCAATCACATAATCAAAGGTTTCTTTGTCTGCAAAACGAAAATATACCGTACTGTTGCCTCTGTCAATTTCTTTGACTATTATTTCGGCAAGCTTTTTTTCGTCATCACGGCTGTAAGATTCAAAAAACGCACCGGTTTTTATAAAATAGTTTTCTTTTGTTTCGCTGCAGCCGAAATCATAAGAAAACTTTGAATGCGTAACGGAAATGCTCTTGTTATCAAGATTGAAATAGGTATAGGTTTTTGAAATATCTCCGCTTTCATCAACAGGGTCATCCCAGGTACAATCAAGGTGATACCAGCTGCCGTCAAGCCTGACAACGTTCCACATATGCGGCTGCTTTTCGCCTTTACGGCTTTCTGCTTCGCCGCTGATAACCGCACTTTCTATTCCTGCACTGTCCATAAGCAGCTTTGCCGCTTTTGAGTATCCCTCACAGGCACCGCTGCCGTTAACAAGAACACCGTAAGCGGTTGAACCGATAAGATCATCGTCAAGAACGTAATTGCAGTTATCCACCACGTAATCGTGGATTTCAAGTTCCGTCTGCCATATATCTTCGGGGTTGCTGAAGCTTGCCGTTATTTCTGCGCACGTTTCGTCAAGCTCTTTCTTCATTGCATCATATTCCGCTTTATCAACGGTGTAATCCACTGAAAACCACGTTTTTTTGTTTTCGGCGCGCAGAACGCATTTTCTGCCGACAAAAAACAAGTCGGGATTATCGCATAAAAGTGCATAAAAAACGTTATCCAGCATTTCGGAATCAATACGGTTGATTTCTATGGCTTCAGGCATTTCATAGATGCTTTTAAGAATTAAGTTATATGCGTGTTTTTCATCGTTACTGAGCTGATGGAACCAGAACTTGAAATTACTTCCGTAACCGGTAAGCTCTGTTGCGGTTTGGCTGATATCTATCTGCGGTTCTTCTGCTTTTTCAACGTCAGAAACAAGCATAAGTGCACTTGATGCCACAAGCACCAGCGAAACCAAAGCCGCCAGACCCAAAAAAATCTTTTTCATAGGCTTTCTCCCTGACCGCCGTCAATTAAGCTCTTCGGGATACACGGCTACCGCAGAATCTTTTATGCCTTCCTGCATAAGCTGCAGCACACCGTCTTCTTCTTCCCTCAAATCCACTACCGTTATATCTGTTGTGAAATTGTTTGTTATCTGTGAAAAGATTTTGTCACTTTTTTCAACGTTCTTGGGTGTAAACACTGCACCCAGAATTTCAATTATTGCTTTTGCCTGCTTTTCCGCACCGTTTTCCGCAGTGTCATTGAGGTAAAGCATATATTTATAAAGCTCATCGCCGTTAAGCGCTTTTGTTCCCTTTATGAGAACCAGATTTATTCCGTCAGCCTTATAGTCAACCTGCTCGGGCACGGTGATTTTAATGCCGCCGAAGAAATTGACCGTTGACTTGAACTGCGTTGGTGTTGCACTTAAATAACGGTTGATTTTTATATCGTATGCCTCTTCCAGAGCGGAGGTAAGCTCTTTTTCGCCCGATTTTGCAAAAATCGCCGCTGAACTTTCGCCACTGCCCGACGTTGCACGGATAACCGCCTCGGGGTCAAGCGTAAGCACCGTTACACGGCATTCGGGAAGCTCAACTTTGATAAGGTTCATGAAATGAATCTTCTGCCTGTCGCCGTCCGCACACATAAACAGGAAAATTCTTTCTGCCTCGGATACCGTCGGCACGGTCTGAGTTTCCGTTTCCTGTGTTGTTTCTTCTTTTTCCGTACCGAAAAACGCCTTGCGGAAATCAAAGTCGTTGCTTTTAAGTATAAGTGCGAGCGAAACCGAAAGAACAGTCAGCACGCTTATGATAAGAATAATCCAGAATCTATATAAACTGCCGTTGCTTCTGCGTTTTTCCGTTTCAAAAACAAGGCTTTTTTTCTTTGCCATATATATCACCGCTTAACGGCGCCGACAATCCGCTGAAAGCAGCGGACTGCCTACGCCTTTTTAATTATTATTGCCGCAGTATTTTCATCAAGATAAAGTTCTCTGCCGTTGACGCCGCCGCCCATAACAGCCTCGTATCCGTCCTCGGGAAGGATATAGGTTATCGGGTGGCTGTTGCGGTTTGCAACCGTCATTATTCTTTCACCCCTGCCCGTTCTTTCATAGGCAACGCAGCCAAGCATTGCCGAAACAGGCACAAATTCGCCGTCTTTGAACACGGCGTGTTCCTTGCGGAGTCTGCCCAGAGCCTTATAGTGCTCCGTCAGCTCCGTGTCCTCTTTTCCCCACGGGTAACATCCTCGGTTGAACGGATCTTCGCCGCCGTCCGTTCCCGCCTCGTCACCGTAATAAATGCAGGGCACGCCCGGAAGCGTAAACTGCATCATAGATATCATTTTGAGAAGCTTTTTGCCTTCAGCCTTTTCGTGTCCCGTCAGACCGCCGCTGTAACGGTTAAGGTGGTCGGAATAATATCCGCCGCCTGTTCCCAGACGGTTGAGTACACGGCAGGTATCGTGCGTGCCGATATGGTTCATCAGACAGTCCACGGCAGGCTTGGGATAATTTTCGCAGATTTCCGCAACTCTGTCATTAAAGCCCTCTGCCACACCGCCGATTGCAAAACCGATGAGCAAATCGGCAAACGGATAATTCATAACCGAGTCAAGCTGTGCACCCTGAAGATAGCGGCGGCGGTCGCCGTAGCTGACCTTGTTTGACGCATCCTCCCAGACCTCACCGAGAATATAGGCATCGCTTTTTTCCGACTTAACCGCAATTCGCAGCGCATCAAGGAATTTATCGGGCAGCTCGTCGGCAACGTCAAGCCGCCAACCGCCTGCGCCAAGGCGGAGCCATTTGCGCAGAATTCCGTTTTCTCCTGCCATATATTCGATGTATCCGTCGTTTTCCTCGCTGATTTCAGGCAGAATGTCAACGCCCCACCAGCTTTCATATTCATCGGGATATTCTTTGAATTTGTACCAATCGTAATACGGTGAATCGGGTGAATTATACGCTCCGACACCGCTATATCTGTTTTCTCTGTTAAAGTAACGGCTGTCAGCGCCCGTGTGGCTGAAAACGCCGTCAAGAATAATCTTTATGCCTCTCTTTTCTGCACTTTTGCAAAGCGATTCAAAATCGTTTTCGTCGCCGAGAAGCATATCGATTTTTTCATAATCCGCCGTATCGTAACGGTGATTTGAATGCGCCTCAAAAATCGGATTGAGATAAATACAACCCACGCCGAGCGAGCTGAGATAATCCAGCTTCTGCTCTATGCCCTCAAGATCGCCGCCGAAATAATCGTACTGCGAAATTCTGCCCTGCGAATCGGGCTGCCACATAGGCTTGCCTCCCCAATCGGAGCGCATAACTCTTTCGGGCGGAACGCCATTCTTGTATTTACCTGAAAAATTAAACCTGTCGGGAAAAATCTGATATATAACAGAACCCTTTATCCAATCCGGAGTTTCAAAATCCTCTGAATAAACCGTAAGCTGAAAGCTGCCTCCGTCGGGCGAAATTCTGCCCGTACCGCCGTAGGATTTTGTTATAAGGCTCTCTCCGTTTTCGTTTTCGAGGCTGAACCTGTACCAATAAAGTCCCTGCTCACCTGCGGTAAAGCTGACCTTCCACCATTCCTCGGCTGTACCCTCGGGTTTTTCCCACTCCATCGGGCAAACGGTTTTTTCGCCGCCGTCGCTTTCAATAATGAGGCTTGCCCCCGTGCAGCCGAAGCTGACAGGCAAAACTATGCGCAGGGTAACCTGCGTGCCCTCACTGACCGCACCGAACGGCGATTTGTGATATATAAGCCTTGAATTGTAAGGAATAAATTCCATTTTATCTGCTTCCTTTGAACGTTTCTGTGATAAATAAAGCTTCGGGTTCGTTATAAGGTATTTCCGTTATGCGCACAAGCACGTCGGTTATAAAATAACCCAGAGCAATCAACGCCGTGACACCGAGAATAATCAGAATAACGTTTATTATGCGCCTTTTCTTTACTTTTTCCTCATAGCTCGGCTCCGAACCGAAATGCGCCGAAAATTCTGTTATGCTTTCTCTCTGAGAAGGCTTGAGCGCTTTTTCGATAACGCCTTTGTTTTTATTCTTTGCCATAAATTCACCTTTTTACGCAAACAGCGACGTGCCTGCAAAGCCTGCAAAAGCAAGCGACAGCAGACCTACGTAGATAAGCATTGCAGGCGTACCCCTGAATGCTTCGGGAATGTTTTTGTTTTTTTCAAGAGCCGCCGAGCCCTTGCTGATAAGCGCAGCCGCAAGAACAAACGCTATGCCTGCGCCGATGCCCGAACCCACCGCAAAAACAAACGAATATGCGGCTGAATCGTTGATAAACGGAACGGCAAAAACGAGCGTATTGAGCGCCGCTATGCCGAGTGTGCCGAGAAGTTTATCGCTCACTCTGAATATAAGCTTAAGCAAAAGCGCAACAAAAATATACACACCCGCAAGTATTCCGCCGTAAACCGCCGCCTTACCTGCGAACGGCAGAGTTTTGAGGCTCAACGCCTTGTTATTAAGAAGACTGCATATAACGCTCGTTATAACCGAAAATCCCGAAATCATAACGGCAATTTTACCGAAAGTGCCGGGTTTCTTTGACACTCTGATTGCTTCGCTCATACCAAGACCCGAGCTGAGAACAAGATTCTGCACAAAAACCGTGAAAAGGGCGGTTATCAGCAAATCCGAAACTATTTTCATTGTGCCGAACCCTCCTCACTGTTCAAGTCTATGCCGACGGTCTTAAGAAAATCCTCAAGTTCATTTTCGTCAATGCCGAAAACGTCAGCCGTTCCGTCAGCTTTGTGTTCTTCTTCGGGAACAATGTCTGCGGTTTCTGCCTGAGGTTCTTCTTTTATTTTATCCGACGGAATCTCCGTCTGAACGTTTTCCGCTGACGGCAGAATTTTTTTAAGACCTGCTGCAAGAAAACCGAGAAAAATAAGGCAGCCGAACGGAAGAGTCATACCTTTGAGAGTTACGGGCAGGTTAAGCCTTACGCCGGCAAAGGTTGAGTAACCCAGAATTTCTCTGACCGCACCCGTAAGCAAAAATATTGCCGTACCGCCGATGCCGCTTGCCGCCGCATCATAAACCGTGAGCTTCAAATCGCTCTTAACAGCAACCTGCTCACAGTGCACCGCCACAACGGAATTGATTGCCGTAAGGGGCAGATATATCTTCATGCCGAGGCTTATACCGCTGAGCGAATAGGCTTCAAACCAGTACAGCACGGGACAAACAATTGCAAGACCGACAAGCAGATAAAGGGGCATTCTTATCCAGCGCGGCAGATTTTTCATCAACACGTTCGCAATAACGCTGATTACAAGAAGCTCGGCACACATTGCCGCCGAGAGAATTACAGCCTGTATAAAAGTGGTTGACGCCGCAATAACGGGGCAAAGACCCACAAGCTGAACAAGAACGGGGTTGTACCTGACCGCACCCTTTTTGAGGGCATCTATGAAAGAAATTGAATTATTCATTCGGCACGCACCTCCTTGCGGGATGCTTTTTTGCCAAATTGGGGAATATTATTGATAGCGGAATCCAGAATCGGTCTGAAAGCGTTTGCCAGCAGAACCGCAAAGCAAACGGGTTCTTCATATGCTCCAAGCAGACGCATTGCCATACATATTGCTCCGCAGACCGCACCGTAAATTATTTTATTGATTATCTTTTCGGGCTGCGTTACAGGGTCTGTCACAAAGAAAACAGCCGCAAACAGCAATGAACCCGAGCAAAGTTCGGAAACAAGGTTGGTTCTGAACGATGCAGTAACTCTGGGGAAAAGAGCAACCATCAGAACACACACCGCAATAAAGCTGACCGATGAAACCAAAGCCTTGGGGCGTCTGATGAGCAGATAGAACGCACAGGCAACCATAAGCAAAGCGCAACCCGTACCCATCGGACCTGCAACGTTTCCGCCTACAATGTCATAAACACTTGATTCGCCAATGTATACGGCTCTGCCGCTCATAAGCATTGAACCCAGCGACGTTGCGCCAAACAAGCTGCCTCTCAGACCAGCCGTGTAATCAAAAACCTTATCGCTGAAGCAGACGCTTGCAAACGCAAAGCCTGCCGCCGCAGGAACAAACGGCGCTTTAAGACTGCCGCCAAACGGAACTTTAACGACCGCAACCGCAAAAACCGAAGCAAAAACAGGAACGTAATACGGTATGCCTGACGGCATCATCATTGCAATTGCCGCACCCGTAAATATGCTTCCGGGATCGCCTGTATTGATTTTTTTATTTATGACTATGCCTGCAAGCATATCGGTTATCACCGCCGAAGCAACACTTGCCGCAACAACAAGCAAACTGCGCACTCCGTAATACCAATACGCCGTAAAGCAGGGAACGGTAAGCATCAGCAGATAATCGCCGTATATGCTTCGGGTGCTGCTCTTATTTAGTTTTTCGGCTCCGTTTGCCACGGCTCTCACCTCTTGATTTCCATTATTTATTCATTGCACAAAGCAAGTAAAAATCATATTATAGTTAATAACTGCACAACAAGGAGGTTTGCGTTATGCAAATTAATTCCCCGTCGGAAAACAGGATTATTGTTGAACTCTCCGCACCCGATATGCGTGAGCTGGATATTACATATGAAGCTATGGACTATGCCTCGATTGAAACACGGCGTGTCATCTGGACAGTTCTTGATGCCGCAGGCAAACAGCTTGGCAGAGAGCTTGACCTCTCACGCAGAATGCTTATTGAGGCATCGCCGCTTGCCGACGGCGGCTGCGCACTGACTTTCACTTTGCTTGACAGCACAATCAGATTAAACCGTTCAACTCTGATTAAACAGGCAGGCAACCTTATCTGTGACTTCCAAAGCCTTGACGGCTTGTTTGCCGCCGCAGAGCAATGTGATGTTGACTCTCACACGCACAGCAGTCTTTATGAAAACAACGGCAGATACAGGCTGATTATAAGCTCACCGTTTGATCTGAACCTGATTGAACACCGTATGTGCGAATTTGCAAAATGCAGAAAATGTGAAAACCTTGAAACTGATTTTACCCGTGAACACTGGACTGTGATTACAGAAAACAACGCCCTTGAATCGCTGAGCCGCCACAAGAATCAGATATAGGATTTTTCTGCTTTACTGCGAAGCATTTCAATCACTTCAGCCGGATTCTCTGCACCGAAAACGGCACTGCCCGCAACAAAAACGTTTGCACCTGCCGCAGCCGCAATTTCAACCGTTTCGGCGTTTATTCCGCCGTCAACCTGAATATCAACTTCAAGGCCTCTGCGTTTGATTTCCGAACGCAGGGTCTTTACTTTTTCCATTGTATCATGCATAAACGACTGTCCGCCGAAGCCCGGCTCAACTGTCATAACAAGCACCATGGCAAGCTTTTCAAGATAAGGAAAAACCTCTTCTGCCGCCGTTGCGGGCTTGATGCTTATGCCTGCTTTGCAACCGCATTCAAGAATTTTATCAACCGTTTCGCCGACAGGCGATGAGCTTTCAAGGTGGAAAGTGATTAAATCAGCACCAGCTTTTTTAAAATCTTCAATATATTTCAGCGGATTCTGAATCATAAGATGCACGTCAAAAACAAGGTTTGTTTTGCTTCTTACGCTTTTGATAACGGGTGCTCCGAACGAGATGTTCGGCACAAAACAACCGTCCATAACGTCAAGATGCAAATAATCTGCGCCACCCTTTTCAACTCTGACAGCTTCTGCGCCGAGAGCAGAAAAATCGCTTGCAAGAACCGAGGGAGAAATCTTTATCATAACAAACCTTCCTTTCTGCTGCCTGAAGGCAACACTTGCGGCATTATAATCTGTAATATTATATCAGTTACATTATAAAAGGTCAATATTAATAAATTTAAATTAATATTTTAATTTTTTTACAAAGTACTTTACAAAAATCGGATTTTGTAACATAATAAAAGATGAGTTATTATAGGCTTCATCCGACTGAAAGAAGAAAGAAAAATGAAAAATAACCAAGAAAAAAAGACATCCGCACAAAACTTTTCACTGGTAAAACGGTTTTTTCCCTATCTGAAAAAACATCTCGGCACAGAGCTTATAGTGCTTGCCTGCGCCGCAACTTCAGCCGCCTGTGAAATTATTCTGCCGCTGATTGTCAGAAAAATCACAGACCGCGGCGTTTCCGACCCGGCAGGTCTGACAGTCAAGCTCATCGTAACCATCGCCGTTGCCTACATAGCCCTCCGCGGTCTGGACAGCCTTGCAAGCTTCTGTCAGTCATACTGGGGACACAAAATGGGCACAAAAATCGAAAATTCAATGCGTGAGGATATGTTTGACCATCTGCAGACGCTTTCTTTCACGTTTTTTGATAACACCAAGGTCGGCCAGCTTATGAGCCGTATGACCTCCGACCTGTTTGACGTTGCCGAATGGGCGCACCATTTCCCCGAAATGCTGCTTATGACGATAGTCAAATTCATAGCAAGCTTTTTTATTTTTGCAACAATGGATTTCCGCTTCGCCATCGCCATTTTTATTCTTATGCCGTTTATGATAATCCTCACAAAACGCTCAAGAACAAAAATGCGTGACACCTTCAAAGAAGGCAGACATCAGGTGGGCGAAATCAATGCTCGCATCGAGGACAGCCTTCTGGGCGTAAGAGTTGTGCGTTCGTTCACAAACGAAAAAACAGAAAAAGAAAAGTTTTCCAAAGGTAACGAGCAATACGTTAAAATCAGAAACAGAAGCCACAAATATATGTCGCAGTTTCACGCAACAGTCAAGCTCATTGACGGCATCACCTACATCTGCGTTGTTGCAATGGGTGCCTTCCTTATGAAAGAGGGCATAACCTCTGCGGGCGACTTTGCGGCAAGCCTTCTGCTGATTTCAACTCTTCTCGGTTCAATCCGCACAATCGTTGATTTCAGCGAACAGTTCAGCAGAGGCATAACGGGCATTGAACGCTTTGCTGAAATTATGGACGAAAAAGCTGAAATCGTTGACAGCGAAAACGCTGTTGATATCACTGACGTTCGGGGCGAAATTGAGTTCAGAAACGTTTGCTTCAGCTACGTCAAAGGCGAAAAAGAGATTCTCCATAATCTCAATCTTCATCTCAAAAAGGGCGAAAACCTTGCGCTCGTCGGTCCGAGCGGCGGCGGCAAAACCACCCTCTGCAACCTTATTCCCCGTTTCTATGAACCCGAAAGCGGCGATATTCTGATTGACGGTAAAAACATAAAGGATATCACCCTGCATTCACTGCGCTCAAACATCGGCGTTGTTGCACAGGACGTTTATCTTTTCAGCGGCACAATCCGTGATAATCTTGTCTACGGCAAGGCGGAAGCCACCGACGAAGAACTCATCGAAGCCGCCAAAAAAGCAGGTGCACATGACTTTATAAGCGCTCTGCCTGACGGATATAACACGTATATCGGCGAAAGAGGCGTTAAGCTCTCGGGCGGACAGAAGCAGAGAATTTCGATTGCCAGAGTTTTTCTCAAAAACCCGCCCATTCTTCTGCTTGACGAAGCAACCTCAGCTCTTGATAACGAAAGCGAAAAGATTGTTCAGGAATCACTTGAACGCCTTGCAAAAGGCAGAACAACTCTCACTATAGCTCACCGCCTTACAACAATCCGCAACGCCGACGAAATAATCGTTCTGACCGAAGACGGCATTGCCGAGCAAGGCTCGCACAAAGAGCTGATGCAGAAAAACGGCATCTACAGCAATATGTATAATATGTACGCAATAATGTAACGGATAAATAATTCTGCAAAGAAAGGAAATATAACCATGCTTAAAAACATCTCCCCCATCATTTCCCCCGAACTTCTTAAAATCCTTATGGAAATGGGTCACGGTGACGAAATCGTTATCGGCGACGGCAACTTCCCCGCAGCAGCCAACGCAAAAAGACTTGTACGTCTTGACGGCCACGGCGTAAACGAAATTCTTGAAGCTATTCTCAAGCTTATGCCTCTTGATACATATGTTGAGGCTCCCGTTGCTCTTATGGATAACGGCGACGCATCAAATCCCCCTCCCATCTGGGCTGAATACAAAAACACCGTTGTTGCAGAAGAAGGCGAAAAGAATTTTGAGCTTGTTGAGCGTTTTGCTTTCTATGAAAGAGCAAGAAACGCCTATGCAATCATCGCAACAGGCGAAACCGCAATTTATGCAAACATTATCCTCAAAAAAGGCGTTGTTATTCAGTAATTGTTCAAGCAAAATCTAAAAGTGAATAGTGAAAAGTTAAGGAAAGGCTTCGCCTTTGACCGATTATAAAATACGGGTGTGGGCAGAGCCACCCGAAACTATTCACTCTTCACTATTCATCATTCACTCAGAAAGGATATAAAAATGAACAAACGAGTTCTTGCCATAGACTTCGGCGCATCAAGCGGCAGAGCCATTCTCGGTTCTTTTGACGGCAAAAAGATTACGCTCGAAGAGGTTCACCGCTTTTCAAACGATCCCGTCAAGGTCGGCGACACTATGTACTGGGACGTTCTGCGCCTTTTTCACGAAATCAAGCAGGGCATAGTCAAGGCCAAGCTTGCCGGCGGCTTTGACAGCGTCGGCATTGACACCTGGGGCGTTGATTTCGGTCTGATTGACGAATTCGGCTGCCTGCTCGAAAACCCCGTTCACTACAGAGATGAACGCACAAAGGGTCTTATTGAAGAATGCGCCGAAACCGTTCCCAACGATGAATTTTACGGCACAACGGGCATTCAGTTTATGGAGCTCAACACCGTTTACCAGCTCTATGCCCTCAAAAAGTACCGTCCTCACCTGCTTGAAAGAGCAGATAAAATTCTGTTTATGCCCGACCTTTTCGGCTATATGCTCACAGGCAAAATGACAACCGAGTATTCAATCGCAACCACCTCGCAGATGATTGACCTCAAAACAAAAAAATGGGCAACACCGCTTCTTGACAGACTCGGAATCCCCTCAAGGCTTCTCTGCGATATCGCTCCGTCAGGCTCGGTTCTGGGCAAAATCAGAGCCGATATCTGCACCGAATGCGGTATCCCCGAGGTTGACGTTATCAGCGTTTGCGGTCACGATACACAGAGCGCAATCACCGCCGTTCCCTGCACAGAGGGCGATTTTGCCTTCCTTTCAAGCGGCACGTGGTCGCTTTTCGGAACAGAGCTTGACAAACCCATCGTTGACGAAAAATCAATTGCGATGAACGTCACAAACGAGGGCGGCTACAACGAAAAAGTAGGCTTCCTCAAGAACATAATCGGTCTCTGGCTCATTCAGGAAAGCCGCCGTCACTGGAACAGACACGGCAGCGATTATTCATATGCAGGCCTTGAAAAACTTGCCCTTGCGGCAGAGCCTTTCAAGTGCTTCATTGACCCCGATGCACCCGAATTTGTGCCTCACGGCAACATTCCCGAGCGTGTGCGCGAATACTGCCGCAAAACGGGTCAGGCTGTTCCCGAAAGCGTTGGCGAGGTTATGCGCTGCATCTACGAAAGCCTTGCAATGAAATACCGCTTAACCCTTGAAAAGCTTGAGGAATGCACAGAAAAAACCTATCCCGCAATCCACGTTATCGGCGGCGGAACAAAGGATATTCTCCTTTGCAAAATGACCGCCTGCTCCTGCGGCAGAAAGGTTGTTGCAGGTCCTATTGAAGCAACGGTTTTGGGCAACATTCTTGTTCAGCTTCTCTCCTGCGGCGCAATCGCAGATATTGACGAGGCAAGAAAAATCGTTCGCGAAAGCGAAAACACCGTTGAATATGCTCCCGAAGATACCGCCGAATGGACAGCGGCATACGAGAGATTTAAAAAGGTTGTTAACGGCTGATATTGCCGTTTCAAATAAGAAATAATAAACTTCACTACATAGAAAGGACTTGATTATCATGGCAAAAAGCAGACTTATCGGCGATTATCCCGTAATCGGCATTCGCCCCATCATTGACGGCAGAAGAGGACCCCTCAAGGTAAGAGAATCCCTCGAAGACCAGACAATGAACATGGCAAAGGCAGCAAAGGCTCTCTTTGAAGAAAACCTTCGCTATTCAAACGGCGAACCCGTAAAGGTTGTTATCGCTGACACAACAATCGGCAGAGTTGCAGAAGCAGCAGCCTGCGCAGCAAAGTTCAAAAAGGAAGGCGTTGACATCACTCTTTCCGTTACTCCCTGCTGGTGCTACGGCTCCGAAACAATGGATATGGATCCCAACACAATCAAGGGCGTTTGGGGCTTCAACGCAACAGAAAGACCCGGCGCAGTTTACCTTGCAGCTGTTCTTGCCGCTCACGCACAGAAGGGTCTGCCCGCATTCGGCATTTACGGCAAAGACGTTCAGGACGCTGACGACACATCAATGCCCGACGACGTTAAAGAAAAGCTTCTCCGCTTCGGTCGCTCCGCTGTTGCAGTTGCAACAATGAGAGGCAAGAGCTATCTTCAGATCGGCTCAACCTGCATGGGTATTGCAGGCTCAGTTATCGACCCCGATTTCATCGAAGAATATCTCGGCATGAGAGTTGAATCCGTTGACGAGGTTGAAATCATCCGCCGAATGACCGAGGGCATCTATGACGAAGCTGAATTCCAGAAGGCTCTTGCATGGACAAAGGCAAAGTGCAAGGAAGGCTTTGACAAGAACCCCGAATTCGTAAGAAAGAGCGACGAACAGAAAGAAAAGGATTGGGAATTCGTTGTTAAGATGATGTGCATCATCAAGGACCTTATGAACGGCAACGACAATCTTCCTGCAGGCTGCGAAGAAGAAGCTGTCGGCCACAACGCTATTGCAGCAGGCTTCCAGGGTCAGAGACAGTGGACAGACTTCTATCCCAACGCTGACTTTGCAGAAGCACTTCTCAACACATCCTTCGACTGGGAAGGCGTAAGAGAACCCTACATCCTTGCAACCGAAAACGACGTTCTCAACGGCATCGGTATGCTCTTCATGAAGTTGCTCACCAACAGACCCCAGATGTTTGCTGACGTTCGTACTCACTGGAGCGCAGACGCTGTTAAGAGAGTAACAGGCTACGACATCGAAGGCAAGGCTGCAGAAGCAGGCGGATTTATCCACCTTATCAACTCAGGCGCTTGCTGCCTTGACGCTTGCGGCGAAGTTAAGGACGAAAACGGCAACGGCATCATGAAAGAATGGTACAACGTTACAGAAGAAGACGCTGACAAGATTCTTGAAGCAACAACCTGGAACGCAGCTGACAACGGCTATTTCAGAGGCGGCGGATATTCATCACGTTTCCTCACCAGAGCAGAAATGCCTGCAACAATGATCCGTCTTAACCTTGTCAAGGGTCTCGGCCCCGTTCTTCAGATTGTTGAAGGCTGGACTGTAAACCTTCCCGACGAAGTTTCAGACATCATCTGGAAGAGAACAGACTACACATGGCCCTGCACATGGTTCGCACCCAGATGCACAGGCGAAGGCGCATTCAAGTCAGCATATGACCTTATGAATAACTGGGGCGCAAACCACGGCGCAATTTCCTACGGTCACATCGGCGCAGATATCATCACAATGGCATCAATGCTCCGTATCCCCGTTGCTCTCCACAACGTTCCCGACGAAAAGATTTTCCGTCCCGCTTGCTGGGGTGCATTCGGCACAAAGGACCTTGAAGGCGCAGACTTCAGAGCTTGCGAAAACTACGGCCCTCTTTACAAATAATTTAAGCTGAACAAAGCAAAAGACTTGCATCGGTTAACCGCCTTTGCAAGTCTTTTTTGTGTGCATTTTTAATTGAACGTTTTCGGGCGGATGATATCCGCCCCTACACTGAAATCTATTATTTATTAAGTTTCAAAGCGCACAATGTTTCGGACAGCCGCAAGGGCTGTCCCTACGTTGTTGCCATGAGCTATCGGCAAAAATGCAGCCGATTGTCTGGGCTCCCTTTCAAGGGAGCTGTCACGGAGTGACTGAGGGTTGCAAAAGGTAACGCATAGCTGCATTTTTTCGGGCGCCGCCCCTACGTTGTTGCCGTGGGATTTGGTTTTATCGAGGCAAATGTAGGGGTTGGCGACCCCGACAACCCGTCAGACCGCAGGTCTGAATTGTTATATGTTTACACACATCGGGACGTCGAGTCGCCGTCCCCTACAATTTTTCCGCCG
>JAGBAK010000050.1 GCA_017938985.1 Clostridia bacterium
CTGCTGGGTAAGCAACGATCATTGTTTTATCCTTGTTATAAAGAATACCCCAGGTATCCGTTGTGAAGTTTGCGTTTGCAGGGTCAACCTTGAAGTTTTCAAGAGCTTCACACTTGGCAAAAGCACCGTTGCCGATGTTTTCAACGTTTGCCGAAACAGTCACGTCTTTAAGACTTGTGCAGCCTTCAAACACTGTTGCGTCAATGGTTTTAAGGCTTGCAGGCGGATTGAAAGTTTCAAGTGCGGTGCAGTTAACAAAAGCCGATCTGCCAATGGTTTCAAGAGCACCGTTGCTGCCGAAGTTAACGGTTTTAAGGCTTTTGCAGGCATTGAAAGCCGTTTCTTCAATTGTTTTAACCTTGCTGCCGTCGGCAAATGTTACGGTTTCAAGCGCAATACAGCCTGTGAAAGCCGATTTGCCGATTGTTTCAATGTTTGCAGGAATAACAACGCTTTTAAGGTTATGCTCATCCCTGTAAGCAAGCTCGCCGATTGCAACAACGGGATAGCCGTCCAGCGTTGCGGGCACGGTGATATCCGAATCTGTGCCCACAACGTTTGTGATGGTTGCTTTACCGTCTGTAACTGTGTACTGAATAATGCCGCCGTTATAGTTTGTTTCCGCTGCCGAAGCAGAGCCGATGCCTGCCGCTGCAACGGCAAAAAGCATCATCGACACAAGAAGTATCGATATGATTGACTTAATCTTTTCCATTATATACACTCCATTTAAAAAATTAATACCAAAGGAAGCCGAGCAGCAGTATGCGGATAATTATCTGCCACCAGGCGTATTTAACGGTAACGTCAAACTGTGCCGATGTGCCGTCATATTCAACGGTCAGGGTCTGTGTGCCGATTTTCTTGGGGTTATAGCCGTTGACTGTCATCAGGCTTGTGTCGCTGATAACCGTTTTATTACCGTTTTCGTCAAGCACTTCAAGGGTAAGACCTGTCAAATCAAGAGCCTGTTTGTAATTATAGGCTGTTTTTGAAGGCTTGGTCTTGATTGCTGTTTCGGATTTGACAAGAATTTCAAATTCGCTGAAGCTGCCGACGGTGAAAACAAGCGCATCGCCGTTTTTGCTTACGGAGAAGCGTTCGTATCCGCCGCCTGCAAAGCGATGGATAACCATAAAGCTTGTGCTGTTTTTATAAGCAACGGGTACGGGAATGCTTATCTGCACCTTATTGCCGTTCTGCGGCTGAACAATTTCGTTGCCGTGATAGAACTTGATGTTGTAAAGAGCGATCTGCTTGTAGTTTTCGCCGCTGAAATAAACGCCGCCCGGCTCTCTTGAGCCGTTGATCTTTTCAACCTCAAAGCGGAGTTCATCACCCTCAAAGCTGAAGCAGCCGCTTTCGTATGAAGCGGTTACGCCATAGGGGTTGCCGCCGCAGATATATCTGAGTTTTGCGGTGAAAGTGAGGTTACTTTCGGGCATAACGTCGGGAATTTCGGTTTTTTTGCCGTTATTATCAAGCCAATAAAGAATTTCAAAGTTGTCGTATGCGCTCATATCAGGCATGGGGATTTCCTGACCTGCAACAACGTCAAAGCTGAAAGTGTCTTTGCCGATAATGAAAGTTACTCTTCTGCTCTGAACAAGCCATACAGCCGTGAATTTCATATCGTCTGCAGGCATAACAACCTTCTGACCTGCGGAATAAGCGCTGCCGTCGGGACCTCTCCAGAATGCGAAGGTGTAACCTGTTTTTTCTGCTGTGGGCAGAATGAATTCGTTGCCGAATGCAACGTTCATCGGCTCAATTTCAGCGCCGCCGTCAGTGTTGAACGAAACGGTGTAATTGTTTACGGACCAGACCGCTTCAAGCTCAACGTTTTCTGCAGGCATAGCAAACGGGAATATAACTTCTTCGCCCGTTGCCCTGTCAATCCATTTTACAAACGAGTGTCCGACTTTTGTGGGGAAATCCGTATCTGCGATTGATATGCCGTAGGGGTAGCGGTATTCTGCAAAGACTTCGCCGTCTGCATAGGTTATGAAATCATACTGATTCCTTGTGTAATAAAGCTCAATTTCTGTTGAGCCGTCGGGAGCAATTCGCGCTTCAATAATGCTGTTATTTACGTCAAAGGTGAAGCCTTCAAATTCACGAGGATCAACTCTGACGATTTCATCGGTTGTGCCGAAGAATTCCTCGACGGTTATAGTATAGGTGTCGCCGTCAATATTGGGGATATAGTAAATAACCTTATAAGGAATACCGTCTGCCGCAGTCCATTCCGCAACAAGAGATACGTCCTGTGCAGGCATACGCAAATAGTCAATCTGCTGACCGTCAAGGTGCCAGCCGTCAAAGACGTAGCCCGTTCTTGCGATGGGGGGCAGCTCAACAACGTCGCCGTATTCATAGGTTACGGGCATAAGGTAATCTTCAAATCTTGTATCAAAGTAAACGGTATATTTGTTGACCTTCCACACAGCGTTGAATTCAATTACGCTTCCGTCTTCGCCCATATCGGGAATTGTTACGGGGATGGCGCGATCCCAGCCGTCAAAGCTGTAACCCGTTTTTTCAAGATTTTCAGGCGGATAGATTGCGTCACCGTATGTAACGACCATATCGGGAATCACATAATCGCCGGTGTTTCTGAAAGCAAACGTATACTGTTCAAGTCTCCAGTTTGCCTCAAAAGTGAAGTCTTCGCCGTCCATACCAAGGTCGGGAATATATTGGGGCAGTGCGGGCGACCAGCCTGTGAAAACGTGACCCTCACGGTAGGGATTTTCAATTTCGGGAACATCGTCGCCGTAACAAACGGTTATGCTTTCAACAAAATAATCGCCTGTGTTTACAAAGTGAAGCGTGTAGCTTTTTATTTTCCACTGAGCAAAAAGCATGATGCTTTCTGCAGGCATTGTTTCGGGAACAGGCTCGCTCCAACCAACAAAAACGTAACCATCTCTGGTCGGAGGAACAGGTTCGGCAACAGGAGCACCGAATTCGCAATTATCCGTAACTGCATATCCGCCGTCTGCAAACGTACCTCCGTTTGCGTCAAAGATCACGTCATAGTTATTGATAACCCATTCTGCTGTAAGATCAAGGTTGTCGGCAGGCATTACGAGCGGGAAGATAACCTCTTCGCCTGTTTCTCTGAAAATCCATCTGCTGAACGTGAAGCCTTCTTTTTCGGGAGGATAGATGAAATTAATATCCTCGCCGTAACGGTATTCCTGCTGGGAGAAGATGCCGTCGTCTGTATAAGTTACAAGTTCATATGTGTTTCTGTTGTAATAAGCAAGAAGAACGGTTGAACCGTCGCCTGCAACGGGAATATCAACAACGGATAAATCGTAGTTGAACGTGAAGCCTTCAATGGATTCGGCAACAAACGGTGCGTTTTTGCCTGTTTCGCCGTCTGCATATACAATAGTGTCGACGGGTTCGTATGTACCGTCAAGGCTTTCTGTATAAACATTCACGGTGTAGGTGATGCCTTGCTGCGGTTCAAGAACTGCGTAAACGTTAACTTCGATATCGCCAACCTTGCCGAGGTCATCGGGTGACGAAGCGTTTTGCTCAAGGCTCCAGCCAAGGAAGGTATAGCCTGCAGGGATAACGCTTGCTTCGGGTGTTACCGCAGCATCAACGGTTGTGCCGTATTCAGCAAAGACGGTGGTATAAACGTTGCCGTCAATAATGTAATTGACAGGGTATTCATTTTTTACCCAGGTAATTGAAATGGTTTTTTCAAGTTCGTCCATGGGCTGACCGACAAGGTCAAGGCTCCATGCCTTGAATTTATGACCCTCATATGCAGGCGTTTCGGGGTACATATCTTCGGTGATGATATCGTCATATTTAAGAGATACTTCGTAAGTGGTTTCGCCGTTTGCAAAGATTGCGCCGCTTGCATCAAAGATAAGCTTTGCATCCATGGCGGTGAACGAGCCTTCAATCTCAACGTCATCGGTTACGGTGATAACGGTGTCTGCCGTCATTGCGGTGCCGTTGTAATTCCAGCCGTCAAAGGTGTAATAATCGCCGTTGTCAACAAGCATCGCATCCATATCTTCTTTGCTGAAAAGGTCGGCAAGAGTTACCGTGTCGCCGTAAAAAGCTACCCATCCGTCAAAAACGTCGCCGTAAAGACCGAGAACCGAAACGTTGTATTCGTTTGCGGTGTATGTGGGATAAACGTAAAGGTTGCCTGTTATTTCTGCGCCCTCAATCTCTGACCAGGAATCAAAGGTGTAGCCGGGCAATGAGGGAGGGGCAGGATAAACAAGAGAATCACCCTCTGCATAAGCTTCTTCGAGGTAGATTTCCGTGCCGTTTTCATCGAGGAAGAAGGTTACGGTGTATGTATTGAGCGGTTCCCAGTCGGCAAAAAGAACAACGTTGGATTCGGGCATTACGGAAGAATCAAACGGAGCGCCGTATTCATCAATCCAGCCGTTAAACGCAAAGCCTTCTCTGGCAGGAGCATCGGGCATAACAATTTCCGCTCCGACGGGATATTTCATAATGATTTCTGAAGTTCCGTTTTCAAACAAGCCTTCATTTGCGTTAAAAATAATTTCATATGAATCTTCCGCTTCTTCCCACACGGCATAGAGCGTTATATCCTCATAGTCTGTGGGGATAAGGGGATTTTCAATCAGCTCAGCGTAGTCATCCGAAAATGACCAGCCGATAAATACGAATCCGTTGAACTGAGGGATAGGTGCATCGTAAACGTAAACCTCTGTTCCGATTTCTTCGGTGATATAATGTTTTGTTTCAATTGTATCGCCGTTAAAGTAACCGCCGTTTGCGTCAAAAATAACGTTGCTGTTAAGAGAAACGGGACGGTTGTTGAAATACATATCAACGTATACGGAATAAAGAGGGTCGGTGTGCTCAATCATTTCGCCGGATCTGCCGTAAGGCACGTCTGCAAAAGCATAGATGTTGTCGGGCGTGCAGACAACGGATTCCAGCGTGAAAAAGCTGCCCTCTGTCAGTTCGGTATCTTCACGAACGGTCAGTTCAAATTCAGCCAGCCATTCTTCGCCGTTGAGCCTTTCGTTATATGCATTGATGGCATACATATACATAATGCCGATGCAGGTGTGAGTCATTGCAAAATCTTCGGTGAAAAGCTCGTCTTCAATCATTCTTTTAATGGCGTTGCCGTTCTTGCTGTAAAACGCAAGCTGAGTTGTCATTGAGCACATATCCCTGTAATATGGGTTTGCGTCAACTTCAACAATCTCGTCGCGCATATAGTCATCAACAAAAAAAGCATCGTCATAAAAAACCATAAGCCTGCCGGAGTTTGTGCAATAATCCGTATCGACGTATACCCTTGCTTTCAGGATTTCGCCTCTTTTGGCTCTGTCGGTTTCAACCCAATCGCCTGAAATCTCGTCATATCTGAAAAGCTTTGTTTCAATGCCGAGTGTGCCTACAACTTCGGCTGAATTTGCGGCAAATGCGGTTATGCCTGCCGCACCTGCACTCACAAGGATGAGTGCCGTAAGGATAAGCGCAAGGGATTTTTTAATCATCGTTTTCATATGTGAGCTCCTTTATATTATGTATCTGCCGATGCGTTATACGTTACGCCCGATTGAGCTGCAACGCCGAATTCAAAACTGTCAGCATAAACGCCGCCATACGGCTGGTAGCCTGCCGCCTCAACAATCGACGTAACGTAAGCTTCCGTTATCGTCATACCTGCAGGAACGTTTCTTGTAAGCGTTTCAACAGGCGTGCCTGAACCGTCGTTAATCTTGATAACCAACTGTGCAGGCGCCGCTGTTGTCGGCTGTGTGGTTGTCGTCTTAGCTGTAGTGGTTGTTGCTTTTTTGGTTGTTGTGGTTGTTGCTCTTCGAGTGGTAGTGGTTGTTGTTCTGCGTGTTGTAGTGGTAGCTTTTTGAGTTGTTGTGGTGGCTTTGGGTCTGGTGGTTGTCGGCTTTGGCTTGGTTGTGGTCGGCTTTGTGGTGGCAGGCTTGGTGGTTGCCTTGGTTGTGGCGGTTGAACCTGCAACCGTTGATGCCGTGCTTGCTGAAGTGTCCGTAAGCGTAGCTGTAGATGGCTCGGTTATCGCAAGCATTACATTTTCGGTTTCGGGAACGGTGTAAAACGCCGTTGTAACCTCTTCCGTTAGTGCAGAGGTTTTTTCCGGAACAGTATCTTCTTTGTTGCGGTTTTTTATCACCGCCGCAACGCCGAAGCCTGAACCTGTCACCACCGCAACCACGGTTGCGCCTGCAACGATTTTTTGAACAAGCGTCATTGCCGCGATTTTTGAGGCAACGCCCGTTCCTGTTGCAACGCTTGCGGCTGTGGTTACTGCCGCAGTGCCCGTTGCACCTGCCGCAACGGCTGCGCCCGAAGTTGATGCCGTAAGTGCGGCAAGAATTTTGGGGGAGGCGGGACTCTGAATAAATCCCTTTGCAACAGATTCCGAAGTTCTGCGAAGCGCCCAGAGCACAACGCCGATGGGAGCAACGCTGTAAGCTGAGGTGATGCCTCGTTTTGAGAATTTGCCCTGCAGGTCTTTTCTTGCCGTGAAAAGTCTGTTCTTGACCGTGCTCACAGGCACGTCAAGAGTACGGGCAATATCATTAACGCTGCATTCTTCGAAATAATACATCAGCACGCAGGCTCGTTTATCTTCGCTCAGCTCGTCAAGAACGCTCATAACAATTTGCTGAAGCTCCGATTTGTCAACGCTTTCTTCAGGAATAAAATCTGTATCCTCGTCGGGTATGACCTCAAAAGCTTCATTTTCGTCGCAGGCAAAAAGCGTCGGTTTTTTCTTTTTAAGCGAATCCTTGCTCTTGTTGGCAACGATTCTGTGGAACCAGCCGACAAAGCTTTCGGGTTTATCAAGTGTTGCGATTTTATCAAGTGCGGTTATGTAGCTTTCCTGCAGAATATCTTCTGCGTCCTGTTCGTTTTTCGTTATCTCAAAGGCAACGTAAAACGCTTTCGGACTTGTCAGCTTATAAATTTCGCTGAATGCACTTTTGTCGCCGCTTTGCAGTTGTGTGACAAGCTGCGCCAATCTCTCTTTGTTATCCATAAACTCACCACAAAATAAAATTTGTTACTTATTTTAAATTATTTTTCTATATTATAACATTGATGTGTATATAATTCAACAGTTTAAAGTGATTAGGAATTCTCTTTTTAAGAGAATTCAATTCAATTTCAGGTTGATTTTACGTCATGAAAGCCATGGGTGGTCACTCCTTTTGATTTTTGGTTTGTTTTCAGATGACGTGCATCCGTCAAGGTAAAGAATACCCCGTTTTATTGCTGTTTTAAGATAGTTGCACGGTTCGTCAAATTTTTCTGCGTAGATAAGCTCGGGCGGCTCGTCGGGCAGCACAAGCTCCGTCACAATTGTCATTTTTGCTTCGCATACAGAAATATCCAGCGAATGCAGTCCGTCAAGGTTAACTCTTACTTTTCCGTCCATCAAATGTCTCCTTTCAAAACAAACTTCTGCGCTCAACGCTGACAATATGCCCGTTGAGCTGCGCACTTATCGGAAAAACGGCTTCGATATCCTTGTCTTTGAGATAATCACCGAAATCTCCGTATCGGATATAATACTCGGTTTTTTTACAGCCGTTCTTGTCAATCGCTTCACTTCCTGCAGGCTCAAGAATCAGCTTGTTACCGTTTTTGTCAATCGCCTCTCTGTGCGGAATCATCATTTTATCATATTTTCCGCTTTCGCTTTTAATCCCTTCGGTGAAAGAGATATATTTTGTATTGAAAGGCGAGACCGATTCCGACTGTTGACAAATAACAAACATCAGTGTTCCTGTTTCTTCGTTTCTTTCTATAGTGGCGGAATATTTGATTCCGTTATCTGTTTTTTCTTCGCAAGAAGACGAAATCTGAAGAATTCCGTTCTTTTCTTCAAGTTCAGCGTTCAGGTTCTCAATGGCAACGTCAACCGCGCAGTCGAAATTATCAATGTGGGCATATTCGGCGCTTTCAAATCCGTTGATATGAAAATCATAATATATGTATCCGAAGATACCTGTAACAAAGATAATTGTCGCAGCAAAGCTGCAGATAAGAACAATAATGATTTTTTTCATAAAAACACCCTTTCTTTTTTGCTTTTCACCTATATGACGACGTGAAATCGGGTTTGGTCTGTATTTTTTTAAAATTTTTTGAAAATTAAAAAAATCTCAAAAATCTTGACCTTGCTTTTATAATTTGTTATTATATTTCAGAATATAGATTTATGATGGGAGGACTGCACTTGGGATTCGGAAACAAAATCAAGGATGCCGTTGGCATTGAAGGCAATACCGTTGAATATTTAAGACCGATTATCGGTTATAACGTTATGTGCATAACCACAGGCGGCGTTACAAATCCCATAAGTATGTATCATCAGCAGTTTCTTAACTTTGTTGAGGGTATGAGCACGGGTATGGCAGGTATCATCAGCACCATAGGCGGTGTTATTGATGCCGTAACAGACCTTGCAATGGGCTTTATCACAGACAGAACAAAATCACGCTTCGGCAAGCACAGAGTGTGGTTCCTTATAGGTTTACCCGTTCTTCTGATAGGCTATTTTATGAAGTGGTATTCCTTCGGCATATCGGGAACAGGCAACACAGCGGCGCTTTTTGCTTATTATCTTCTGGCATCGCTTATCTACAGCTCGGGTTACACGATGCTGAATATTCCCCACGTTGCAATGCTTCCTACAGTTGCGCCCAAATATTTTCAAAGGTCGCAGTATAAAATAATGGAATATATCTTCAATATGTTCGGTATGTTCCCGTCTTTTATATTTATGAGCATTGTTCTGGGCGGCGCAAATATGGATAATCCTTCGCCTGCAGACAAAAATAAATATCTCCTTTGCGGCATTGTTTTTGTAATTTATTTCTGCTGGGCGCCCCTTGTTACTTTCTTCACAACCAAAGAAAAAAGCTCCGTTGACCTTGAAAATCCACCCATTGATTATAAATATTTCTTCAGAGAATATATTCAGGTTTTCAGGAACAAAGCTTTCAGACAGTATTTCCTTATCAACCTTTTCTACGGCTTTTCAAAGAGTTTTTACAGCTATGCCGACCAGTTCTATATCATAAGTATAGCTGATAAATACAGACATTTCAGTGTTCTTAATACTGTTGCTGGTGCGGCTGAAATTGCAGGCGGACCTTTCAACTATTTCCTCACACGCTATATGGATAAGCGTATGTGCGGATTGGTTATGGCGCCGATGATGATTGTCGGTCTGCTTATCAACGGCTTTGTAACCCCAAAATCGCCCGTGTTTATCATCTATATTGCAACGGTTCTTTATAATTTCGGTTTCTCGGGTCCCGGTTTTGTTATCAGCACCATTCAGCCCGACGTTACCGACGTTGACGAACTAATCACGGGCAGAAGACGTGAAGGCGTTATCACAACGTTTTATTCTTTCGTCAGAAAAACAATCAACAGCTTTGTTACGGGTGCTCTCGGCATCTTTCTTCAGCTTATCGGTTACGACACAACAAACCCTGATAAAACCGCATATGCCGCCCTCAGTACCAAAACCGAATTCGGTTTAAGGCTTATCGTAAGCTGGCTTCCCGTTATTTTTGCAATCACATCGTTCATTCTTATTTTCCGTTTCAAAATGAAAAAGCGTGACCACGAAATCATTCAGGCGGTTATTGCGCAGAAACACGAAACGGGCAACTGCGAAATTTCATCAACCGATAAAAAACGCCTTGAGCAAATTGCAGGCCACCGCTGGGAAGATATGTGGATTGGTCAGAGCGGCGTTAACAGAAAACTTGAAGAACTTTCAAACATATAATTTAGGAGAATTAAATTGGCAGTTTCAAAAGATAAAATCCGTAATTTTTGCATTATTGCACACATTGACCACGGCAAATCAACCCTTGCCGACAGACTTCTTGAAAAAACAAAATCCGTTGCTCTGCGTGATATGACGGCACAGCTTCTTGACAAAATGGACCTTGAAAGAGAAAGAGGTATCACAATCAAGGCGCACGCAGTCAAGCTCAACTACCTTGCCGAGGACGGTGAGGAGTATATCCTCAACCTTATCGATACCCCCGGTCACGTTGACTTTAACTATGAGGTATCACGTTCGCTTGCTGCCTGCGAGGGCGCAGTGCTTATCGTTGACGCATCACAGGGCGTTGAAGCTCAGACACTTGCAAACACCTATCTTGCGCTCGACCATAACCTTGAAATAGTACCCGTTATCAACAAAATCGACCTGCCCTCCGCAGAGCCTGACAGAGTTGCCGCCGAGGTTGAAGAGGTTATCGGTCTTGACTGCTCCGAAGCTCCCAGAGTGTCGGCAAAAACAGGTATAAACATCGAGCAGGTGCTTGAAAGCATTGTCAAAAATGTTCCTGCCCCCGAAGCAAACGATGACCTGCCGCCCAGAGCGCTGATTTTTGACTCGGTTTACGACAGCTACAAAGGCGTTATCGTTTACGTAAGAGTCAAAGAAGGCAAAATCAAGCCCGGTGACACAATGCGTATGATGGCAACGGGTGCGGAATTCACCATTGTTGAAACAGGCTATATGCGTGCAACTCTGCCCGAACCCTGCAGTGAGCTTACCGCAGGTGAGGTCGGATACATCACCGCTTCAATCAAAACCGTAAACGACGCAAGAGTTGGTGACACAGTAACAATTGCCGAAAATCCTGCCGCCGAGCCTTTGCCCGGCTACAGAAAGGTTAACCCGATGGTTTTCTGCGGTGTTTATCCTGCTGACGGTGCTGACTACGAAAATCTGCGTGATGCGCTCGAAAAGCTTCAGCTCAATGATGCCGCTCTGACATATGAACCCGAAACTTCGGGTGCTCTCGGTTTCGGCTTCCGTTGCGGCTTCCTTGGTCTGCTCCACCTTGAAATCATTCAGGAGCGCCTTGAAAGAGAATATGACCTTGACCTTGTAACCACCGTTCCGAGCGTTATTTATAAAATCCATCTCACCGACGGCTCAATGGTTGAAATCGATAACCCCACGCATTATCCCGACCCTGCACACATCGATTACTGCGAAGAGCCTTTCACCGATGCTCATATCTATTCGCCTGCCGAATACGTCGGTGCAATTATGGACCTTTGCCAGGAACGCAGAGGCGTTTTCAAAAATATGGACTATATCACACCCGACAGAGTTGATATCCATTATGAGCTGCCCCTCAACGAAATCATCTACGATTTCTTTGATTCGCTCAAATCAAGAACAAGAGGCTACGCTTCTTTTGACTATGAAATTTCCGATTACCGCCGCTCCAACCTTGTGAAGCTTGACGTGCTTCTCAACGGCGACCTTATCGACGCACTTTCGTTCATCATCCACACCGACAAGGCAAGAGGCAAATCAAGAAAGATTGCCGAAAGACTCAAGGATAACATTCCCAGACAGATGTTTGAAATTCCGATTCAGGTTGCAATCGGCGGCAAGGTTATTGCCAGAGAAACCGTTAAGGCAATGCGCAAGGACGTTCTTGCAAAGTGCTACGGCGGCGACATCACAAGAAAGAAAAAGCTGCTTGAAAAGCAGAAGGAAGGCAAAAAGAGAATGCGCCACTTCGGTACGGTTGAGGTTCCGCAGGAAGCGTTTATGGCGGTTCTCAAGCTTGATGACAATGATTGACAGATCACAAAAACCGATCGGCTTATACGTTCATATTCCGTTCTGCAAGGGCAAATGCCCTTACTGCGATTTTTATTCCGTAGCTCCCCAAAAGGGAGTTACGGATTCTTACGTTGCGGCTGTTTGCAGAAAGCTTGACGAGGAAAACAGAGTCTATGACACCGTTTATTTCGGCGGCGGCACACCGTCGCTGCTGGGTGCGGATAACGTTGCGCTGATTCTGTATTCCAGCAATTCGTGGGGCTTCAGGGATTCCAGGCCTGCGTAGAGCATGCGCTGGCGCAGCCGATCCCTGTGCCCTCCGTGTGATTCAAAGAAGTTTTCCATATATCGTCAGTCCGTGATTTCGATTCTGTCCCGGCCGAACACATCGTAGGATTGTTCAATCACGCTCCGGGCTGCGGCGCTGGGCTTGGCGGATGCTTCCCCGGCGCTGCGGGTGCGCAGGCGCATGCCCTGGCCGAAGGCCTCGGTGAGCGCGGCTTCGATGAGCGCGGACTTGCTCTCCAGCACCTTGCGCACCATGATGCCGTCGCGGCCGAATTCCACAGTCACCACGCCGTCCTCAATGCCGGCAAAGGCCATC
>JAGBAK010000051.1 GCA_017938985.1 Clostridia bacterium
ACATACCACCTTGCACAATACCGAACAAGATAACAGTAATTCAATTATTAATGCGGCAGGGCAAAAACCCTGCCGCTTTGTTTTTTTAAAATTTAACGGTCACTTTGTTGTTGCCGGGTTTGCCGTTGATTTTAAGAATTGAAGCCTCTGTACCGTCAACAGCTTCAAGCTCATAATCGGCAGTGCATTCGATTGAAGCAAAAGCCTTGTGAATAAACACTTCTGACGGAACGTCATAGTCTTTATCCTGTTCAAATTCAAGGGTAAATATGCCGTTTTCACGGTCAGTGGTATATTCAACGATATCGCCGCAGATTGCAACGGGTGTTGTTCTGTTGAGGCTCGACATTATCGGATTTTCAAGCAGACCGTCGTAATATGCCCAGTAAGTCTGGCTCCAGTGGTTTTTATCAAATTTATCAAGAAGGAAATTGATGTGGAAAAGCCAATCCGTACCCTCTGACTGACCGCCCCATTCGCCCACGATAACCGGAACGTCAAGGCGCTGCTGGGACTTTCTGTGCTGGTCAAAAATCGAACCTACTCTGGAGTTGCTTGCGTACTTATAGGCAGGCGTGTCAACCATAAGATCATATGCGTGAGGAGCAAAGCAAACCTTTTCTTCACGAACGCCGTCATAGTTGATAACGGGTGCGCTGTAAGGAATGCCGAGGTTGGAATAATAGCTGTTTTCCATAATCATAATGCCGTTGTCGGTAACGTTACGGATTGCCCTTGCTGTTCTGTTGATGAACTGCGAATATGCGCCAACGTCGAATTTGTAAATCAGACCGTTTCCTGCGCTTGTGACCTTGCGGAAAAGGTCGGGGTCGTTGAAAGGCTCAAGCACTCGGATTGCGTTGCCCGTAAGAACCTGCTTGGCCATCCATACAAGGTTGCAACGCTTGTCTGTAAGAACGGTTTTAACAATGCTGCCTGCAAGCTTTCTGAAAACCTTGCCGCCGTCAGTGCCGGGGAAAGGCTCGTTGAACATATCAAAGCCGAAAAGTGCGGGGTGATCCTTGAATCTTTCCGCAACGTGCTGCCACATTTTGCAGAAATAAGTCTGCAGAGGAATGCCGTTGTATTCGGCGTTGTTCCAGAAATTGTCAAACGCACGCTGAGTGGCTTTGCCCCAGAAATAGCCTTCTGCCCAGACAAATCTGGTTTTCTGAAATTTTGCGCCGTCTGTCAGGCAGGCCCATTTGGGTGCGCCGTCGCCGTCCATACCCTTGAAGCCCGCATAAAGATCCTGGTGCATATCAAGGTAAAAATAAATTCCGTATTTTTCGCAAAGGTCTGCAACCTTTTCAACCTTGTCAAGGTACTCTTCATTATATTTGAAGGGTTCGGGTTCGATTGCGTCCCAGGTCATACCGAGTCTTACAAGGTTAAAACCGTTTTGGCTGAGCTTTTTGATAAGCTCTTCATTAAACGGCATTTCATAAATTCTTTCTTCTTCGCCGTTATAACCTTTGTCGCAAAGGTTAACGCCGTTAAAAATTCTTTCTCTTCCGTGCGTATCAATGAATTTCTGCTTGAAAGTCGTAATCTTTTTCATAAACCAAACCTCACGATCAGAATAATCATCAATATTATACCATTAAAGGAATATTATTTCAACTGCTTTTTATAAATCGGAATTATGCATATAAACATAAATATTTACTATTGCCAATGTTTAAAATTTGTGATAAAATTATACTGTAAATATTTGTGCTTTTTTTTGAAAGCAAATAATTAAAAAGATAGGGGTAATTATCAATGGCAGCATCAGTTTTATTCAAAGCGTTTTGCAGAACTTATCAGGGCGTTTTCAGAGTTGCGGTTAATTTTCTTGACTGGACCGAGCCTCAGCTTGTAAAGGGCGCAGGCAGCGTTAAAAAGCTTCCTCAGGTTGTTAAGGCAAACGGCCATGACAGGGTTCTTGTTGTAACAGATAAAGGTCTTATGGGTCTGCATCTGCTTGACGGTCTGTTTGAAGGCCTTGAAAAAGCAGGCGTTAAGTACTTTGTTTATGACGGCACACAGCCCAACCCCACAATTGATAATATTGAAGAAGCAAGAAAGCTTTATGCCGATAATAACTGCTCTGCCGTTATTGCTTTCGGCGGCGGTTCACCCATGGACTGCGCAAAGGTTGCGGCTGCAAGAATTGCAAAGCCCAATAAAACAGTCCAGCAGATGAGAGGTACTCTTAAGATTCTCAAGAAGCTTCCCACAATCTATGCAGTTCCCACAACCGCAGGTACAGGTTCAGAAACAACAATCGCAGCCGTTGTTTCCGACCCCTCAACACACGAAAAATATGCTCTTCAGGATCCTGTTCTCCGTCCCAAGTATGCTGTTCTTGATCCCGAGCTTACAATCGGTCTGCCTCCTCATATCACTTCAACAACAGGTATGGACGCTCTTACCCACGCTGTTGAAGCATATATCGGCCACAGCAATACCAAGGGCACGGCTCTTGCAGCCGAGAAGGCAACCAAGATGATTTTTGAAAATATCCTTAAGGTTTACGAAAACGGCAAGGATATCGACGCAAGAGAAAATATGCTTGAAGCATCTTACCTTGCAGGTATTGCATTCACAAGAGCTTACGTAGGTTACGTTCACGCAATTGCCCACAATCTCGGCGGTATGTACGGCACACCTCACGGTCTTGCAAACGCAGTTGTTCTTCCTTACGTTCTTGAATATTTCGGCGAAACAGCTTATGCACCTCTTGCAAAGCTTGCTGTTATCGCAGGTCTTGACACAAAGGGTATGAACGACGAGCAGAAAGCAAAGCTCTTTATCGAATCAATCAAGGAATTCAACAAGAAAATGAATATTCCCGACAAGCTTGAAATTCTTGAAAAGGATATCCCCACAATCGCAAAGAGAGCGCTTAAAGAAGGCAATCCTCTTTATCCCGTTCCGAAGATTATGGACCTTGAAGAATGTATGGCGGTTATCAGAAGAATCGCAAAATAAGCAGTCTTATATCTGCTTTGTATAAAAGGGGTGTGACAAAATGAATATCAAAAAAGCTGTCAGCCTTGTAATGGCTCTTGTGATGATGCTTTCAGTTTGCTGCGTCGGTGCTTTCGCACAGAACAACGTCAGCAAGCCTGAAAACGATGCACCTTTCATATTTGTTCACGGTCTGAACGGCTGGGGCGGTGCAGAGGGTATCGACGGTATCATTCCTTATTGGGGAGCTACTACGGGCGACCTTATGCAGTATCTTCAGTATGAGGGCTATGAATGCTATTCCGCTTCGGTGGGACCTCTCAGCAGTGCCTGGGACAGAGCCTGCGAGCTGTATGCCCAGATTATCGGTGCAACGGTTGACTACGGTGAAGCGCATTCAAAGCAGTTCAACCACGCAAGATACGGCAGAACCTATTACTCGGCACTTGTTCCCGATTGGGGAGAGCTTGATGAAGCAGGCAAAATCAAGCAGATTCACCTTATCGGCCACAGCTTCGGCGGAACAGCGGTCAGAATGCTTGTGCATCTTCTCACCGAAGGAAGTCCCGAAGAAATGGCGGTTACTCCGTCAGATGAGATTTCGGGTCTTTTTACGGGCGGAAAATCTGATTGGGTCAAAAGTGCAACGGCAATCTGTACGCCGCATAACAGCGCAACAATCTATTATCCGCTTGATAAGCTTGGAATTATTGATCTTGTTACGTTTATGAGTTATCTCTACGCAGGTGTTGTCGGCAGAGGTCCTCTCAACGGAGAATTGGTAGATTTCCATTTGGAACAGTTCGGACTTTCCAAAGTGCCGGGCAGTGACGAGGTGGCTCCGCTGTTCAAGGCATTGAAAAATGTTCTTGACAATGATGGAGATACCTGCAAGCACGACCTGACTCCCGAGGGAAGCAGACAGCTCAATGAAAAGCTCGATATCAGCGAGGATGTTTATTATTTCTCATATCCGTTTTCAACAACAAAACCCGTTGAGTTTCTTGGAGTTGAGCTTCCGATGCTTAAAACAAATCCCGTAATTTCATTAACAGCGGTTATGATGGGAATTATGATGTTCAAAGACCCGGATACGGGATTTGTCTATGACAAAGCTTGGCTGGCTAACGATGCTCTTGTTAATACCGAGAGTGCAAAACATCCTCTTGACGAGCCGTTTGCAGAGTTTGATGCAAATAATATCGAAAAGGGCGTCTGGAACGTTATGCCTGTCCAAAATGGCGACCACGGCACTGCAATCGGTCTGTTTGCAGATAAAGCCGAAACGCAGGCTTTCTATCTTGAAATGTGCCGGATGCTTAACGCACTTCCCGATTAAATTACACAAAAAGGGCGATTCGCTTGAACCGCCCTTTGTTTTTTAAGGAGTTATTATGAAAAGTAAAAAAATTATCAGTCTGCTGGTTGCTTTTGCACTGGTAATCGGCTGCGCAACGCCTGCTTTTGCGGCATCTTCTTCCGACGCTGCAGGCGGTGTCAGCAGTTTTATGAGAATGATAGACGGTATTTTTGAAAATATTGAAAGACTTCTTCGTTCAAAGTTTGAAAACAGAATCAACTATGCCGATTATACAGAAATTTATAAAATTCCCGGAACAGAAAGCGGTTACGTGCCTCAGGGTTACTGCCTGAGCGAGGATGGCAAATACCATATCATTTCTTATTATCACAGTGAGCAGCCTTCGGTTATTGCGTTTGTCGATACCTATACAGGTGAAATGGTAAAGGCTCTCAACCTCAAAACATCAAAGGACAACGATTTCACAGGTCACGCAGGCGGCATTGCACAGGAAAACGGTTGGCTTTACGTTTGTCACGGCAGCAAGATTTACAGAATTGCAGCCGCCGACGTTGTTGCTGCTGAAAATGGCGGAGCTGTTGCGCTTGGTTCAAGCGTGCAGACCGACGTTAAATGCTCCTATATCAACAGTGACGGTGAATATCTCTACGCAGGCGAGTTTTATACCTTTGATTTTGACGGTGCCTACGATACCGATGCTTCTCATCACGTTTCCGTTTCATTCAAAGAAAGGTCATATTCACGCTGCAATGCCTATAAACTCAGCGATTTTGAAGCAGCTTTTGACGGTGCGGAGCTTATCCCCGAGTTTGTTCTCACAACTCCCAACAGAGTTCAGGGTTTTGCAAGACTTGAGGACGGCAGCTTTGTTCTGAGCACGTCTTTCGGCAGAAATAACGATTCCTTTATGCTCGTTTATGAAGACGTAACGGCAGGCGAAAGCGATTTTGAAGTTGATTACAGCGGCAAAAAAGTTCCTGCTTATCATCTGAGCAACAAGTGCAAAACCGCAACTATGCGTGAGCCGCCCATGCTTGAGGGCATTGATGCAAACGGCAATGACGTTATAGGCATATTTGAATCGGGCGCAACAAAATACAGTGACAGTGCATATATAGTAAACAGTATCTGCGAATTCAAAGTAAAATAAAATCAAAAGAAAAGCGTGCCGCCGTTAAGGTGACACGCTTAATTTTATTTCTTCTTTTTAAGTCTTTCGCAAAGCTCTCTGTCAGGTGTAACCCACATCGTGTTATATGTGTGGTAAATAACCTTGCCGGGCTTTGCACCGCTCGGCTTTTTGAGCGCTCTGACTTCAGTATAGTCAACCGCAACCTGCGAAGACTCTCTGCCGCCGCTGTGATATGCGGCAAGTGCCGCCGCCTGTCGGCAGGTCAGCTCAGGGATAATGTCGCCGTTGCCGATAACAACAACGTGAGAGCCGGGGATTTTCTGTGTGTGGAACCACGAATCGTCTTTTGCCGCCGTTTTAAATGTCAGCAGGTCGTTCTGTACGTTGTTTCTGCCAACAAGAATTGTGTAGCCGTCGTCCGAAACATATTCGAGAGGGGGCAGGGGCTTCTGCTTTTTGCCTTTGTCATTTTTAGCTCGCTTCAGATATCCTTGCTCATAAAGCTCTGCTCTGATTTCGGCAAGCTCCGTATATCCGTCAGCTCTGTTTACGCTGTCAATAACCGATTCAAGGTATGCAAGTTCCTGCTCGCTTTGTTCAATCAGCTCGCCGAGCATACTCTCGGCAGTTTTTGCTTTTCTGTATTCCTTAAAATATTTTTGTGCGTTTGCCGAGGGTGAAAGCGCAGGGTCGGCAGGGATGCGGATAACTTTGTTTTCGTCATAAAAGTTTTCGAGGTCATAAAACAATGAACCTTTTTCAAGTCTGTACTGGTTGGCAAGAATTAATTCGGCATTGATTCGCAGTGAATCCTTGTCGGCGCAGGCATCAAGCTCAGCCTGTCTGCTCTGGAGCTTTCTTGCCGCCCTTGCCGAGGCGTTCTGCAGCAACTTCAGCAATGACTGACTTCTCTGACGGGTGCGCTCAAAGCGGTCTTTTTCGTAATAAAAATCGTCAAGAAGCTGTGAAAAACTCTCAAACTCTTTCGGCGTTACCGCAAATCCGTATTGCGTTATATCCATAAATGTAAAGTCATAAGGCTTTACACCTTCTCTGATAAGCATTGTCGGAGCAGCTTTGCCCGTTTCAAGCGTAGATTTGATAAGTGCAAGCTTTTTGATTAATCGTTCAAAAGCAATGTCACTCATTTCTGTTGCAAGACCGTCGTCAGGGTAAGCGTATGCTGCGATTTCACGGCTTATCAAAGGCGAAACGCCTTCAACGGTTTCAAGAATCGCTCCCGAAAGTCTTTTGCCAACGCATTTTCTTATCGCTTGAGCTACGGTTTCAACATCGTTTTCGGTCAGACGCATCTTGTCTTGCTGCGGCGGCAGTTCATATTTAAAAGTGGGCAGAATCTGCCTTACCGACGATTGCGTAAAGTCGATTCGCTTTACAGAATCAACAATGTTTCCGTCAGAGTTGATAAGTATAATATTGCTGTGTTTTGCCATTATTTCAATGCAGAGCGTAAAAGTAACGGCGTCACCGATTTCGTTTGTGCCTGCAAGGTCGATAAAAATAACTCTGTCAAGACCAAGCTGACGGATATCGGTAACTGTTGCACCTGTCAGGTGCTTGCGCAGAAGCATACAAAGCATCGGCGGTGTTGCGGGGTTTTCGGGCGCGTTTGCCGTCAGATGAAGTCTGGGACTGTTTGCGCTTGCCGAAAGTAAAAGCCTGTAAGCGCCTTCTCTTGAGCGCAGATGAAACACCAGCTCGTCCTTTGATGGCTGGTGTATTTTTTCTATTCGGCTTCCGATTATATATTGCGAAAGCTCCTGCTTGAGTAAATTGAGGGTAATTCCGTCAAGGGGCATAAAGATTTTCCTTTGTTAAATATAATATTCAACGGGTGAGGATTGAGCGATAATCTCAACCTGCACCTCAAATTCATTTTTGAGTTTTTCTGCAACCGCCGCAACAACAGGGTTTTCCGTTTCAAAATGACCTGCCGCAATAAGCGTTAAACCAAGTGCCTTTGCATCAAGAAATTCATGGTGCGAAACGTCGCCTGTGATATATGCATCACAGCCTGCGGCAGAAACTTCGCTGATGAAATCTGCGCCTGCGCCGCCGCAAAGAGCAATTTTTTTGATTTTTTTGCCGCTGTCCGCAATGCGAACACCCGTTGTGAGCTTTTCTGCGCAGAGTTTTGCAAGGTCAGAGCCCGCAGTTTCTTCGGTTTCGGCAATTCTGATTATTGCCGCTTCGCCGTTTTCGGTTAGCTGCGTTACATTCTTGAATCCCAGAGTTTCTGCAAGCACGTCGTTAACGCCGCCTTTGGCAACGTCAAGTGACGTGTGGGCGCAGATTGCCGCAACACCGTGTTTTGCAAGCAAAAATGCAGGGTCGTTATCGGTGAAGCTTTTGGTTGCTCTGAAAATGACGGGATGGTGGCTGACTATGAGGTCTGCGTTCATTTCCGCCGCCTGAATAACCGCTTCGGGAGTTATATCAAGAACAACCGCAATTTTGCTGACAGGTTTCAGACTTTCGCCGACTATCATACCGCTGTTATCCCAATCGCACTGTGCGTCAAACGGTGCAAACGAATCGATAAAATCATAAATCTCTTTAACAGTCGGGTTGCATTTCATTAATTTTTTCCTCCGTTTCGGAAATAATGCGGCTCAGATAATCAGCTTTTTCTGCACTGCCGTGATTCTTTTCTGCCTCAAGCTTGGTTTTAAGTCTGTCTGCAGTCTTTATAAGATATTGCTTTGCTTCGGCCTTTTTGCATTCGGGAAGCTTGCCGTAATATATGTATCCGTCTGAGTATTCTTTGGCTTCGCCGCACCAGCGTGCCGAAAAAGCGCAATAAAGCTTTCCGCTGTCAGTGCACGCATCTTCGGTCAGAATTTCAAATCCGTTTCTGATAAGGAAATCTCTTATATCTTCTGCGTGCGATTGCGGCTGAAGAATAAGAAGTTTTTCGGTGTCTTTGAGCCAATCTGTGCGTGCAACAAGCTCTGTCATAAGAGTGCCGCCCATACCGCACATAATAAAATCGTCGGCTTCGGTCGGGTCAATTTTATCGAACCCGTCAGAAAGTCGAAGCGTGATTTTGTCACCGACACCGTAGCAGTCAACAGTTTTTTTTGCATTATCAAGCGGACCCTTGCGCAAATCGCACGCAAGAGCTGTGGGGCAAATTCCGTTCAAAACCAACCAGGCGGGAAGATAGGCGTGGTCAGTGCCGATATCAGCGGCAATTTTGCCGTGGCGCACCATCTTCGCCGCCATCATGATTCTTGGTGAAAGCTTAAGCATTCTCTGCAAGGAAAGCGTTCATCTTTGCGATGAGCTCGTCTGCATTAACGCCGTGTACCATGCAAGCCTGAGCAACGCTCTCGCCTCTTGCTGAAGGACAGCCGAGGCAGTGCATACCCATTTCAAGGAAGAAGGGTGCAAGCTCACGGTTAGCATCAAGGATTTCGCCGATTTTCATGTCTTTTGTGATTTCTTTCATTATAATAGACTTCCTTTCAAAACAGATAAAACTATTATATCACGTATCAAAACTAATATCAAGGCTATAAATAATTGACAATCTGTGCTTTTAGAGTTAAAATGAAATGTCAAAGAATATTTTAAGGATAATGTTTATGAAAAAATACGACGTTGCGGTTGTCGGCGGCTGCGCGGCAGGTATCACTGCGGCAATAGCGGTGAAAAGACAAAACCCCGAACTGAATATTGTGATAATCGAAAAGCTTCCCCGAATCGGCAAAAAAATTCTTGCAACGGGTAACGGCAGGTGCAATCTGACAAACCTGAATGCCGTTTGCACCGATTACAAAAATCCCGCCTTTGTTTCACGGGTGTTTGAAAAATATTCTCCGGACAAGGTTATTGAGTTTTTTGAATCAATGGGTCTGCTTACTTACAGTGACTCTGAGGGCAGGGTTTATCCCGGAAGTAATATGGCGGCATCTGTTCTTGACGTTTTGCGCTATGAGGTTGAGGGGCTTGGCATTGATGTTATATGTGATACTGCAGTTAACCAAATCACCAAGAAAAACGGTGGGTTTACAGTTAACGGTGAAATTGAATGCCGCAAGATTCTGCTTGCAACAGGCGGCAAGGCTTCTCCATCGCAAGGCTCGGACGGCAGCGGATATTCGCTCGCAACGCAGCTCGGTCATACCGTAACAAAGCTCTATCCTTCTCTTGTTCCGCTTACGGCAAGCGGAGCTCCAAAGGCTCTTAAAGGCGTCAGAGCCAGAAACGTTAAGCTGACTTTGGAAAACGGAAAAGTTTTAAAAGAAACTAAAGGCGAACTGCTTTTTACTGATAACGGAATTTCGGGCATAGCGGCCATGGAGCTTGCTGCTCTTGCAGAAGAATCCGTTTCCACTGTAAAGGTAAAGACTTTTACACATATCGACTTTTTGCCCGGTATGACGGAAAAAGAACTGGTTAATTATTTGCTGAAAGTCAAAGATATCAAGGAGTATTGCCCGATGGATATGCTTTTTGTCGGAACACTCCCCAAAGCAATAGGAATTGAAATTTGTAAAGCTGTCAAACTTTACAAGCAGGACAAACCTATATCTTTTTTAAGTTACAGAGATATAGCTTGTATTGCGGCAAAAGCAAAGAATTATGAGCTTGAAATAACGGGAACAAAGGGCTTTGCCAATGCTCAGGTAACAAGCGGCGGTATTCCCGTTTCGGAAATCAATGCAGAAACAATGGAATCAAAGCTTTGCAAGGGTTTATATTTTGCAGGCGAAATAACAGACGTTGATGCAGGCTGCGGCGGATACAATCTTCAGTGGGCATTCGCTTCAGGTCTGCTTGCAGGCGAAAATCTTTAATTAAGGTAGAAATATATGATTAAAATCAGTGAAATCAAATTACCTCTTGACAGTGACGAAGGTGCTCTTCGCCGTGCCGCGGCAAAAGCTCTTCATTGCAAAGAGGAAAAAATCAAGTCAATACAAATTTCAAAAAAAGCCGTTGATTCACGCAAAAAGGAGAACGTATTTTTTGTTTATAACGTTCTTGCACAGGTGGACGGCGATGAGGCTTCGGTTATTGCTCACGCTAAAAATCCGCGTGTTGAAGCCGCTGAAATCTATAAATATGAAATGCCTGAAATCAGAAGAACAAGTACGCTCCGACCTGTTATTGCAGGCTTTGGACCCGCAGGCTTTTTCGCGGCTCTTATTCTTGCAAGGGCAGGCTTCAAGCCTCTTGTGCTTGAAAGGGGCGCCGACGTTGATACAAGAACAAAAGATGTTAACGGCTTCTGGACATCTCGCAAGCTGAACACCGAGAGCAACGTTCAGTTCGGTGAGGGCGGCGCAGGCACTTTTTCTGACGGTAAACTTACAACGGGTATCAAGGACCCTCTTTGCCGCAAGGTGGTTGAGGAGCTTGTGCTTCACGGCGCACCGCCCGAAATCAGCTACTCTTCAAGACCGCACATCGGCACAGACCGTCTCGGTGCAGTTGTAAAAGCTTTCAGAGAAGAAATAATTTCTCTTGGCGGCGAGGTGCGTTTCGGTTGGAAACTGACAGACCTTATTATTGCTAACGGTGTTGTTCAGGGAATAAGCTGTCAGCGCCCCGACGGCGGCTGTGAGGATGTTGAAACCGATACGCTTTTGCTTTGCATCGGTCATTCCGCAAGAGATACGGTTGAAATGCTCTACAAAAAGGGCATAAACATTATTCAGAAGCCTTTTTCCGTGGGCGTTCGTATTGAACACCCCAGAGAAATGATTGATAAAGCGCAGTACGGTCAGTTTGCAGGTCATCCTGCACTGGGTGCAGCCGATTATAAGCTTGCCTGCCATCCCGAACACGGCAGGGGAGCATACACTTTTTGTATGTGTCCTGGCGGAACGGTTGTTGCCGCCGCATCCGAAGAAAATTCTGTTGTTGTCAACGGTATGAGTGAATACGCCCGTGACGGTGAAAATTCAAATGCCGCATTGCTCGTAGGTATTGAACCTGAGCATTTCGGTTCCGACCATCCGCTTGCAGGCATTGAACTGCAAAGAAAAATTGAAAGAACAGCCTTTGAACTCGGCGGCGGTGATTACAGCGCACCCTGCCAGACTATCGGCGATTTTCTTGCCGACAGACCGTCAACAAAGCTTTCTTACGTCAAGCCTACCGTTGCAACGGGTGTAACGCCTTCTGATATCCGCAGGGTCCTGCCCGAAAAAGTAACGGATATTATGGCTAAAGCAATTGTGAAAATGGATAAGAGCCTCAACGGTTTCGCATTGCCCGACGGCGTGCTTACAGCTCCCGAAACCCGAAGCTCTTCGCCCGTCAGAATTCTGCGTGACGACCTTTGCCAGTCAAACGTAAGGGGACTTTACCCCTGCGGCGAGGGCGCAGGCTATGCGGGCGGAATCGTCTCGGCGGCGGTTGACGGAATCCGTTGCGCTCACGCAGTTTTGCTTGATGAAAGCGATGAATGGTGATGCTATGGTTAAGCTTGAAAAATTAAGCGATAAGCAGCTTGCACTGCGTATGTCAAAATATATTGCAATGCTTGAAAGTATCAGAGTGAGAGCGGAATATTTTTCTGCAGGTCAGTGTCCCAAAAAGGAAAGGGATGAGCTGACGGCAGACTATGTTTCAACCCGTGATTCACTCAAAGAGGATTGGCAATATCTCAATTTCAACCGCAATTCGGGCGGCAAACTGCTTTGGGATAAATATTTTCCGAGTGTCAGCGAGGCTGCGGCATGGGGACTTTATGCAGACCCCGAGGGAGATTTCAATAAGGAATATTTCAAGAGCATAGACGACACGCTTGAAAGGCTCACAAAATATTATTCTTACGATTACTGGCAGATAATTGCAGAGTTATAGATGATTTGTCAAACTAAGTGCAACACTTTTTGATAGAATCATCAAATAAATCCAGCGGTTTTTGGTAATTTAAAACTTTCTTGGGCCTGGCGTTAATCAACGCCAGGTTCTTTTTTAATGTAGCAGGACTGACACGGGA
>JAGBAK010000052.1 GCA_017938985.1 Clostridia bacterium
ATTAATATCCCCCTTTTAAAAATTTGTTTAGTTACTCCTGAATCGGGAGTTTACGGCAACATTATAACCTAAGCTTTGCTGTTTGTCAACAAACATAATTTTAACAATTTATTAAGATCAGACAAGCTCAACCGTAACACAGAGGTCGTCAAACCATTCGCCGCTGATAAAATTTCTGGGGCGAAGCTCAACTTTTCCGTCGTGAACCTCAACGCAGTAGCCTGTGCCGCGTGTGGGTGTTGTGCCAACGGAATGGTCGGAAAGAACAGACGGAACGTCAACAAATGTTACGCCGTCAATCCGTTTTACGCTCGAATAATCAACGGCATTGTGCAGATGTCCCGAGAAAAAGAAAACGTTTTTATACTTTTTGAGAACGGAAAGAACTTCGCCGCTTTGTTCGCCCATAAGACCTTGCGGCCAGAGTGTTTCAACCGTTCCGTCAATCGGAAAATGGCAGAAAACAAATGCAGGCTTGCCGTCTTTTGAGGCTTCGGCAAGGGTTGAGTCAAGCCAGCTGATTTGTTCGGGCGAGATATATGCCGTTACACCCATATCGGCTTCGGTGCTCATAACGATAAACGTGAATCCGTCAACCTCACGGCTGTAATAAGGCTTCTCATATTTTTCGCCCATTATCATTTTGCCGTAGGTAAGGAATTTTGAAAGACCTTTTTCGTATCCGTTTTCTTCGGTGAAAATCTCGTGGTTGCCCATAACAAGCAGATTATTTTGGATTCTGCTGAAAAGCCTGAGAGAAAGAGTCAGGAACGTATACTCAATGTGCTGACCGTTCATTGTGTTGTCGCCAAGCATAACAAGGGCATCGTTTTTGCGTGCCGCACCGTTGATATCAAGCAGAATCTGCGGAAAATCCCTGAAGCGGTCAGGGTTGTTGCCCTCCATATGGATATCGGAAATAACAACGAAATCAAGCTCCGCATTTTCTGAAACGTGCTGATAGCTTTTTGGAAAAACGCCGACAGAAACGGCAAGGATAAAGCTGAGAATTGTTGAAATAAGTTTCATAACATCACCTTACACACAATAGTCTTTGTATCTGTCAATGAGGTGAACGTCGGCAATCAGTTCAAGATAAAGACCGTCGGCTCTGTATTCCTCAAACTGAATCACGCCGTCCTTGCGCAAAACTGCGCCTGCTGCACCGTCGGAATAGGGGATAAGCATTTTTACTTTTGCTCTTGTAGGCGGCAGAGCCTTTGAAATTGCGTCAAGAAGTTCGTCAAGACCTTTCTTTTCAAGAGCAGAGATTCTGACGGCATTCGGTTCGTTGAAAAGGAAAACGTTTGCCTCGGCAAGGTCACATTTATTGAAAACGGGTATTGTCGGCTTGCCGCTGCAGCCGAGCTCATTGAGCAGTTCGTTTGTGACCTCAAGATGCTCGGCGCACTCGTGGTCGGAAGCATCGCAGACGTTGAGAATGACCTTTGCACAAACGGCTTCTTCAAGCGTTGATTTGAACGCCTCAACAAGGTTATGAGGCAGACGGCGGATAAAACCTACCGTGTCAATAAGCATAACCTTTCTGCCGTCGGGCAGGGTGAGCGCTCTTGATGTTGGGTCAAGCGTTGCAAAAAGCTTGTCCTGTGCAAGCACGCCTGCTTCGGTAAGGGCGTTCATCAGCGTGGATTTGCCTGCGTTTGTGTAGCCGACGATAACAACGGTTTCGACGCCGTCTTTTTCACGTCTCGCTCTGGCAAGACCTCTGCGCTTTTCGAGCGATTCAAGCTCTTCTTCGAGTGATTTTACCCGGCGCCTGATATGACGTCTGTCGGTTTCAAGCTTTGTTTCACCCGGACCTCTTGTGCCGATACCGCCGCCGAGTCTTGAAAGCTGAATGCCTTTGCCTGTAAGTCTGGGCAGTGAATATTTAAGCTGGGCAAGCTCAACCTGCAACTTACCCTCGTTGCTTCTTGCCCTGTCGGCAAAGATATCAAGAATAAGAGTTGTACGGTCAACAACTCTTGTGTCCGTCTCTTTTTCGATGTTGCGAAGCTGCGCAGGAGACAGTTCACTGTCGGCAATAACCAGATCTATCTCGTTGCTTTCGCAGAATTCGGCAAGCTCTTCAAGTCTGCCGCTGCCGAGGAAGGTTGCAGAATCGGGCTTATCCCTTTTCTGCCACATTCTGCCTGTGACCTGTGCACCTGCCGTTGCGGCAAGCTCTTCAAGCTCGTCAAGAGAGGTTTCGCAATTGTATTCGCCCGTGTCAACGGCAATGAGCACCGCTTTTTCGGGTTCTTGTTTGTTCTCGTAAAATTCCATAGAATTCCTCTTTCATAAAAGAGATTTTATAATCAAAGCCGCTCCGATTAAGAAGCGGCTTTTGTGATTGTTTATTCTGCAGGAGCAGCTTCGGGTGCAGGCTCTGCTGCAGCAAGCTTGATTGATTTTGCTGCAACAATTGCATCTTTGCTGTCACCGGCGGGCGTGATTGTAACGTTATCGCCCTTGTTGAGGATAACAACGTTCTGGTTATCTTTTGCAGCAAATGAGAAGTAAGTTTCGTTTGCTGCAAGCTTGATATAGTAATAGCTTTCGCCGCCGATTACTGCGGTTCTTATATCCTCGATAACACCTGTAACGGGGGGCAGTGCAGGTGCGTCGTCAGAGGAAGGAGCATCAGGCTGACCGATTCCGTCATCATCAAAGTCAACCTTGATTTCTGCATCTTCAAGAAGAGCAAGATAGTCTTCAAGGCAAGCGCTGAGGTCCTTGTTGTTTGTGCTTATGCTGTTATAATGACGAACGTTAACAAGTGCGCACTGCTGAACGATGTTGTTTTCGTCCTTGAGCGACATAAAGTAAGTGGGTTCACCGCCGATGTTAAGAAGAACGGGGAAGGTTGCGGTGTACTGAAGGTCCTTAACAAGACCCTGAGCGGAATTCTGGGCAGAGCTTTCCGTACCGCCGGCAACCTCATAGAACTTGGTTTCTTTTGTTCTTTGGTTTACAAGAACAAAACCTGTGAGTGAGTTGTCGCCTGTAACGGACGTAACGCCTGTATACATCCAAACGTCGTCATTCTGTGCGATGTAGTTATAGCCTTCTGTTGTTGCAACAACGTTTTTCTGACCGAGAAGTGAGTTGAAGAAGCCGTCACGGTACTTGCCGTAATAATCGTACTGTTCAACAACAAGCTCTGAATCGTAAACGTGGTCAATCCATAAAAGATCCTTGTTTGTTTTAACGTCGTCAATGCTGTATTCTTTGCATTCGCCGGTTACTGCGTCAACAAGAACAATACCCTTAACGTCTTTACCGCCGAAAAGACCGATTGTTTTGTCAAGAACGGGGCATACCCAATAGGGGTGACCGTTATCGTGAATCTCAAACGTTGCATCGCCGAACATATAGGTGGGATACTCAAAACGGAGATGACGTGTAAGGTTATATTTGAAATGCTCGGAGGTTGAATAACGGATATTTCCGATGTTTTCGTCCTTAAGCATTACAAGCTCCTGCTTCATGCTGGACATATCAATTTTGATGTAGCCGGGGATGCCTTCTTTTGTGTTGTAGAACCACTTGATGATATTATCGTATTCAAGCGGAACAACTCGCGTGGGCTTGCCGCCGATGTTGATCTGGTTGTTGTTTTCCTCAGAAACCTTGAACTGTGACTCCAGGCCGTGTTTTGCAAGGTCACCGAGACCTCTTGTTGCAATCTGGTTTGCGGAATCTCCGTCAAGACGGGGAACCTCAACAAATGATTCGTGGTTTTCAATAACCTCAATGCCTTCAGTAAAATCAGCTTCGGTTACGGTTATGATTTTGCTGTAATCCTTTGCTCTGAAAAGCTGGCAGGAGAATACGTAGCCGATGGCAACAACCACAACGAGCGCTGCGATTATTATGCCGGGGATTATTGCCTGCTTTTTGACGTAAGGAATGTATTCAGGCTTTGCGAGAGCTTTTGTGAAAACAGCACTGAAAACGATGTAAGAAACGGCAATTGCGGCAAAATAAATGTAAAACTCTATTGCCTTGAAATTGAGAGCGGGGAGCATAAAATAGAAAAGGATAACAGCAAAAACAGCAGAGCAAACAACGCTCAGAATAATTTTTAATGCTGCTCTTTCAGGAGGGACAACGATGCTGTTTTGTCTGTTGCCTTCTTTACGCGAAAAATCAACCTTTATAGGGTCCATGGATTCATCTCCTTATATATATTCTCATACAGTATAACCTATTTAATTCAATAATACAAGTATTTTTTGTTAACAATGCAGTTTGACAAACGTCTTAATTTCGTGATATTATTTCTTTATAATAGATAAATACTGCTTTAAGGGGGAAATACCCATGTTTTGTGATTATCTTGACACAATAAGCTTTGTCTCAAAGTATGACAAAGAGATCGGCGATGCAATGGCAGCCGAGCTTGGCAGACAGAGAAGAAACATTGAACTTATCGCTTCCGAGAATATTGTTTCACCTGCCGTTATGGCGGCAATGGGCAGCGTTCTGACCAACAAATATGCTGAAGGTTATCCCGGAAAGAGATACTATGGCGGATGTGAATGCGTTGACGTTGTTGAGCAGCTTGCAATCGACAGAGCAAAGGAGCTTTTCGGTGCTGAAGCGGCAAACGTTCAGCCTCATTCAGGCGCACAGGCAAATATGGCGGCTTATTCCGCAATTCTTCAGCCCGGCGACGTTGTTATGGGTATGAACCTTGCTCACGGCGGTCATCTTACACACGGCTCACCCGTAAACGCTAGCGGTAAGCTTTATAAATTTGTTCCTTACGGCGTGGGCGACGACGGCTTTATAGATTACGATGAGCTTGAAAAAGTTGCAAACGAAGCTAAACCCAGACTCATTGTTGCAGGCGCTTCAGCTTATGCGAGAATAATTGATTTTGAACGTATTTCAAAAATCGCAAAGTCAGTCGGTGCATATTTTATGGTTGATATGGCTCACATTGCGGGTCTTGTTGCTGCAGGTCTTCATCCTTCACCCGTACCCTATGCGGATATCGTAACAACCACAACGCATAAAACTCTCAGAGGCCCCAGAGGCGGTCTCATTCTTTGCAAAGCAGAGCTTGAAGCAGCCATCAACAAGGCTATTTTCCCCGGCAATCAGGGCGGACCTCTTATGCACGTTATTGCCGCAAAGGCTGTTTGCTTCGGCGAAGCGCTTAAGCCTGAATTCAAAGAATACCAGAAGCAGATTGTTGCAAACTGCGCAGCTCTTGCAAAGGGTCTTACCTCAAGAGGCGTTAACCTTGTTTCGGGCGGTACGGACAACCACCTTATTCTTGTTGATCTTCGCTCACTCGGAATCACGGGCAAAGAGCTTGAGCGCAGACTTGACGAGGTTTATATCACAGCAAACAAAAACGCCATTCCCAACGACCCCGAGAAGCCTTTTGTTACAAGCGGCATCAGACTTGGCACAGCTGCAGCAACGTCAAGAGGTCTTGATGAAGCGGATATGGATAAAATTGCAGAATATATTTATCTTTGCGCAACGGACTTTGAAAACAGCGCCGATAAAATCAGAGAAGGCGTTAACGAAATCTGCCGCAAATACCCCTTGTACGAATAATAAAAAATTAAACTGTTGGAGATGAATGAAATGAAAGGTATTTTTACAGCACTTCTTACACCTTTTAAGGATGACTATTCAATTAACGAGGCATCCCTCAAAAAGCTTGTTGAATTTAACCTTGAAAAGGGAATCAACGGCTTTTACGTTGGCGGCAGCACAGGCGAAGGTCTTATTATGACCACAGAGGAACGCAAGGAAGTTTTTCGTATCGTCAAGGAAGCTGCAGGTGACAAAGTTCCGCTTATAGCTCACTGTGGTTCAATTTCAACAGACGAAGCAATCAGCATGGCAAAAACAGCTGAAGATCTCGGCTACGATGCTGTTTCGGCAGTTGCTCCTCTCTATTACGGCTTCTCGTTCCCCGCAATCAGAAAATATTATGACGATATCGTTTCAAGCGTAAATATTCCCATGGTTGTTTATAACTTCCCCGGCGGCAGCGGTGTTACTTTTACAGCTGACTATGCAGCCGAAATGTTCAAGGACGAGCGTTATATGGGTATCAAGCACACATCAAACGACCTTTACACGCTTCACCAGTTCAAGCAGAAGATTGACAGACCTGTTACAATCTTCAACGGCTTTGATGAAATGTGCCTTGGCGGTCTTGCAATGGGTGCAGACGGCGCAATCGGCAGCACATATAACTTTATGGGCGACAAGTTCATAAAGATTTTTGAAGAATTCAACGCAGGCAATATTGAAAAAGCTCAGGAAATCCAGACTGAAGCCAACAAGATCATTGCCGAAATGATCAAGTACACGGTTCTTCCCTGCGAAAAGGCAATTATGACTCACCTCGGCATCGACTGCGGTCCCTGCAGAAGACCCTTCCTGCCTCTCACCAAGGAAGCTGACGAAGCTATGGCAAGAATTGCAGCGTCCCTTTGATGGTCAACAATTGCAAAACGAACCTTTTCTGTTCTGAGAGCAAAAACAAAACGGACTCACTTCGGTGAGTCCGTTATTTTTATTGTCGTTTATTTCGCTTTGAGAACTGCGGGGTCGTTTGTAATACCGAGATTTGAACAGGTTGTCATATCAAGAATAAATTCGTGTGTGCCTGCGCCTGCGCCCATACCTTCGCTGAAAGCAGAGATATTATAAATGAAAGCAATATATGAGTCTGTTATATAGAAGCTTGCAGAGTCAAAACCTGCGGCAAGCTTTTCTGCAGCAAGAGCATTTTTCTCTTCTGCGCTGACTTTGCTGTCTTCGGGAAGAAGCGCTGCAGCTTCGGGAAGAAGCGTGTCAAAAATGGCTTCTTTGGTTTCTTCAACATTTTCTGTGAAAAATTCTTCTGCGTGAAGAACAAAACCGTTATCGAGGTTGAACGTTCTGTAAACGTTGATGGAGCTCTGTGAAGAATAGGCAGTCGAAATAACCACGCTCAGAACGTTATCGAGTTTGTATACGGGTTCATAGCTGATTTTTATTGTTCTGGGTTCGGTTTCGTCGGGTCTTACGTTTTTTACGTTGTTTTCTGCAAATGCAAGGGCGGTGTCGATGAATTCAGCCTGAATATAGTTGTTGAACTGTGTTTTTGCCTCTTCGCTGTAGGTGTCGTTAAGCCAGGGCACGTCATATTCAACTTTATAAACAACCTTACCGTCGGCGTTTTTAAACTCTTTAGCATCTGTTAAGTTTGAATCGAACTCGGCATAGGGTTTAACGGGTTCACCGTTGTGATTCGGAGCGAGACCGTATTTGGTGGTTTCCGTTTCGTCGGATTTCTTGTTTCCGCAGGCGGCAAACAATGTCAAAGTGAGAGTAGCGATTAAAACGGCTGCAATTATTTTTTTCATAAGACTTATCCTTTCAAAGGGTTTATAATAAATGTATTTTAACAGATAAATATGATTTATTCAATACTTTTGTTGCTTTTTTGAATTTGATGGTATAAAATGAAAGCATTCCTGATATCAAGGAGGGTTCATATGAAAAACATTCAGAATGCAAAATGGATTAAACACCCCATAACTTACGTTGACAGGGGAATTGAATTCGGCAAATCTTTTTCAGCGGAAGCTGAAATTGAAAGCGCAACGCTTGAGATAACCGCTCTTGGTGTTTACGAAGCAAAAATCAACGGAAGAAGAGTCGGCGATTTTATTTTTGCACCCGGCTGGACTTCATACAATAAGCGCTTACAGGTTGACAGTTATGACGTTACCGACCTTATCCGCAGCAACAACCGTATTCAGGTTGGTGTTGCACCCGGCTGGAGAGGCAACTATGCGGCTAAGCCTTTCCATTACGGCGGCGATTTCATCGGTGCAAAAGAGGTTGCGCTTATCTGCGCTCTTGAAATTGTTTATAAAAACGGCGAAACAGAGATTGTTTACAGCGATAAAAGCTGGCGCACACGCCAATCAAAAACCAGATATTCCAACATATATAACGGATATCTTTATGACAGCACGTATATTGACAGAAAGCCTATGCCTGCAACGGAATTTCCGCATCCAACAAAAATTCTGATTGACAGACAGGGCGAAAAAGTTATTGAAGTTGAAAGAGTTGCGGCAAAGGAGCTCATTATAACCCCGAAAGGCGAAACGGTTATTGATTTCGGGCAGAACCTTACGGGTTACGTTGAATTCACCGTTAAAGGCGACGCAGGTCAGAAAATCACAATCAGACACGCAGAGGTGCTTGATGCTGAAGGTAATTTCTATACGGAGAACCTTCGCGGAGCAAAGGCTGAGGCTGCGTTTATTTGCAACGGTCAGAAGCAGACCTACAAACCTTCATTCAATTTCTACGGTTTCCGTTATATAAGCATTGATGGCATTGAAAACGTTGACCTTAAAAACTTTACTGCTGTGGTTGTTCATTCCGAGCTTAAAAGAACGGGTTACTTTGAATGCTCCGACAGCAGAATCAACAAGCTTTTTTCAAACATCATCTGGGGTCAGAGGGGCAACTTCCTTGACGTTCCCACAGACTGCCCGCAACGTGATGAACGCCTGGGTTGGACAGGTGATGCTCAGGTTTTCATAAAAACAGCGGCATATAACTTTGACGTCGAACGCTTTTTTATCAAATGGCTTGCAGACCTGAGAGCCGACCAGACCGATTGGGGTACAATTCCCCACGTTATTCCCGATGTTTTCGGCACCGACAATGAATGCTCTTCGGCATGGGCAGATGCGGCAACGGTTTGCCCGTGGCAGATTTACCTTTCATATAACAACAAACAGATTCTGCGTGATTCGCTTGACTCAATGAAGGATTACCTTGAATTCATTGAAAGCAGACTCAGAGACGGCATCTGGAGAGGCGGCTGGCACTTTGGCGACTGGCTCAACCTTGACGCAAGCGACGATACCGATTGCAGCAAGGGAACGGACAAAGAGCTTATCGCAACTGCGTTTTTCATTTATTCAAGCGAAATTCTCATCAAATCGATGAAGGTGCTTGGTGAGGACAGCGAAAAATATGAAACTCTCCGCGAAGAATCGATTGCTGCTTTCCGCCGTGAATATATGAAGAACGGCAGAATTATTGAAGAAAAAGCAACGCAGACAGCCTGTGCTCTTGCAGTGCATTTCGGCATTTCCGACAATATTGCCGAAACCGCAAAGCAGCTCAACGAGTTTGTAACTGAGTGCGGACACATCAAAACAGGCTTTGTAGGCACGCCTTATATTATGCACGCACTGAGCAACAACGGTTACGGCAAAACGGCTTATGACCTGCTTCTGCGTGAAGAATATCCCTCGTGGCTCTTCTCTGTCAAGATGGGCGCAACAACCATCTGGGAACACTGGGACAGCGTGAGAGAAGACGGAACAATGTGGAGCACGTCAATGAATTCGTTCAACCATTATGCTTACGGCAGCGTGGGAGATTGGCTTTATGGCGTTGCGGCAGGCATCAATGCTGATGAAAGCAAGCCCGGTTACGCAAACATTATTTTCAGACCGCTCACTGACGACAGACTTGATTACGTAAAGGCTTCGGTTGAAACTCGCAAGGGTCTTGTCAAATCCGAGTGGAGAAGAGAAAACGGCAAGGTCACTTATACATTCGTTGTGCCCGAAGAAAGCACGGCGGTTGCATATATCGGCAGCAAAGAAATAACACTTAAAGCAGGCACAAACGAAATAACCGAATAAAATCCGGGAGGCAGGTTTTAAAATCCTGCCTCCTGTTTTTTGCGTTTAATTTCAGACAAAAAAAGCGCCCTCCTTGCGGAGAGCGCCTGAGTTATGGAACAAATTAGTCGATAACAACCTTATAGTCGATAGCAGCTGTGAGTTCCTTGAGGTTTGCGGGGATACCTGCAAGCTTAGCCTGTGCATCGCCAATATAAATGTCAACTGTGTAGAACCATGTGCCGCTTTCGATTCTGCCTGTTTCTTCGTCGATAACGCACTTGATGTAAGCATCTTTGTATGTAAGCTTAACGGTGTCTCTGCCGGAGCTGAGAGTTGCGCCGAGAGCTTCAAGAGCTGTGTCGATGCTGCCGAGAGTGCTGATACCTCTTGCTACGGGACCTGCTGTGTTGCCGTCGCAGTCGGGACCGTCAACCTGCTCTTTAATCATAATTGTAAGAGTTGTTTTGCCGTCCTTGGAGATAGCTGTACCCTTCTGGATATCTGTTGCAAGGAGATCGCCTTCCTTACCGCCGGGGATCCATGTTGTTTCTTTTGCGTTTTCAGCAAGAACCTTGTCAACAACGGGCTGAAGAACCTTAAGGATTGTGCCGATAGCACCCTTACCGTCGATCTTCTTTGAAAGTGTCATTGTCTGCCAGCCCTTGGGAATAAGAGTTGCGTTGCCGTTTGCATCTTCAACGATTGTTGCTGCAACAGCCTTGTTGTAATAGTCAGCGATAAGAGCTGCATCACCTGATGTGAGGCCCTTTGATGCTTCAGTAACAACTTCTGTAACGATTTCTGTAACGATTTCTGTCTGGCCTTCTGCGTTTGTAGCAACTTCTGTAACAACGTTTTCTTCAACCTTTGTTACTGCAGCCTGAGTGTTCTTGAGAGCTTCTTCAAGTTCTTTGTCCAGAGCTGCTGCGTCGAGAGTTGTTTCTGTTACAGTTGCTTCTTCTTTCTTGCCGCAAGCTGCAAAAGCAAAAACTGTTGCGAAAACAAGAACAAGTGCGAGAATCTTCTTCATGATTTTTCCTCCTGAAAAAATATAGTGTTTTTGGCAGAATGCACAGATTATGCATTCCGCACATCCGCTTATAATAAAAATACTACATAAAATGGGTTTTGTCAAGATGGTTTTTTGCATTATTAAACAATGTCATATTTTGCCGGTTTTAAACGTTTACGGCTAATTCTTAAATTGTAATTATATGAATCATAATTATTTACATTTTATTAAATATTTAATAGTGACAGAACAGAAAAACTGTGTTATAATAAATCTAATTATAATGGAGGACTATGCGAAATGGCAACAAAGAAGTTTGTTTCATGGAACGTTAACGGAATAAGAGCCTGCCTCGGCAAGGATTTTTATGAGAGCTTTGCGGCGCTCGATGCCGATATTTTTTGCCTGCAGGAAACCAAAATGCAGCTCGGTCAGGCGGAGCTGGCTCTTGACGGCTATCATCAGTACTGGAATTTTGCCGAAAAAAAGGGCTATTCGGGCACAGCCGTTTTTTCAAAAGAAGAGCCGATTGCTGTTTTTTACGGTCTCGGCATTCCCGAACACGATACAGAGGGCAGGGTAATAACTCTTGAATTTGAGAATTATTATTTCATCACTGTGTACGTGCCCAACGCAAGAGACGGACTTGTTCGCCTTGATTACCGTATGGAGTGGGAAGATGCTTTCAGGGCATATATCAAAAAGCTTGACGAAAAAAAGCCCGTTATCTTCTGCGGCGATTTAAACGTTGCGCATAAAGAAATCGACCTGAAAAACCCGAAATCAAACCGACGCAACCCCGGATTCACCGATGAGGAAAGAGGAAAGTTCGCCGAAATGCTTGAGAGCGGATTTGTTGACACGTTCAGATATTTTTATCCCGATCTGGAGGGGGCATACAGCTGGTGGAGCTACAGATTTTCTGCAAGAGCGAAGAATGCGGGTTGGAGAATTGATTATTTTATTGTTTCAGAAAGACTTAAGGACAGCCTTGAAGATGCAAAAATCCATAACGAAATTTTCGGCTCCGACCATTGTCCCGTTGAGCTTACAATAGAACTGTGAGGAAATAAGAATGAAAGAAAAAACACTTAAAATAATTGCTATAGTATTGGCGGTAACGACCGTTGCATCGGTTGTTGCGTTCTTTCTTACAAAAAACAAAGGCATAAGCAAGCACGAACCCGTCAACGGCGCCTCGGCACAGAACGGCGAAACCGTGTATGACTTTAACGGCACCGCTTACACAAAAATGGTTTCCGCTAAAGGAACAAACGGAGAAATATTTTTGCCTTCCGACATTGCAAACGTGTATTTTACTGCCGACCTTGCGGGTAATGTCAATTTTTATGATTATTCAAACGGCGCTTTTGCCGCAAGCTCTTTACCTGTAAAACAAATCAAAACAAACCTTGCCGCAACTTACGAAACAATCCCTGTTACGGTTAATTATATTGAAAAAGACGGCAAAACATTCGGCGTCGGCGTGTTTACTTCCGATATGAGTGCGTCTGTCAAGGTTTATTCCTATGCTTTTGTCAAGCTTATGAACAAGCCTTCGGGTTATGGCGCAGGTCATCTTTTGCTTGCTGACTTTGAAAAAGAAAACTTTTATAAAGCAGATAAGGTTTATTCGGAAATCTATAATTTTGACCTTGCAAGCGGCAAGGCAAGCACCTATGTTTCAAACAACACACGCCTTATTGACAAAAACGGCGCATTCAGAAATGACTGGACTATGCTGACCGATGATTTCATTGCAAATCTCGGCGGCGCAAAATATTTCTTCTCTTCAAGATATTATACGGGCGAAGAAAGAGGAACAAGAGCCGATATAATGGTTCTTTCAAATGCTTACAGACCCGAAATTATTGCTAAAGACATTCTCGGCACCTGGTTTGTGAACGATGCAAACGGTATGCACTATCTTCGCAAATCCGACAAGGGCTTCAGCAACGTTTTAAATCAGAACAAAAAAGAAACCGTTCTCACCGAATTTGAGGGCGATTATTTCACGGATTACCTGCAGGACGGTCAGTGGCTTATAAACAAAAAGAGCCTTGTTATGACCGACCTTATGACCGGTGCAACAAAGACTCTTAAGGATATTAACATCAACGGATTCAACTGCGTTTCGGTTTCGCCCGACGGTTTAAAACTTGTTTTTGCCAAAAACGGTGCGGCCAACGAAAATGCAGCAATTATTCAGCAGGTTGTTTACTGCACTGCTGACGGCTCAAAAGAGCCTGCGTTCTATAACGAACCGCTTCTCTTTAACGAAAGCTCAAGCTTTGTGTGGCTTGACAACGGCAACGTTATGAGCGTGCGTGCGCTTGACGGCACAGGCGAAAAAATCGGCAGCGTGGTTTATCCCTATTAAATATTTTCGGCTCTGAAATCAAGCTTGATTTCGTCGTGGTCAAGAGTGATTGCGGTGTATTTAACGCCTGCGGAATCAAACATTCTTTTTGAAGCACGAACGCCGACGGTGTCCTTATATTTATCCGAGAGATAAACAACCTCTTTGATTCCGCACTGAATGATTGCTTTTGCGCATTCGTTGCAGGGGAAAAGAGCAACGTAGATCTTGCAGCCCTCAAGGCTTGAACCGCCGCTGTTGAGAATGGCGTTCAGCTCGGCGTGGCAAACGTAAGGATACTTTGTTTCAAATTCATCGCCGCTTCTTTCCCAGGGGAAGCAGTCGTCGCTGCAGCCTCTCGGGAAGCCGTTATAGCCGACTGACATAATTTTGTTATTGTTGTTGACTATGCAGGCACCGACCTGAGTGTTGGGGTCTTTGCTGCGGCGTGCGGAGAGCATTGCGATACCCATAAAATATTCGTCCCAGGAAATATAATCTTCTCTTTTAGGCATATTTTCCGCTCCTTTTCAATTTCTACATTGAAAGTTTAGCATATAAAAACGGATATTACAACACAAATCACAAATAAATTGCTAAAGAAAACAACCAAAACTAACCTATGAGGTGATTCAAATGGGCTTTTTAACCAAAATTTTCGGTGACTACTCAACAAAAGAAATCAAGCGCATCAAGCCGCTTTGCAATAAGGTTCTTGACCTTGAAGAGGAGTTTTCAAAGCTTACCGATGAACAGCTTCAGGCAAAAACGCCTGAATTCAAAGAGCGCCTTGCAAACGGCGAAACTCTTGACGATATTCTGCCCGAAGCTTTTGCTGCCTGCCGTGAGGCATCGTGGCGAGTTATCGGTCTCAAGCATTTCCCCGTTCAGATTATCGGCGGCATTATTCTGCATCAGGGCAGAATTGCCGAAATGAGAACGGGTGAAGGTAAAACACTTGTGGCAACTTTGCCCGCATACCTTAACGCCCTTTCGGGCGACGGTGTTCACATTGTTACCGTTAACGATTACCTTGCACGCCGCGACAGCGAGTGGATGGGTAAGGTTTACCGTTTTATGGGTCTTACCGTCGGTCTCATTATTCACGAAAAAGAAAATCCCGAACGCAAAGAAGCCTATGCTGCAGATATTACTTACGGCACAAATAACGAGATGGGCTTCGACTATCTGCGTGACAATATGGTTGTATATAAAGAGCACAAGGTGCAGAGAGGTCATAACTTTGCCGTTGTTGACGAAGTTGACTCAATCCTTATCGACGAAGCCAGAACGCCCCTTATCATTTCGGGCAGAGGCGAAAAGTCAACAGACCTCTATAAAATGGCAAACCGTTTTGCAACCTCGCTCAAGTGTGTGAAAATCAAGGAAGTCAACTCAAAGGAAAACGTTGAGGATCTTGTAGGCGACGACTGCGATTACGTTGTTGACGAAAAGGCAAAAACCGCAACGCTCACAAAGGCAGGCGTTGCAAAGGCGGAAGCGTTCTTTAACCTTGAAAACCTTATGGATGCCGAGAATATGACGATTCAGCACCATATCAACCAGGCAATCAAGGCAATCGGCGTTATGAAGCGTGACGTTGACTACGTTGTCAAGGATAACCAGGTTCTTATCGTTGACGAATTCACGGGCAGAATTATGCTCGGCAGACGCTATAACGAGGGTCTGCATCAGGCTATTGAAGCAAAAGAAAACGTTAGCGTTGAACACGAGAGCAAAACTCTTGCAACAATCACTTTCCAGAACTATTTCCGTCTTTATAAAAAGCTTTCGGGTATGACGGGTACGGCTATGACCGAAGAAACCGAATTCAATCAGATTTACGGTCTTGACGTTATCGAAATCCCCACTAACAAACCGATGATAAGAGACGATATGCCCGACGTTGTTTATAAAACAGAAAAGGCAAAATATCTTGCTCTTATTGAAAAAATCGAAGAGTGCCACGCAAAGGGCCAGCCTGTTCTTGTGGGTACCGTTTCAATTGAAAAATCCGAGCTTCTCAGCTCGCTTCTCAAGCGCAAAGGAATCAAGCACGAAGTACTTAACGCAAAGCATCACGAAAAAGAAGCCGAAATCGTTGCTCAGGCAGGTAAATTCGGTGCAGTTACAATTGCTACCAATATGGCGGGCCGTGGTACCGATATCAAGCTTGGCGGTAATGCCGAGTATCTTGCAAAATCCGAAATGCGCCGTATGGGCTGCACCGAGGAGCTTATTGCGGAAGCAACAGGCTTTGCCGAAACCGATAATCAGGAAATCCTTGATGCAAGAGCACTTTATACGTCACTTGAAAAGAAATACGATGCGGAAATCGCACCCGAAGCCGACAAGGTAAGAGAGGCAGGCGGTCTTTGCATCATAGGCACAGAACGTCACGAATCAAGACGAATTGATAACCAGCTAAGAGGCCGTGCAGGCCGTCAGGGCGACCCCGGTGCAAGCCGATTCTATCTTTCACTTGAAGATGACCTTATGCGCCTTTTCGGCGGCGAAAGAATCACCGCCGTTATGAACACACTCAAAACCCCCGAGGATATGCCCATTGAAGCAAAGATGATTTCCAACACAATTGAAAGCGCGCAGAAGAAGATTGAAGGCAGAAACTTCGGTATCAGAAAGAACGTTCTTCAGTATGACGACGTTATGAACCGCCAGAGAGAGCTTATCTATAAGCAGCGCAATCAGGTGCTTGACGGCGAGGAGCTTAAGCCCGTTATCACAAGAATGATTGAAGGCAGCATCAACGATGCGGTTGATATGTTCTGCTCCGACCAGGCATCAAAGAAGGATTGGAACATAGACGGACTCAAGGATAAGTTCAAGAGCTGGGGTCTTATTGAAGAAGGCGATTTTGAAGGAACAACCGACAAGGAAGATATCCGTGAAACCCTTCTTGAAAGAGCTGAAAAGAGATATGCCGACAGAGAAGAGCTCTTCGGCGATACCGACAAGGGTGAACCCGTTATGCGTGAGCTTGAAAAGATGGTTCTTCTCAGAAACGTTGATAACCGCTGGATGGACCACATCGACGCAATGGATCAGCTTCGCAGAGGTATCGGTCTGCGTGCATACGGTCAGACAGACCCCGTTGTGGCTTACAGACAGGTCGGTTCGGATATGTTTGACGGTATGAACGAAGAAATCCGTGAGGATACCGCAAGACAGATTCTGACCGTTATGATCAGAAATAAAGAAGAAACAAAGCGTGAGCAGACCGCAAAAATCACAGGCACAAGCGGCGCTTCCGACGGAACCGAAAAGGGCAGAACCGTAAGGAAGAAAGAAAAAGTCGGCCCCAACGATCCCTGTCCCTGCGGCAGCGGCAAGAAGTATAAGAAGTGCTGCGGAGATGTTACAAAGAATTCGGCGAATTAAAAGGCGAACCGAACGTTTTTTCTCGTTCGGCGTATACCCGATACGCCGTCACTCAAAGAAAACGCCAGTTTCATCCTTTTTCTCCTGCCGAATCGGGCGATAAAAGGCGAACCGAACGGTTTCCCTTTCGGTATACAAAAATTAAACATTAAACAAACAACCGCATTGCCGTCAAAAGCAATGCGGTTAGTGTTTATGCAATCAACCACAAGTTATACTTGTGGAAAACACCAAAGCGGAAGCGTTCATTGTTAGAAAAAAAGACCTCCTTTGATATAATAGAAAATGCAACACCAACTGCAAAATCAAAAAATCAAAGGAGGTCGAATAATTGTGGATGAAAGTAGTTTATCACACACAAGATGGAAGTGTCAATATCACATAGTTCTTGTACCGAAGTACAGAAGAAAAGTGGTATATGGGAAATTAAGAAAAGATATAG